>JAHCJQ010000054.1 GCA_026126215.1 Alphaproteobacteria bacterium
CTGGGTGGCGAAGCGCAGCGCGGTGCGGCATTCCGGGGTCTGGTCGACCACGACGAGGAATTTCGTGCGACGGTTCTGTTCGTTCATGCCGGCCTATCCTGCCACCCCGCCCGCCGGGCGGCAAGCGAGGTGCCCGGCGTTCATTTCAGCAGGATGTTGGTGATTTCGCGAAGCTGGGTGCGCGCGCGCAGCAGATAGAAACCCTGCGCCGCCAGATGGCTCGGCCGCAAGACGGAATCGGGCCGGGCATTGACCACCACCAGCGGGTCCATGACCGCCGCCTCGCGGAAGGAATAGAGCATCTGCGCCCAGGTTGCCTGAAGCTGGCGCTCGCGGATGATATTCTCGAAATCGTGCTCGAGCTCGCGCAGGATCAGGAAATAGGCATAAGCCTGGCCCTTGATCGAGTAGAAGACGTCATCGGAGCGAAAGTCGATCCAGTCGCCGCTATGCAGGGTGATCTGCGAATCGAGCGCCGCCGATGCGGAGCCCAGGTCGAGCGCAATACGGTCGAGGGTCGCGAGCAGGTTGTCGGCGCGCCGCTCGAAGATCGCCTGCCCATCGGCAAGCCGGCGGTTGTAGCTGATCAGCGCGCGGCGCGCGGCGCGATATTGCTGCTCGGAGGTCGCGGTCGGCGCGAACGACGTGGCGAAGTCGAAATACCATTTCGTTCCGGAATATTGCAGCAGGCCGGAGGCTTCCTGCAGGTCCTTGTCGGTCTGGCTGGAGCCGCGCACCCGGCCGATCTGGTCGGAAAGCTCAAAGGCGAAGCGGGCAAGCGCCGAGATGATTCCCTGCTGGAAATTCGGCATGTTGTCGAGAGCGGCACCCGGCAGGAAGAACGGATCGTTGGCGATCCAGCGATGCTCGTCCACCTCGCGCGCGATCAGTTCGGCGGCGAGCGCCACCGCGCGGCTGCCCTGGCGCGGCACGTCCCGCACCTCGAGCGCGAAGTCGGGATCGTCGTCGATCTTGTGCAGCCACGCCATGCCGAGCGGATAGTAGAGCAGCAATGCCGCCGCGACGGCGTACAGGACCGGACGCAACAGCCGCCGGCGCGGAGGCGGCGCGGCCTCCGGCTCGTCCTTGAGTTCGGGCGGCAAATCGGCGAGCGGGTCGCGGTCGGCATTGTCGGACATGCTGTTCATCGGCGGGCCCCCGGATCGGTCGGCTTGAGATTTCACCTATGTGGGGAGCGGGGCGGGCGCAATCAATCGCCCTGCCCCGCCCGCCATCAGGCTTTGAGAAAGCCGACGATCTCCATGGCCTGGCGCACGATCGGCTCAGCCAGCGCGTTGGCCCGTTCGGCGCCTTCACGCAGCACCTGGTCGACATGCGAAGTGTCGCCAACGAGGCGCTGCATCTCCTCGCCGATCGGACCGAGGCTCGCCACCGCGAGGTCGGTGAGCTGCGCCTTGAAATCCGAGAACTGCGCACCGGCGAACCTTGCAAGCGCCTGCTCCCTGCCCATGTCGGCAAGGGCGGCATAGATGCCGAGCAGGTTGTCGGCTTCCGGCCGCTTCTCCAGCTCCGCAATGCTGTCGGGCAGCGGATGTGGATCGGTGCGCGCCTTGCGGATCTTGTCCGCGATCAGGTCCGGCCCATCGGTCAGGTTGATGCGCGAATAGTCCGAGGGCTCCGATTTCGACATCTTCTTCGAGCCGTCGCGCAAGCTCATCACCCGCGTCGCCTCGCCGAGGATCTGCGGCTCCGGCAACGGAAAGAACTCGACGCCAAAATCGTTGTTGAACTTTTGCGCGATGTCGCGGGTCAGTTCGAGATGCTGCTTCTGATCCTCGCCGACCGGCACATGGGTCGCCTTGTAGGCAAGGATGTCGGCCGCCATCAGGTTCGGATACGCATAGAGGCCGACGGAGGCGTTCTCGCGCTGCTTGCCGGCCTTCTCCTTGAACTGCGTCATGCGGTTGAGCCATCCGAGCCGCGCCACGCAATTGAAGATCCAGGCAAGCTGCGCATGGGCAAAGACCTGGCTCTGGTTGAACACGATGCAGTTGCGCGGATCGATGCCGGCCGCCAGCAGGCCCGCCGTCACCATCCTCGTATTCGCGGTCAACTCCTTCGGATCCTGCCAGACCGTGATCGCATGCATGTCGACCATGCAGAAGATGCAGTCGAAGTCCTTCTGCAGGCGGACCCAGTTGCGGATCGCGCCGAGATAATTGCCAAGATGCAGGTTGCCGGTCGGCTGGACGCCGGAGAAGATGCGGTTCTTCAAGGAATGCTCCATCGCTTTGGACACGGCCCGGGGCGGAATGCCGGAAGCCGCCGCCGGGATCGGGCGGTGGCCGCGCGGGCGGCGCTTTATCGCCCAGCCCCCGCCGCCGGTCAACCGCGCCGGCCGAACGCCTGGCGCAGCTCCGCGATGCGCGCCGCCCCGGTCAGGAGGCAGGCGGCGCCATAGACCGTGATGCCGGCAAGCACCAGCAGCGCGAGAGCGAGAGCGCGTCCCGCCGTGCCCTGGCCGAACAGTGGCGCCAGCGCCTCGCGCAGCAGGACGAGTGCTGCCACCATTGCCAGGCAGGAGAGCAGGATGCGCGGGGCGCGGGCGCGAAGGCGCGCGTCCGGCTGCCAGTGTCCGCGCCGCAGCAGCCTGTGCCCGAGCAGCCCGGCCTGCAACCAAGCAGAAATGGAGATGGCAAGCGCGAGGCCGACATGGGCAAGCGGCCACATCAGTACGAGCGAAAAGGCAATGCCCGTGCCGACGGCAACCAGCGCGATGCGTACCGGCGTGGTGGTGTCCTGCCGGGCATGAAAGCCGGCGGTGAGCGGGCGCATCATGACGAAGGCCGGCAGGCCGATCGCATAGGCGACCAGCGCCTGACCCGTGGCCAGCGTCGCCTCCGGCCCGAAAGCCCCGCGCTCGAACAGCACGCCGACCAGGGTGAAGGGAATGCAGATCAGCGCCGCTGTCGCCGGCAGGGTGAGCAGGAGACCCAGTTCCAGCGCCCGGTTCTGCAGTTCCGACGCCCGCTCCACCCTCCCTGCGGCGATCTCGCGCACCAGGGTCGGCAGCAGCGCGGTGCCGAGCGCCACGCCGATGACGCCCATGGGAAGCTGGTTGAGACGGTCGGCATAGAAGAGATACGAGATCGCACCTGAGGGCAGCAGCGAGGCAAGGACCAGGTTGACGAAGAGCGCGATCTGCGTCGCCCCGGCGCCGACCGCCGCCGGCAGGGCCAGTGTGAGCAGGCGGCGGACCGGCGGCGTGAGCCGCGGCAGGCGAAGCGAGAGGTCGTAGCCGGCGCGCCGGCAGGCGAGGATCAGCCAGACGAACTGCAGGATGCCCGAAACCGTCACCGCCATTGCGAGCGCATGCGCCATGCTCGGTGCCAGCACACCGCCCAGAAGGACAGCCACGATCAGGCAGAGATTGAACAGAAGCTGCGTCGCGGCGACGACCGCGAAGCGGCCGAGGGAATTGAGCACGCCGCTCAGCAGCGAGACCAGGCTGATGAGCAGCAGATAGGGGAAGGTGATGCGCGAGAGCTCGACCGCGAGCGCATATTTCTCCGGCTGGGAAAGAAAGCCCGGCGCCAGCACGAGAACCGCGTAGGGCATGCCGGCGAGAAAAAGTCCGACGACGACGACCAGCACGAACAGCAGCGCCGCCAGCGCCTGCTCGGCGAAATCGCGCCCGCCCGCATCCCCGCCACGTGCCCGGTTCTCGCCGAAGAGGGGCACGAAGGCGGCATTGAACGCGCCCTCGGCGAACAGCCGGCGGAACAGGTTGGGAAGCTGGAGTGCCACGAAGAAAGCGTCGGCGCGCAGGCCGGCGCCGAGGCTCGCCGCGATCAGGATGTCGCGGAGAAAGCCCAGCAGCCGGCTCGCCATGGTGAAGCCGCCGATGGTGACGACGGAACGGACGAGGCTCATGCCGCCAAGTGCTTAGCTGGTTTCGCGCTCCGGCGAAAGGATCAGGATGCCATGCGCCCCGGCAGCCGCTCGATGCGCGCCAGCAGGCCGGCGAGATCCTCCGGCAGCGCAGGCGCCGGCCCCTGCCGCCCGGTTTCGCTGCCGGGAGCCGTGGCCGGCCCGCTTCCTTCCGGCGTCGCCTCTTCCGCCACCGGCAGCGCGCAGGCCCGGCGAATGGCGCGGCGCAACCGGGCAAGATCGATCGGCTTGGAGACGTAATCGTTCATGCCGGCTTCGAGGTATATTTCCCGGTCGCCTTCCATGGCATTGGCGGTCAGGGCGACAATGGGGATGGCGCCGAGCGGCAGGGGCATGGCGCGGATCAGGCGGGTAGCCGCGATCCCGTCCAGTTCGGGCATCTGCACATCCATCAGCACCAGGTCGAACTCGCCGCTGCGCAGGGCGAGGATCGCTTCCTTGCCATTGGCCGCGATCCGCACCCGGTGGCCGTCGCGTTCCAGCATGCTGGCGATCACCACCTGATTGACCCGGTTGTCCTCCGCGACCAGCACGTTGATCGGCGGCGCCTTCTCGCCTTCCACGGGCGCGCGGGTCCGTCCGGGCCGCGCCGCCGGACGGCCGGGGCGCAGGCGGGCAGTGAACCAGAACTCGCTGCCTTCGCCCGGCCGGCTGGAAAGGCCGATCGAGCCCTGCATCAGTTCGGCGAGCTGGCGGCAGATGGCGAGCCCGAGACCGGTGCCGCCGAAGCGGCGCGCCGTGGAATCGTCCGCCTGGGTGAAGCTCGCGAACAGCCGTTCCTGCACCTCCTCGGGAATGCCGATGCCGGTATCGCGCACCGAGAAGCGCAACAGCAGCCCCTCCCCCTCGTCCGGCTCCCGCTCGATGCGCAAGGTGACAGATCCGCGCTCGGTAAACTTCACCGCGTTGCCCACCAGGTTGAGCAGGATCTGCTTGAGCCGGCTCGGATCGCCGAGCAGCCATTCCGGCAGGCGTGGCTCGAGCTCGGTGCGCAGCAGCACGCCCTTCTCGGCGGCACGCGATTCGAAGAGCGCGGTAACGCTCTCCACCACGTCGGCCAGGGCGAAGTCGATCTGCTCGAGCGTCATCCGGCCGGCCTCGAGCTTGGAGAAATCCAGGATGTCGTCGATGATCGCCAGCAGCGCATCGGCCGATTGCCGCGCCACATCGACGAGCCGGCGCTGGCGGCCATCGAGGGGCGAGTCGACGAGCAGGTCGAGCATGCCAAGAACGCCGTTCATCGGCGTGCGGATCTCGTGGCTCATCATGGCGAGGAACTGCGACTTGGCCTTGTTCGCCCGCTCGGCCTGTTCCTTGGCCTGGGCATAGTCTTCGGCGAGCCGCGCCAGTTCCTCGGCCTGCTGCGCCAGGAGGGCACGCGAGAGCTCGACATCCTTGATGTGGCGTTCGAGCTGATGTTCCTGGCGTTTCTGGCTGGTGATGTCGATGCGGATTCCGACCACGCCACCATCGCGGGTCATGCGGTCGCTGATGAGCCAGGTTCGGCCGTCGGCGAAGGTCTGCTCGAAAGGCGGGACATCGGCGCGGAAGATGCGCATCCGCTCCTCGACGGCGTTCAGGATCTCCGTCTCGGAGTTCCCGCCGGGCGCGGCCCGGTACGTCGCCTCGACGATCTCGCGGAAAGTCATGCCCTCGCCAAGCTCGACGCCGAGACGGCCATGCCATTCGCGGTAGATATCGTTGCAGAGCACCAGGCGATCGTCGGCATCGAACAGCACGAAGGCCTCGTTCACCGTCTCGATCGCCTCGCGCAGGCGCTGCTCGGCCGTCTGCGCCGCCTGGCTCGCGCGCACCAGTTCCGTGATGTCGCTGTAGACGGTGACGATGCCCCCGCCCGGCATCGGCATGCCGTGCGCCTGGATCACCGTGCCGTCGGGGCGCGTGCGCTCGAAAGTCACCGGCTTGCCACCGAACGCCGCCCGCGTGCGCTCGGCCACCACGGTTTCCACATCGCCCGGTCCATACTCGCCCCGCTCGGCGTTCATGCGCACAATATCCTCGAAGCGCGCGCCCTTGCGGATCATCTCCGTCGGCAGGTCGAGCAGTTCGACGAAACGGCGGTTGCAGGCAAGCAGCCGATGGTCGCCATCAAACATGCTGAGGCCCTGGTTCAGGCTGCCCAGCGCGGTGTCGAGCAGCGCCAGATTCTCGGCCAGCGCGCTTGCCTGGCGCTTCGTCTCGGTAAGGTCGCGCCAGACCGCAAGCATGGCATTCTCCGCGCCGATGGCGACCGGCGTCAGGGTGACTTCGGCCGGGAACTCGCTGCCATCGAGGCGCCGGCCGGTCCATTCGAAACGGTTGAAGCCGCGCATGCGGGCCTGCCGCTGCAGCTCGCTTGCCGCCGCCAGAGCGTCGCGCCCGTCAGGCAGGAAGGGCGGGAACAGATCGCTCGGCTGCAGGGCAAGGAAGCGTGCGCGCGCGCCGGCTCCGAACAGTTCGAGCGCCGCCTGATTGCAGTCGGCAATCCGCCCGGCCGTCACGAGATACTGCGCGTCGGTCGACTGCTCGAACTGCATGCGGAAGTACTGCGCGGCGCGCGCGCGTTCAAACTCCAGCTGAGCTCGACCGGCACGCTGGCGAATCTGCAGCATGGTGAGCGCGAACCCGAACGCCGCCAGCGCCAGGAAGGCAAGCAGATAGATGCCCGCCTGGCGCCGCCAGGGCGCGAGAATGTCCGCATGCTTCTGGGATGCGACAGCAAGAAGGTCGCGGCCATCTATCTTCTGGTAGCCGACGAGGCTATGCGGTCCGCCGCTGGGATAGTCGATGAGCAGGTTCTCGGGCCCCTCCTGGTTCTCCGCCCCCGCCGCCGCGCGCAGCGCCGCCGGCATCGCCGCGCGCGCCAGTAGCGCGTCGTCATGGGGATGGCGCACGATGATCCGCCCGTCGCTGCGCCATATGGCGAGAGTCGAACCCGCGCCCTCGTCGAGGGCGCGGTAGAGGTCGCTGAAGTGCATCGGCTCGATCGCGGCGGCGACGACGCCGGCGAAGCTCCCGTCCGGACCGGAAAGCCGACGCGTGGCGGGAATGACCCACCTGCCGTCGAGACGGCCGCGGAAGGGCGCGCCGAGAACGAAGCCGACCTCGGGCTGGTCGCGATGGAGGTTGAAGTAGCCCAGCTGGCCAGCGAGAAGAGGGCGCGGCGGGTGCGATATCGAGTCGAGCAGGGCGGTGCCGGAAGCGTCGAAGACGACGAGCGAGCGGATCACCGGCGACTGTTCGGCCAGCCGGCGCAGGCGCTGCTGCAACTCCTCGGGTGGCGGGCGCACGCCGCGGGCCGCGGCCTCGAGGCCGATCTGGACCGAGCGCAGCATGTGATCGGCGCTGTCGAAGGCGCGCGCGGCATGCTGCGCAATCATGAGTGCCCGTTCGCGCAGATGATGGCGGGCATGCTCGATGCGCGCTTCCCGCGAGCGGGCGAGGTCGTAGAGCCCGAGCGCGAAGGCGGCAAGCAGAATGAAGGCGAGGATGGCGAGCGGCGGTAGCCAGATACGGCTTCCGCCCGGGCCCTTCAGCCTCCGGTCCGGGCCGCCGCCGGACATCCTCCGTTCGATGAAGCCCATGGATTGCCGAAAGTCGCCGCTCGCCGGCGGCCGCTCCCCCACTGCGCGATGGAAGAGCATCGCCGGGCCGTGCTTAAGGCCAGGTAAACAGCACACCGGAGCCGGACGAGTGGACTACTCCGCCGCCTCGCCCCGGTCCGCCTGGCGAGCCCGTGTGCGCACCCGCCGCCTGGGCTGGCCTCCCGCAGTTTCTTCGGTTCCGCCCGCCTCGCCACCCAGCGCCCTCAGAAGCTGGGTGCGAATCTGGGCGAGGCGGGCCTTCTGCGTCACTTTCAGCCCGAACATGTCCTTGACGTAGAAGACGTCAACCGCCCGTTCGCCGTAGGTCGCGACATGCGCCGAGCCGATGGAGAGCGACAGGTTGAACAGCGCGTAGGTCAGATCGTGCAGCAGTCCGGGCCGGTCCCGTCCATTCACCTCGATCACCGTGTGGGTCGCCGAGGCGTTGTTGTCGATCAGCACCACCGGCTGCACCGTGAAGACGCGGGTGCGCGGCGGGATGGCGGATTGCTGGCCGGCCAGCATGAGATGCGGCTTCATCGTGCCCGAAAGGGTCTGCTCGATGGCGCTGGACAGGCGCGCCAGCCGCGAGGGCTGGTCGAAGGCGTTGCCCTGCGCATCCTGGATGAAGAAAGTGTCGAGCGCCATGCCGTCGCTGGTGGTGAAGATCTTGGCATCGACGATGTTGCCGCCGATCAGCGCGATGGCGCCGGCGACACGGGCGAAGAGGCCTGGATGGTCGGCCGTGTAGAGCGTGAGTTCGGTCACGGCGCGGAAGCGGTCCGAGCGGGTCTGCAGGGTCAGCGTCTGGCCGGCACGGTCCGCCTCGCGCACCATGCGCGCCTGCCGGGCATGAGTCTCCACGCTCTCCGCCAGCCAGTAGGAATCGTAGTGGCGGCGCAGATGGGCCTCGATCTCGGCCGGCGGCCAGTCGGCGAGCGCGGCGGCGAGCGCCTGCTTGGCAGCCTCGACCCGCCGCTCCCGCCCGGCGGTGATATGCCCGCCCGAGAGCGCCTCCTCGGCATGGTAGTAGAGATCGCGCAGGAGCTGGCCCTTCCAGCCATTCCAGACATTGGGCCCGACCGCGCGGATGTCGGCGACCGTCAGCACGAGAAGCAGCCGCAGGCGCTCCGGGCTCTGTACCAGGCGGACAAAATCCTCGATCGTCTTCGGATCGCTGAGGTCGCGCTTGAACGCGGTGGCCGACATGGCGAGATGGTGGCGCACCAGCCAGGCGACGGTCTCGGTCTCCGCCGCATCGAGGCCGAGCCGGGGTCCGAGCTTGACCGCCACCTCCGCGCCGAGCACCGAATGGTCGCCGCCCCTTCCCTTGGCGATGTCGTGCAGCAGCACGGCGAGGTAGAGGACCCGGCGCGAGAGCACCTTGTGCACGATCTCGTGGCTGAGCGGATGATCCTCCTTGAGCAGGCCGCGCTCGATTTTCGAGAGCAGGCCGATGGCGCGGATCGTGTGCTCGTCCACCGTATAGACATGGTACATGTCGTGCTGGGTCTGCGCCACGACGCGGCCGAAATCGGGCACGAAGCGTCCGAAGACACCGGCCTCGTTGAGCCGCCGGAGGGTGGTCTCCGGATCGCGCGGCGAGGTCAGCATTTCCATGAAGAGGCGGTTGGCTTCCGGATCCGCCCGAAGCTTGCGGTCGATCAGCCGCAGGTTCTGGCGGATCAGGCGCAGCGCGTTCGGATGCACGTCGAGGCCGCGTTCCTGCGCCAGGTGGAAAAGACGCAGCATGTTGACCGGCGCCTTCTCGAACACCTCGTCGTCGGCGATGGAGAGCCGTTCGCCATCGGCGACGAAGACGCCGTCAACGACGCGCCGCTTGAGGCCAATGCGGAGCAGTTCGAGCCTCGGGCGTCGCCGGTGCTGGTCTTCGAGCGCGGCGCAGAAGATACGCGTCAGGTCGCCCACGTCCTTGGCGACCAGGTAGTAATGCTTCATGAACCGCTCTACGCCGCGCGTGCCGGCATGGTCGGTATAGCCCATGCGCACCGCCAGCTCGCGCTGCACGTCGAAGGTGAGCCGCTCCTCCGGCCGGCCGGCCAGGTAATGCAGATGGCAGCGCAGCTTCCACAGGAAGTTCTGCGCATTCTCGAAGCGGCGATATTCCTCGGCAGCGAACACGCCCTTGTCCACCAGCGTCGCGATATCGTCGGTGCGGTAGAGATACTTGGCGATCCAGAACAGGGTGTGCAGGTCGCGCAATCCGCCCTTGCCGTCCTTGATGTTCGGCTCGACCACATAGCGGCTGTCGCCCATGCGCTGGTGGCGCTGGTCGCGTTCGGCGAGCTTCGCATCGATGAACTCCGCCCCTGTGCGCGCCACCACCTCCTTCAGGAAGCGCTGGCGCAGTTCCCGGTAGAGTTTCTGGTCGCCCCAGACATAGCGGGCTTCCAGAATGGCCGTGCGGATCGTCAGGTCGCCGCGGGAGAGGCGGATGCACTCGTCGACCGAACGGGTGGAATGGCCGACCTTGAGGCCGAGATCCCAGAGCAGGTAGAGAATGAATTCGACCACCTGCTCGCCCCAGGCGGTCTGCTTGTAGGGCAGCAGGAAGAGCAGGTCGATGTCCGACCATGGCGCAAGTTCCCCGCGCCCGTAGCCGCCCACCGCCACCACCGCAAGCCGCTCGCCGCCGGTCGGCACGGCGCTGGGAAAGACCTTCTCCGTCGCCAGGTCATGGATGACGCGCACGAGCTGGTCGACCAGGAAGCATTGCGCCTGCACCGTCTGCGCGCCGGACGCGCCGGCGTCGAAGCGGCGGCGGATCACCTCGCGGCCGTCCGCCAGCGCCTGCTTGAGGATGGCGAGTGCCTCCGCCCGCGGCGCCGCATCGCGCCAGTCGCGCGCCGGTCCGAGCGCGTCGAGCCGCGTCGCCAGGTCGCGGCGGTCGACCACCTCGCGGCGATTGCGGACGGGTTCCATGGCGTGATCGGGCTCGCGGTTGCGGACGGTGTCGGGCCTGCGTCAATCTAGCGTGTTTCCCCGCCATCTCCTATCGCCGTTGCGCGCGCCGTCCAGTATCCATAGGATCTGCGGGAAAGTGACAACTATAAATCAACTGGGGAGAAACGCATGTTCAAGACGTGGAAAAGTGTCGCCCTGGCCGCCTCCGCCGCCATCGGTCTTGCCGCACTGGCCGGCCCGGCCCAGGCTGCCTGGCCGGAGCGGCCGGTAACCGTCATCGTGCCGTGGGCCGCCGGCGGCGGCACCGACGCAACAGCCCGCATGATCGCCAAACTGCTTCAGGACGAGCTGAAGCAGCCCTTCAACGTCGTCAACCGCACCGGCGGCGGCGGCGTGGTCGGCCATTCCGCCATCGCGCAGGCGCCGGCCGACGGCTACACGATCGGCGTCATCACCATCGAGATCGGCACCTACCGCTGGCTCGGCCAGTCCGATCTCAAGACCGCCGACTATACGCCGATCGCACTCTACAATTTCGACCCCGGCGCGCTCTTCGTTGCGGCCAACTCGCCGATCAAGAACGCGAAGGAGGCGCTCGATGCGCTCAAGGCCGACCAGAAGAAGTTCAAGCTCGCCTCCGGCTCCTCGATCGGCGGCGCCTGGCACATGGCATTCGGCTCGCTGATGCTGAAGGCCGGCCTCAAACCCGACCAGTATACCTGGATCCCCTCGCAGGGCGCGGCGCCGGCCCTGCAGGAGCTGGTGGCGGGCGGCACCGATTTCGCGCCCGCCTCGCTGCCGGAGGCGAAGTCTCTGCTCGATGCAGGCAAGCTGCGCTCGCTGATGGTTTTCGACACCAAGCGTACGCCGGGCTATGACGCGCCGACCTCGATGGAAGCGGTCGGCCAGGAGGTCAAGGCCGGCGCCTGGCGCGGCGTCGCCGGCCCGAAGGGCATGCCGAAGGAGGCCGTCGAGACGCTCACCCGGGCGCTGGAGAAGGCGCACAAGAGCGCCGAGTTCCGCGATTTCATGACGAGCCGCGGTTTCGGCCTCGAATGGGCGGCCGGTGCCGATTTCGTCAAGTTCATGGAGCAGTCGGAAGCCGATTGCGGCACCGTGCTCAAGGCGATCGGACTGGCCAAGAACTGACCCGGGCCCCGGGGCGGCGGCACGCCGCCGCCCCATCCCGACGCCACGCCGGACGCGCCCCACCCCATGCGCTTCAACGATGCCGTCTTTGGCGCCGTCCTGATCGCCTTCGCGGCCTATGTCTTCATCGCGGCGAGCGGGTTCCCGACCGCCGCCGGCGTCGCCTATGGGCCCGGATTCTTTCCCCGCCTGCTCGCCTGCCTGCTCGCCGTCTGCGGCCTCGGCCTGGTCGCGAACGGCCTGCGCGGTCTCTCGCCCGGCGGCTGGGTCAGCCTGTCGCCGGCGCTCCGCGAGCCGCAGGGCTGGTTCGGCATCGCCATCGTGCTCGGCGCCCTGCTCGGCTATTCCTGGCTCGACGACGTGCTGGGCTACCACCTGACGGCGACACTGGTGGTGAGCGGCTTCATGCTGTTCCTCAAAGTTCGGCCGCTGCCCGCGCTCGCCCTCGGCCTCGCCGCCGCCATTCTCACCTATCTCATCTTCGCCCGCATCCTGCTGGTCCCGCTGCCGCTCGGGCCGCTCACCGGGCTGATCTGAGGCGGCCATGGAAACCATTCTCGCCGCCTTCGCCCTGATCCTCGACCCGCAGGTCCTCTGGGTCATTCTCGCCTCGGCGTTCTTCGGCATGTTCGTGGGCTCCATGCCCGGCCTTTCCGCCACCATGGCGACGGCGCTTCTGGTGCCGGTCACCTTCTTCATGGGCCCGGTGCCGGCGATCGCCGCCATCGTCACCACGACAGCCATGGCGATCTTCGCCGGCGACATCCCGGGCTGCTTCCTGCGCATCCCCGGCACGCCCGCTTCCGCCGCCTATACCGACGAAGCCTACATGATGACCCGGCGCGGGCGGGGCGAGCTGGCGCTCGGCGCAGCCCTGGTCTTCAGCGTCATCGGCGGCGTGTTCGGCACCATTGTGCTGATGAGCTTCGCTCCGACGCTCGCCGATTTCGCCCTGCGCTTCTCGAGCTTCGAGTATTTCTGGATGGCCCTCCTTGGCCTCACCTGCGCCGTGATCATCTCGCCGCAAAGCCAGCTCAAGGGCGTCGTCTCCCTGATTCTCGGACTGATGATCTCCTGCATCGGCATCGGCGTCGCGACCGGCTATCCGCGCTTCACCTTCGGCTATTTCGAACTGACCGGCGGCGTGCCGCTGATCCCGGCGCTGGTCGGCATGTTCGCGGTCTCCGAGATCCTGCGCTATGTGGTGGCGCCGCGGCTCGCCGCGCCGCCGGTCCAGGCCCGGCTCGGCAACATCTTCACCGGGCAGCTCGGCCTGATCCGCACCTATCGCAAGGGGCTGCTGCGCGGCAGCGTCATCGGCACCCTGATCGGCGCCATGCCCGGCGCCGGCGCCGACATTGCGGCCTGGGTCTCCTACGCCACGTCGAAGAAGTTCTCGCGCGAGCCGGAGAAGTTCGGCACCGGCCATGTGGAAGGAATCGTCGAGGCGGGGGCCGCCAACAACGCGGCCCTAGGCGGTGCCTGGATCCCGGCGCTGGTCTTCGGCATCCCGGGCGATTCCATCACCGCCATCGCCATCGGCGTCCTGTTCATGAAGGGAGTCAATCCGGGACCGACCATCTTCATGAACAATCCTGAACTGCTCTATGCGGTGTTCCTCTCCTTCATCTTCGCCAACCTGCTGATGCTCCCCGTCGGCTGGCTGGCGATCAAGAGCGCGGGGCGGCTGCTCTCGGTGCGGCGCGAGGTCCTGATGCCGATCATCCTGCTGTTCTGCATCGTCGGCGCCTTCGCCACCAACAACACGGTATTCGGCGTCACCACCATGCTGGTGATGGGCGTGATTGCCTATCTGCTGGAGGAGAACGGATTTCCCGTGGCGCCGATCATTCTCGGGCTCGTGCTCGGCTCGATGGTGGAGGAGACTTTCATCAGCTCGATGCAGAAGGCCGATGGCAACATCCTCGGCTTCTTCTCCCGGCCCATCGCCGGCACGCTTGGCGCGGTCACGGTGCTGATCTGGCTATCGCCGCTCCTGCTCTGGCTCTGGCGCCGCCGCCGTGCGGCCGGCGCCTCCGCTTGACCGGCCGCCGGGCAGGGGCTTAGCTAGACCTTTCACCGGAAAATCAAATCAATGACGCAACCGGGAGAGACCCAGAATGGGCTACACATTGTATGGCAACTGGCTGTCCGGGCCGAGCTACAAGGCCGGGCTGATGCTCAGGCTGTGCGGGCTCGACTTCGCCTATCGCTCCATCGATCTGGCGAAGGGCATGCACAAGACGCCCGAATATCTGAAGATCAACCGGTACGGACAGGTGCCGGCGCTGGCCCATGACGGACGCATCGTCGTGCAGTCGAACACCATCCTTGACTATGTCTCGGAGCAGGCCGGACGTTTCCGCGGCCGGGGCGAGGAGACTTGGCGGGCCAAGGAATGGCTGGCCTGGGAAGCCGACCGTCTGGCGCCGAACGTCAACCGGACCCGGTTCTTCACCCGTTTCGCGCCGACCACCGACGCGGCGGTGCAGAAGTACTTCCGCGATGCCGCGGAACTGGCGCTCAAGGTGCTGGACGGACAGCTTGCCGGGCGGCAATGGCTGGTCGGCGAGGCGGCCAGCATTGCCGACATCGCCTGCTATGCCCCGGTCGCCTTCGCCGCGGAAGGCAATCTCGAGCTGGCGAACCATTCAAACGTCAAGGCCTGGGCGGAGCGCGTCGCGGGCCTGCCCGGCTTCGCGCCGCCCTACGAACTGATGCCCAAGGCCGATATCGGCTAGGGGCGGCGGCGATGCGGCTCCCCCCGGCCCACGCCCTCGCCCTTCTCGCCTTGCTGGCGCTCGCCGGCTGCGGATCGGGCGAGCCCGCGACGCCGCCCGGCGGCTGGCCGGAGATCCGCGCTGGCTTCCAGCCCGGTTCGGCCGCCCAGGTCATCGAACTGCTGGTCGTCGATCCGCTGCCCCTCGACGGTGCGGAACTGATCTGGCCGGACGGACGGGTGGTCCCCTCCGACCCGATCGCGATCATCGCCCCTGGCGTGGCGAGCGGCAGCTATTCCGGCGGCGGGGTCGGGGTCGGCGTTGGCGTGGTCGGCGGCTCGGCCAGCCGCACCAGCACCGGCATCGGCATCTCGCTGCCAATCTTCGGCTTCGGCTCCGCCGCCGACCGGCCATCGACCTACGAGAGCCGCACGCGCTTCCTCGTCCCCGACATGCAAGCCTACCGCGCGGGCTGGCCTTCCTGGCGCATCCGCCTGCGGCTGGGCAACCCGATGCAGACGACGCCCCGCTATCACCTGATTGCCGCCCCGCCGCCGCCTGCCTGAGGCGGCGGGCCCGGTTGGACCGGGGCAAGCCCTTGTGATATATTGACAATCGGATTGTCGGGGGCGCCGCGACCGGATGGGAGAGACCGAAATAGCGGTTGTCCGGAGGCCGCAACAACAGGCCGGGGTTGCCGAAGACTTGCAGCGCATCGAGGCGATCCGCGCGGACGCGCGCGCAAGCGATGCGATCGAGGGGATCCATCTCACGCCCACGGAAGAAGCATTCTTCGACATGCTGGAGGAAGAACGCGTGCCGCATGACCTGGCGGCGAAACTTGTGCGGGAGTTCGTTACCGGCAAGATCGGATAGCCCTGCCCGCGCCCTGTCGCCATGTCTGCGGCCGATCCATGCATCTACCCGGGCACGAACGTTCTGATCAACAGGCTGAACATTCGTGACAGCGATGTGCTTGCAAGGGCGGCCCGCCACATCTGCCCGCCACATCTGCGAACCGAACCACATCCATCCGTTCCGCGACGGCAACGGCCGGACGATGCGCTTCTTCCCTGCGCGAACTGGCTGATCAGGCCGGCTTCACGCTCGCCATCCGTCAGATGACCGGACAAGGCTGGGTTCGGGCCCGCATCGAAGGAACAGAAAGGGGACGGCTCGACTCGATGGCAGAGATCATCGCGGCTTCCCTGATCGTGCGCGGCCGCGGCTAGCAGATCGAACGGACCCGGCCCGATTGAGGCGGCGGGGTGGCGGGGGCCGGGTCCTTTGATGGCGGCGGCCTTTTCCGCTTGATCGCACCCCCGCCCGATGCCAGTTAGAAGGCATGGGAAACCGCCCCGACGCCACCAGACGCACCGCCATCGCCGTCCTCCTGTTCGGCATTGGCCTCCTGGCCCTGCCTGCAGGCGCTGGCGCGCGCGCCGCCGATGAGGCGGAGATCGCGCGCATCCAGGCCTATCTGAACGAGGTGAAGAGCTTCGAGGCGCGCTTTACCCAGGTGGCGCCCGACGGCAGCATCTCGCAGGGCCGCGTGCTGATGCGCCGGCCCGGCCGCATGCGCTTCGAATACGACCCGCCGGTGCCGATCCTGCTGGTGGCGGATGGCAATTTCTTCATCTTCCACGACAAGGAGCTGCGCCAGACCTCGCACATTCCGCTCGGCTCCACGCCGCTTGCCTTCCTGGTGCGCGAGAAGATCGAGTTCGGCGAGAGCGCCGGCGTCTCGGCGCTCACCCGCGGCCCGGGCACCCTCCGGCTCACCGTCTTCGATCCGAAGAAGCCGAAGGAGGGCAGCATCACCCTGGTCTTCTCGGAGGAGCCGCTGGCGCTCCGGCAATGGGTCGTCGAGGATGCCGGCGGCCAGCAGACCGAGGTAACCCTGACCGAGGTGCGGACCAACATCCCGCTCAAGTCCGACCTTTTCTACTTCGTCGATATGGGGCCGCGCTAGAGGCGCGCTCAGGGGGCCTGCTAGGGTCCCTCACGCATTGACAAGCCGGTCCGCAGGCGGCTCAATGCGCCGAAATCCACCGCACGCGCATCCGCGCCTGGCAGACTTTCGGAGATGACGATGAAGCGATTTCCCCAGTCACTTCTCGCCAGCATGGCACTCTTCGCCGGCCTGGCCGGCAGCATGATCGCCGCCAGCGCGACCGGCGCCCAGGACAAGGTCGTGCGGGTCTACAACTGGTCGGACTATATCGACCCGAAGGTTCTCGAGGATTTCACGCGCGAGACCGGCATCCGCGTCGTCTACGACGTCTACGATTCGAACGACGTGCTGGAGACGCGGCTGATGGCCGGGCGCTCCGGCTACGACCTGGTGGTGCCGACCAACACCTATCTCGCGCGCCAGATCAAGGCGGGCGTGCTGGGTAAGCTCGACAAGTCGAAGCTGCCCAACCTGCGCCACATGGACCCGGACCTGATGCAGCGGATGACCAAGTACGATCCGGGCAACGAGCATGCCGTGATCTACATGTGGGGCACCACCGGCATCGGACTCAATGCCGACAAGATCAAGGAGCGCATGCCCAGGCCCCCGGCCAATTCGCTCGCCATGATCTTCGATCCGGACGTGGTGTCGAAGTTCGCCGATTGCGGCGTCAACCTGCTGGACGCGCCGGACGAGATGATCCCGGCCACCTTGCGCTGGCTCGGGCTCGATCCCGATTCCAAGGATCCGAAGGACCTGGCGAAGGCGGAGGAGCACCTGCTCAAGATCCGCCCGCACATCCGCAAGTTCCATTCCTCGCAATACATCAACGACCTGGCCAATGGCGACATCTGCCTCGCCTTCGGCTATTCCGGCGACATCCTGCAGGCCAAGGCGCGCGCCGAGGAAGCGAAGAACGGCGTGCGCGTGCAGTATCTTCTGCCCAAGGAAGGCGCGCTGATGTGGTTCGACAACATGGCGATCCCGGTCGATGCGCCGAACCGGGACAACGCCCATGCGCTGATCAACTACCTGATGGAGCCCAGGGTCATCGCCCGCATCTCGGACGCGGTACAGTATCCCAACGGCAACAAGAGTTCGCTGCGCTACATCTCGAAAGAGACGATGGAGGACGAGGACGTCTTCCCGAAGCCCGAGACGATCCGGCGTCTCTATACGATCACGCCGAACAACCAGGCGCAGCAGCGCCTGCTCACCCGCATCTGGACCAGGGTCAAGGCGGCAAATTGAACCATCCTCTTCCGGCGGGGAGGCGCGGTGCATGAGCCAGACATCGCCGCAGCCGCGTCTGCGCCTCGAACCCTGGAACGACCCGGCGGCGGTTCCCTATATCCGCCTCACCGATGTCGGCAAGTCTTTCGGCGGCCAGACCGCCGTCGACCGGGTCTCGCTCGACATCTACAAGGGCGAGTTCTTCTCCCTGCTCGGCCCGTCAGGCTGCGGCAAGACGACCCTGCTGCGCATGCTGGCCGGATTCGAGCAGCCCGACAGCGGCCGCATCGAGATCGACGGCGCTGACATGTCGGCTGTGCCGCCGTACCGCCGGCCGGTCAACATGATGTTCCAGTCCTACGCGCTCTTCCCGCATATGAGCGTGGCGCAGAACATCGCCTTCGGCCTGAAGCAGGACCGCATTCGCAAGCAGGAGATCGCGACACGCGTGGAGGAGATGCTGGCGCTGGTCAGGATGGAGGGCCTGGGCGGGCGCAGGCCGCACCAGCTTTCCGGCGGCCAGCGCCAACGGGTGGCGCTGGCGCGCGCGCTGGTCAAGCGGCCGAAACTTCTTTTGCTCGACGAGCCGCTGGCGGCGCTCGACAAGCGACTGCGCGAACATACCCAGTTCGAACTGGTAAGCATCCAGGAGCGGCTTGGCATCACCTTCGTCATTGTCACGCACGACCAGGAGGAGGCGATGACAGTGTCCACGCGCATGGCCGTGATGGACCAGGGCCGCATCCGCCAGCTTGGCGTTCCGGCGGAGGTCTATGAGTTCCCGGCCTCGCGCTTCGTGGCGGAGTTCGTGGGCGATGTGAACATCTTCGAGGGACGCGTGGTCCGCTCCGAGCGCGACGGGACGCTGATCCATGCGCCCGCCGCCGGTACCCATGTCTTCATTGACCGCGGCCACGACGTGGCCGAGGGTGCCGCCTGCGCGGTCGCCTTCCGGCCGGAGAAGCTCGGTCTCGCGCTCGAGCCCCCTGCGGAACGGGCGGTCAATGTCATCGAGGGCACTGTCTTCGATATCGGCTATCTCGGCGACATGTCGATCTACCATGTCAAGGCGGCGAGCGGCGCCATGGTGCGCGTGGCGCTGGCGAACCGGCTGCGCCTCGTGGAACGGCCGATCACCTGGGAGGACCGGGTCTGGATCAGCTGGGCGCCCGGCGCCGGCGTGGTGCTGCTGTCGTGAACGGGGAAAGCCGGGCGGAGCGCCGGCGGCGGCTGCTGGTGGTGGCGGTGCCCTATCTGTGGCTGGCACTTTTCTTCCTGGCGCCGTTCCTGATCGTGCTCAAGCTGAGCTTCGCCGAGGTGGTGCTCGCCCGCCCGCCCTTCACGCCGCTGATCGAGCTGCTGGACGAGGCGGGCAACCTCTATCTGCAGGTCCGGCTCAATATCGGCAACTACCTGCTGCTATTCAGCGACGATCTCTACCTGCGCTCCTACCTGAATAGCCTGCGCATCGCCCTCGTCTCGACGGCGATCACGCTGGCGATCGGCTATCCGATGGCCTATGCGATGGCGCGCGCGCCGGAACGGGCGCGGGCACTTCTGCTGATGCTGGTCATCCTGCCGTTCTGGACCTCTTTCCTGATCCGCGTCTATGCCTGGATCGGCATCCTCAAGAACGAGGGGCTGCTGAACGCGGCGCTGACCGGCATCGGCCTGATCGACGAGCCGCTCGTCATTCTCAATACCGACTGGGGCGTCTATATCGGCATCGTCTATTCCTACCTGCCGTTCATGGTGCTGCCACTCTATGCCTCGCTGGAGAAGATGGACCTGACCTTGCTCGAGGCCGCCGCCGATCTCGGCTCGCCCCCCTGGAAGAGCTTCTGGAGCGTGACGGTGCCGCTCTCGCTGCCCGGCATCCTGGCCGGCTGCCTGCTGGTGTTCATCCCGGCCATGGGCGAGTTCGTCATCCCCGACCTGCTCGGCGGCTCGGAGACGGTGATGATCGGCAAGACGCTGTGGGCGGAGTTCTTCAACAACCGCGACTGGCCGCTGGCCAGCGCCATCGCCGTGATCCTGCTGCTGCTGCTGGTGGTGCCGATCGTGCTGTTCCAGCGCCAGCAGGCCGCGCGCGGCTCGGAGTTCGGCAAATGAGCGCGCGCGGCGGCCTCTCGCCCTTCAGCGTCACCGCGCTGACCCTGGGCTTCGCCTTCCTGTATTTGCCGATCGTCATCCTGGTGATCTTCTCCTTCAACGAGTCGCGTCTGGTGACGGTCTGGGCCGGTTTCTCGACCCGCTGGTACGTGGCGCTGTTCCAGAACCAGCAGATCATCGATGCGGCGATGGTGACCCTGCGCGTCGCCTTGCTATCTTCGACCCTCGCCACCATCCTCGGCACCCTGGCCGGCCTGGCGCTGGCGCGCTTCGCGCGCTTTCGCGGCCGCACGCTCTTCACCGGCATGATCTATGCGCCGCTGGTCATGCCGGAGGTGATCACCGGCCTGTCGCTGCTGCTGCTCTTCGTGTCGCTCGACTGGGATCGCGGCTACTGGACCGTGACGCTCGCCCACGCCACTTTCAGCATGGCCTATGTGGCGGTGATCGTGCAGTCGCGCCTGGTCGGCTTCGACCGCTCGCTGGAGGAAGCGGCGATGGATCTGGGCGCGCCGCCGCTCAAGACCTTCCTCGTCGTCACCCTGCCGCTGATCGCACCCGCGCTGCTCGCCGGATGGCTGCTTGCCTTCACCCTCTCGCTCGACGACCTGGTGATCGCCTCCTTCACCTCCGGCCCCGGCGCGACCACCCTGCCGATGCGCATCTACAGCCAGGTGCGCCTCGGCGTGACGCCGGAGATCAACGCCGTCTCCACCATCCTGATCGCCATCGTGGCCATCGGCGTTTCGGTCGCCACTCTGACGCAGAAGCGCCAGCTCGTGCGCAGGCGCCGGGAGGAAGCTCTGGCACGACGGACCTGAGGGCGGCGCTCATTCCATCGCCCCCTCCCCCGCCAGGTTGCGCCGGACGCGGCCGAGCAGGTGCACGAGCAGGGCGCGTTCGGATTTCGGTATGCCGGCAAGAAGCCGCGCCTCGTGGCGGCGCACCAGCGGCTCGAGCCGCGCAAGCAGCGCACCCCCTGCCTCGGTCAGGCAGAGCGCGTGCGCGCGCCGGTCGCCGGGTGCGGGCCGGCGCGCCACCAGGCCACGTCCCTCCAGGCGGTCGATCACCGCCACCACCGTCGAACGGTCGACGCCCATGGCCTGGCCCAACTCGCTCTGGTTCAGGCCCTGGTTGGCGCGGATCAGGTCAAGCACGCCGAACTGCCCGGGTGTCAGCCCATGGCGGCCGATGCTGGCGGCGAAATCGGCGAAGACCGCGACCTGGGCGCGGCGCAGGTGATAGCCGACAAGTTCCGGCAGCATGCCGCGCGAGAGCGCCGGGCGCACCTTAGGCTTTTCTTCTTTCGGCGAAGTCTTGCGTCTCATGACGACGCAGACTAGGCCAGCGCAGGGGCGAAATGAAGGTATTCGCGGAAGCGCCGCCGGGCTTGCGAGGCAGGCTGGAAATGCGACGATCCGCCACTTTAACTTGCCATCGACTGT
>JAHCJQ010000055.1 GCA_026126215.1 Alphaproteobacteria bacterium
GAACGGATGGATCCAGTGCGCGTGAAAAACGCGGCGGAATGTAGCAGCGGGTCCACCCCCTGTAAACGGTGGAAAATCCTATTCGGATTATGGGTTTAGCTAGCGTCCGCCGGCCCTGGCGCCGGAACCGGCCACCGCCTTGAGGATCTCGGCCACCCCCGCTGCGCCGCCCTCGCCCACCACGGCCGCGACATCGCCCCACAAGCCGGAAAGCTGGCCCTTAGGAACGAAGTTGCCCTGATTGACCGTTCCCAGCACCTTGCCCGATGGGTCGAGCACCTTCCATTCGATGCTCACTTCCTCCTGCAGGCCGGCATCGCGCAAGCGGATGGCGCCGGCCACAGCATAGGTATCCTCGTTCGCCTCCCTCAGCACGACGACCTCGCGCCGGAACAGCCCGGCGGTGAGCGCGCGGGCGACGGAGGTCGCGGAATCCCCCGGCGCGGGGTCGATCGGCAGCAGGACGGCGCGGATCGGCCGGCGCGCGGCCGGCTCGTCGGCGCGGTCCGGCTCGCCGCGCACCAGGGCTTCGAGCCGCGGCGCGACGCGCTTGGCCAGTTCGGCAAGCAGCGCCTCGCGCCCGTCGTTGAGCTGATCGCCCGGCACCCGCTCGGCCAGCCGCAGGCGGCCCTCCTCCAGGCCGCGCGGGTCGGTCAGCCGCCAGGCGAACTCGATCTCGGTCACGGGCGAGCCGGAACTGGCGATGCGTGCTTCGCCGTGCAGGATATGGCTCTGCGAGTTGCCGGCCCGCGCGGAGGCGGGGATCTCGCGTTTGCGCAGCTCTTCCGCCAGCAGTTCCACCAGCCGCCGCGCGGTGCCAGGCGCAAGCCCCTGCATAGGGGCGATCAGCAGCCCGGCGGAGGCGCGCGGCTGGAGCAATGCCACGGTCTCCGGCGGCGGCTCGGCGGTCTGGAAGGGGCGTGGCACCGGCTGGCAGCCCGCGAGGGCGAGCAACAGGGCGAGGACGCCGGCGAGTTTCCGGGCAAGGTCAGACAATGCAGCTCACCATCAGCAGGCCAAGCCCGAAAATCAGCAGGAACACGATCAGGTGCGGCATGGTCGGCGCGGTCTCGCGTGATCGCAGGCTGTCGAATCCTGGCATAATAGAGCATCGCTCAGGAGGTCTGAACCCGTGGGAGGCGCGGCGGCATGGCAGAGTGGAACGAACTGATCGATTTCTGGTTTTCCGACCATGCCAGGGAACGCTGGTTCGCGGTTGATCCCGATTTCGATGCAGAACTGGGCCGGCGTTTCGGCGCAAGCTGCGAGAGGGCGATGCAGGGTGCCTGCGACCACTGGCAGAAGGCGCCCGAAGGCGCGCTGGCACTGGTTCTCGCGCTCGACCAGTTGCCGCGCAATCTCTTCCGCGGCACCGCCCGGGCCTATGCGGCCGACGCGGCGGCGCGCAGGGTGGCCCGGTTCGCTGTCCAGCGCGGCGACGACCGGGGCATGGACGATGAGCGCCGGGTCTTCTTCTACCTGCCTTTCGAGCATAGCGAGGACCTGCTCGACCAGGAACTTTGTGTCCGGCTGATGCGCCAGCTCGGCGAGCGGCCGGAAAATCTCAGATACGCCGAGCGGCATCTGGAGATCATCGCCCGTTTCGGCCGTTTTCCCCATCGCAACAAGGCGCTGGGCCGCGCCACGACGGCGTTGGAGGAAGCGTTCCTCCGCGAACCGATGTCGTCCTTCTAGGTTCTAGGCGGCGCCGCGCGCGAGGATCTTCTCGACCTGCGTCCAGCCGGCCTCGGCCAGCGGCCGCGCCCGCTTGCCGCTTTCCAGCGCATGCGGGCTGTTGGCGGTGCCGTCGCGCACACGTCCCATGATGCCCTGGCAGATCGCCGAGAGGCGGAACATGTTGTAGGCTATGTAATAGTCCCAGTTCGGGATTTCCTTGCGGCCGGTGCGCCGGCAATAGAGCGCGACATACTCGTTCTCGGTCGGAATGCCGAGGGATGGCAGGTCGAGGCCGCCCAGGCCCCGGAACTGCTGGGGCGCCAGCCGCCAGCTCATCACGTGATAGGAGAAGTCGGCCAACGGATGGCCGAGTGTCGAGAGTTCCCAGTCCAGGATCGCGAGGATGCGGGGCTCCGTCGGATGGAAGATCATGTTGTCCAGGCGGTAGTCGCCATGCACGATCGTCGTCTCGTCGCCCTCGGGAATGTGCTCGGGCAGCCAGGCCATGAGATTGTCCATGGCTTCGATGCGCTCGGTCTCGGACGCCTTGTACTGCTTCGACCAGCGGCTGATCTGGCGCATCAGGTAGTTGCCGGGCTTGCCGAAGTCGCCCAATCCCACCTCCTGGTAGTCGATCTGGTGCAGCGCGGCGATGACGCGATTCATCTCGTCGAAGACCTTGGCCCGTTCGGGCTTGGTCATCTCGGGCAGGGCCTGGTTCCACAGCACCCGGCCATTGACGAATTCCATGACGTAAAAGGCCGTGCCGATGACGCCATCGTCCTCGCACAGCGCATAGGCGCGGGCCACCGGCACGTCGCTGCCCTGCAGCGCCTTGATCACGCGGTATTCGCGATCGACCGCATGCGCGGACGGGAGCAGCTTGCCCGGCGGCTTGCGACGCAGCACATACTTGCGCCCCGCCCCATCGGTCAGCTTGAAGGTCGGGTTGGACTGGCCACCCTTGAACTGCTCGACCATGAGCGGCGGCCGGAAGCCTTCGACCTTCTCCTTCATGAACTGCGCGAGGGCGCCTTCATCGAAGCGGTGGCGCTCCTGCACCGGCATCGTGCCGACAAAGTCTTCGGTCATCCCCATCTCCTCCCGCTGCGCGGTCCCGGACATAGCATCCGTCGCCCCCGGCCGCAATCGGCGCCGAACGCGCTTCAGATCTGCCGCAGGCGCGCGCGCAGTTCGGGCAGCAGGTCCGCAGCGAACCATGGGTTGCGGCGCAGCCATGCGGTGTTGCGCCAGGATGGATGGGGCAATGGCAGGTAATCGGGCAGGTAGTCGCGGAAAGCGCGCACGGTAGCGGTCATCGACTCCCGGCGTCGTTTGCCGAGATACCAGGCCTGGGCATGTTGCCCGACCAGCAGGGTCAGCCGGATGGCGGGAAGGTACGCGCGCAGCCTTGCATGCCAGGCCGGCGCGCATTCCGCCCTGGGTGGCAGGTCGCCGCCGCGCGGATCGCGTCCAGGATAACAGAAGCCCATGGGCATGATGGCCACGCGGGAGGTTTCGTAGAAGCGCTCGCGGTCGAGCTGCAGCCATTCGCGCAGCCGCTCGCCGCTCGCATCGTTCCAGGGCACGCCGCTCTCGTGCACCCGCGTTCCCGGCGCCTGGCCGACGATGAGCAGGCGCGCGCGCGGATCGATCCGCAGGACCGGACGCGGGCCGAGCGGAAGGCTGGCCTCGCAGATCCGGCAGGCCCGCACCTCTTCGAGTAGCCGCTGAAGCGCCTCCTGCGTCATGGCGGCCGCGCCGGGTTCAGCCGCGTGCGAGCGCGCGCCAGCCGATATCCCGACGGCAGAAGCCATCCGGCCAATCGACCAGATCGACGGCGCGATAGGCGCGCGCGCGCGCCTCCGCCGCGTCCTGCCCCGTCGCGGTGATGTTGAGGACCCGACCGCCATCTGCGATCAGGCGTGTGCCCTCGCGCCTTGTTCCGGCGTGGAAGATCACCACGTCCTCGACCTTTGCCGCTTGCTCAAGGCCGCGAATCTCGCTTCCGCGCGCGGGCTTGTCGGGATAACCCTGCGCCGCCAGGACGACACAGAGCGCGGTTTCCTCGCTCCAGCGCAGGTCGAACCGGTCGAGCGTGCCGTCGCAGGCGGCGATGAAGGCAGGCAGCAGATCGCTGCGCAGGCGCCGGGTCAGCACCTGTGCCTCGGGATCGCCGAAGCGGACATTGTATTCGAGCAGCTTCGGGCCGTCGGCGGTCAGCATCATCCCGGCGAAGAGCACGCCGACGAAGGGCGCGCCTTCCTCCAGCATCGCCGCGACCGTCGGCCGGACGATGCGCTCCATCACCTCGCGCTCGAGCGCGGGCGTGAAGGATGGCGCCGGCGAGTAGGCGCCCATGCCGCCCGTATTCGGGCCCCGGTCGCCATCGAAGGCCCGCTTGTGGTCCTGCGCCGCCGCGAGGGGGAGCGCGTGGCGGCCATCGACAAGGGCGAAGAAGCTCACTTCCTCGCCTTCGAGATACTCCTCGATCACGAGGCTGGCGCCGGCTGCGCCGAAACGCCCGCCCAGCATCTCGCGCGCCGCGGCCCTGGCTTCGTCCATGCTTTCGGCGACCACAACGCCCTTGCCGGCCGCAAGACCGTCGGCCTTGATCACGATCGGTGCGCCATGAGCCTCGATGAATGCTTCCGCCCGCGCCAGATTTTCGAACCGGCCATAGGCCGCCGTCGGGATGCCGTGCCGCGCGCACAGGTCCTTCATGTAGCCTTTCGATCCTTCCAGCATCGCCGCCTTGGCCGAGGGCCCGAAGACCCGGATTCCCGCATCGCGCAGATGATCGGCGAGGCCGGCCACAAGCGGCGCCTCAGGGCCGACCACCACCAGCGCGATCGCCTCCGTCTGGCAGAAGCGCGCCACGGCGGCGAAGTCGAAAGGATCGATGGCGACGCAACTGGCCAGTTCGGCGATACCGGCATTGCCGGGCAGGCAGTGCAGCCGGTCGAGCAGCGGCGAAGCGGAGAGCGCCCAGCAGAGCGCATGTTCACGCCCCCCCGAGCCGATCACCAGAACGTTCATGGCGGGCCCTGTTCCGATAGCGGGCGATCCTTGTATCATATGATGCTCCGAAGACAACAAAGCGGGACGAAACGCGCCGCATGCTGCCCACGACCTCCCCTGCCATCGCCGGAAATCTGCCCGAATATTCGGTCGGCGAGCTGTCGTCGAAGCTTAAGCGGACGGTGGAAGAGGCTTTTGGCCTGGTCCGGGTGCGCGGCGAGATTTCCGGTTTCAAGCGTGCCGCCTCCGGGCATCTCTACCTGACGCTCAAGGATGCCGAGGCCAATCTGGATGCAGTCTGCTGGAAGGGGCAGGCGGCGCGGCTTGGTTTCCGCCCCGAAGACGGGCTCGAAGTCGTCTGCACCGGGCGCCTCACCACCTACCCCAGCCGTTCCCGCTACCAGCTCGTCATCGAGCGCATGGAACCGGCCGGCGTCGGCGCGCTTATGGCCCTGCTCGAGGAACGCCGCCGGAGGCTCGCGGCGGAGGGTCTGTTCGACCAGGCGCGCAAGCGCCCGCTGCCCTATCTGCCGGAGGTGATCGGCGTCGTCACCTCGCCCACCGGGGCGGTGATCCGCGACATCCTGCACCGGCTGCGCGAGCGCTTTCCGCGCCGGGTGCTGCTGTGGCCGGTGCTGGTCCAGGGAGAGGGAGCGGCGGAACAGGTGGCCGCCGCCATCGCCGGCTTCAACGGCCTGCCATCCGATGGCGCGGTGCCGCGCCCGGACCTGCTGATCGTGGCGCGCGGTGGCGGGTCGATCGAGGATCTCTGGGCCTTCAACGAGGAAATCGTTGTGCGCGCCGCTGCCGCCTCGGCCATCCCGTTGATTTCCGCCGTCGGGCACGAGACCGACACGACCCTCATCGATTTTGCCAGCGACCGTCGCGCGCCGACCCCGACCGCCGCCGCCGAGATGGCGGTGCCGGTGCGCGCCGAGCTGATCGGCGGCCTGCTCGAGCGCGAGCAGCGGCTGGTCGGGGCATTCCTGCGCGAGACCGAGCGCCGGCGCGAGCGCCTCGCCGCGCTGGCACGCGCCCTGCCGGAGCCGCGACGCCTGCTCGAGCAGGCATCGCAGCGGCTTGACGAACTGGCCGGGAACCTGCGCCGCGCCCTCGAGATCGGGCTGGGTCGCCGCCGCGAGCGTTATGCCGCCATCGCCGGGCGCATTCGCGGCACGCCGCTTCGCCGTCTGGTCGAGCGCGAGCAGCGCGACCTGTCGCGCCTTGCATTGCGGCTTGGCCAGGCCGTCGGGCGCGGCCTCGATCTGCGGACCGAGCGGCTGCGTGCGGCGGGAAGCCTGCTTGCCTCATATTCCTATCGCGGCGTGCTGGAGCGCGGCTTTGCCCTCGTGCGCGACGCGGAAGGGCGGCCACTGCATTCCGCGGCCGCCGCCCGCCAGGCCGAAGCGGTCGAGATCGAATTCCATGACGGCCGGGTCGGCTATGTGGCGGCGAGGCGGCCGGGCGGCGGCCGCGGTCGCGGCAGCGGTGGACAAGGGAGCCTGTTCTGATGCATGGCATGACCGGGCAGCACGCGGTGCTGCGCTATCTCGATGGTGCCTATCACGTGGTGCGCCAGGGCGACTTCGTCATCTGCGCGGTGACCGCGCGGCGGATCGCGCTCGGCGAACTGCGCTACTGGAGCGTTGAGCGTCAGGAAGCCTATGTGGATGCCGTGGCGGCGCTGCAGGCGCTGGCGCGCTGATGCCACGCAGTCTGGCCGCCCTGCTTGTCCTGTTGCTTGGCGTCTGCGCGGCGCGGGCGGAGGTTCCGCTCGTCCTTTCCGGCGAGGCCCGGCAGGGCGGCTTGCTGATCGGCCGCACCTCGCCGGCTGCGGAGGTGGAACTGAACGGCCGCAGGATCCGCCTCGCGCCCGACGGGCGGTTCGTGATCGGCTTTGGCCGGGATCATCCGCCACAGGCGCGACTGGAGATCAGGCTGGGCCAGGCACGCCTCGGCCGCGATCTCGTCGTTTCGCAGCGCAGCTACGATATCCAGCGTATCGACGGGTTGCCGCCTGCGCAGGTGACGCCGCCGCCTGAAGTCCTTGAGCGCATCCGCGCCGAGGCGGCGCGCATCCAGGAATTGCGGACGCGCGACAGCGGCCTGACGGGTGTGCTGGGCGGCTGGGTCTGGCCGGTGAACGGACCGATCACCGGCGTCTATGGCAGCCAGCGCATCCTGAATGGCGAACCGCGCCAGCCGCATTTCGGCATCGATATCGCCGCCCCGACCGGCACGCCGGTGGTCGCCGCCGCGGATGGCGAGGTGGTGCTGGCGGAAGCGGATTTCTATTTCACCGGCGGCACCGTGATGATCGATCATGGTCATGGGGTGAGTTCGGTTTATTCGCACCTGAGCCGCGTTGATGTGACGGCCGGCCGGCCGGTCGCGCGCGGCGAGCACATCGGCGCGGTCGGCGCCACCGGAAGGGTCACCGGCGCGCATCTCGATTTCCGCGTCAACTGGCTTAACGAGCGGATCGATCCGGCGCTGGTGCTGGGTGGCGGCAGGTGACGCGCCGGCGCGGCCGACTCAGTCGCCCCAGCGATTGTGCAGCCAGAACCATTGTCCGGGCCGCATGCGCACCCAGGCCTCGATGCGCTCGCTGATGGCGCGCATCAGCAGTTCCTCGTCGCGTGCCGGATCGCCGGTATCGGGCAGGGCGAGTGGAGGTTCGGCGATGGCGCGGAAACGGCAGCCGGACAGGCGCTCGATGCGGAGCGGCACGACCGGACAGCGATAGCGGAGAGCGAGCCGGGCGAGCGCGGGTCCCGTCATTGCCGGGCGCCCGAGAAAGGGCAGGGGGATGCCTTCGTTCATGCGCTGGTCGGCAGTCAGCCCGACATGCCTGCCGGCGGAGAGTTCCGCCAGCAGTGCGCGGGCGCCGGCGCTGCCTTTCGGGTGATGGCGGCCGGGCTTCTCCCGCCGCGCCCGCCGCAGCAGGCTTTCGATCCACGGGTTGTTGGCGCGGCGATGGATTTGCGCCAGTGGAGCGCCGAAATGGGCGGCGGCGAGGTCGCAGAGTTCGCTGTTGCCGAAATGCGCCGAGACGACGATTCCCGGCCGGCCATCGCCGGCCAGCGCCGCGAGATGCTCGCCACCCTCGATCTCGAAACGGCGATGGAACTCCCGCCAGAGCCGCCCGAGATGCGCGAACTCGGCAGCGACCCGGCCGAAATTCTCCCAGCAATCGCCGAGATGCAGCTCTGCTTCTTCCGGCGTGATGCCGGGCAATGCACGCAGCAGGCGGGACCGCGCCTGGCGGTGCAGGGGCAGGCGAGGGCCAATGCGACGGGCCAGCGCACCGGCCAGCCAGGAGGCCCGGTCGGGGCCGAGCAGGTGGAAGAGGGTAAAGAGGGGCCAGAGGACCGCGGCCTCCAAAAGCCAGCGGGCCTGCCGTGCCGGATCAGCGCGCATCGGCGAGCCAGCGCGCAAGCGGGGCCAGTTGCGTCGGATCTTCGAAGCGGAGGTCGATGCCGAGCGTTTCCACCATCGGCCGCGCCTCGGCCGGCAGGCGTACATGGTCCTTTTCGGTGGTGACCAGGCAGGCGCCATGCCGTTCGGCCGTCTCAACCAGTTCCATGATCTCGTCGGGCGTGTAGGGATGGTGGTCTGCGAAGGCGCGGGTTTCGGCCAGTTCGCAGCCGAGCTCCGCCAGGCTGTGAAAGAACTTGTCCGGCCGGGCGATGCCGGCGAAGGCGACGACGCGCCGGCCGGCGAGTGCCGCGGCAGCGGCGATCCGCGGTTCCACTCTCGCATCGATGATCGGCAGCTTTCCGCATAGCCGCCGCAGCGCGCCATCGGCCTCGCCGACGAAAAGCACCGCATCGGCGCGGGCGAGCGCGGCCGCGACCGGCTCGCGCAACGGGCCTGCCGGCAGCAGGCGACCATTTCCGAACCCCTGATCGGCATCCACCACCAGCACCGCCATGTCATAGACGACATGCGGGTCCTGCAGACCGTCGTCGAATAGCAGGAGTGCGGCGCCGGATGCCGCGGCCGCCTGGGCAAGGCGGCGCCGGTCGCGCCCGATCCAGGTCGGGGCGGCGCGGGCCAGCAGCAGCGCCTCGTCCCCCACCTGATCGGCCGTATGGCGGGCGGGATCGACGCGCAGCGGCCCGCGCAGCCGGCCACCATAGCCGCGCGAAGCAAGCTGCGGCGCGAAACCGAGTTCCGCGAGAAACGCGGCGAGGGCGATCGTCGCCGGGGTCTTGCCGGCACCGCCTGCCACCGCATTGCCGATGCAGATCGCCCGCAATGGCAGGGGGCTGGACCGTGCCAGCCGGCGGCGCAGCCAGCCGAGACCGCGCAGCGTGCGCGCCACCGGCTCTAGCAGGCGGGTCGGCAGGCTCGCGTCCCCTGCCTTCCAGAAGTCAGGGGTGCGGGGTGGCATGGTCTGGCTTGCGGCCGGTCATGCGATCGAGGCCGGCGGTCAGATCGTTGAGTTCGTTCTCGAGATGCACCCGGCAGGCTTCGAGCGCCTCGGGATCGGCCATGGCCGGAACCTCGACCGGCTGGCCCCAGGCGATCACGCCCCGGCAGAAAGGCAGCGGCAACAGGAACCCGTCCCAGCTTGCAAGCTGCCGTGCGGGCCAGGCGGAATAGGCGGCGGGCAGGATCGGCACATCCGTCAGGCGGGCAACCGCGACCGCGCCATCACTCGCCCGCCGCGCCGGCCCGCGCGGGCCGTCTGGCGTGATGCCGACGCATTCGCCCGCCTTGATGGCGCGGACCATCTCGCGAATCGCCTGGCCTGCGCCCTCGCGAGAGGATCCGCGAATGCTGCCCAGTCCGAAACCGGCGATGACGCGGGCGATCAGTTCGCCGTCGCGATGCCGCGAGATCAGCATGCGCAATGTCCGCTCTGTCCGCCAGCAGGCGGGCATCATGAGCAGGCGGCCATGCCAGAAGGCGAGGATGAAGGGCTGCCCGGCATCCCACAGGCGGCCGGGCACGTCCTGCCCGATAATCACCCAGCGACCGGTGCGCCAGACCAGGCGGATATAGGCGATGGCGCAACGCCGGCCGAGGCCGCGCAGCCAGTCGGAGCGCAGGACGCGGCGGAGCGCCCTCACCTCGTTCCGGCCCAGCGGCGGCCGGGGGACGGACGCCTCGAGGCATTGGCGAACTGGGTGGCGAAGAGCCGGGCATAGGCGCCGCCCCGCACCAGCAGTTCCTCGTGCCGGCCGCTCTCGACGATCCGTCCCCCATCGATCACGAAGATCCGATCGGCGTCGATCACGGTGGAAAGCCGGTGCGCGACGATCAGGGCGGTCCGCCCGGTCATCAGGCGGCGCATCGCCGCCTGCACCTTCTGCTCGGCGTCGCTGTCGAGCGAGGATGTCGCCTCGTCCAGCAGCAGGATCGGCGCGTCGCGCAACATGGCACGGGCAATGGCGATCCGCTGGCGCTGCCCGCCGGAAAGGCGCACGCCGTTTTCGCCGACGCGGGTCTCATAGCCTCGGGGCAGTTTCGCGATGAAGTCGTGCGCCGCCGCCGCGCGCGCGGCCGCTTCGATCTCCGCCTGGCTGGCCCCTCGCCTGCCATAGGCGATGTTGGCGCGGATCGTGGTGTCGAACAGGCTGGTTTCCTGTGCCACGAAGGCAATGGAACGGCGCAGCGATTCGAGGGACACCTCGCGCAGGTCCTGGCCATCGATGCGGATCGCGCCCTGGCTGGGATCGTAAAAGCGGAGTATCAGGTTCAGGATGGTGCTCTTGCCCGCGCCGGATGGCCCGACCAGGGCGATATGGCGTCCCGCCGGCACGGAGAAGCTCACCTCGCTCAGCGCCGTGGTGCCGTCGGCATAGCGGAAGCCGACATTCTCGAACTTGATGCCGCCGCCATCGACGAGGAGCGCGCCGACGCCGGGCCGGTCGCGCACGGCCGGCTCGATATCGAGGATGGCGAACAGCCGTTCCGCTGCCGAGAGACCTTCCTGGACCACGGGGTAGAGGGTGGAGAGGGCCTTGAGCGGCCGGTAGGCAAACAACAGAGCGGCAAGGAAGGAAAAGAACTCGCCCGGGGTGATCACGTTGTTGTTGGCGAGCCACCCGCCATAGAGGATGGCAATGGCAATGGCGCAGCCGCCCATCGCCTCCGCCATCGGGCTGGCGGCGGCGCGGGCGCGGGCGCCGCGCACCAGTTCGCGCATTCGTCGTGCCACCGCCTGTGCCGTCCGTTCGGTCTCGAAGGATTCCATCCCATAAGCCTTCACCGTACGCACGCTGTCGAAGGTCTCGGACAGGATCGCGGTGAGCTTGCCGGTCTCGACCTGGCTCGCGGTGGCGCGCTTGCGCGAGCGGTTGCCGAGCTTGCGCGTGTAAAGGGCGACCGCCGGGAACGCGACCATGCCGACCAGCGCCAGATGCCAGTTCTGGCTCAGCATGACCGCCATGAGGAAGATCAGGGTCAGGGCATCCCGCGCCAGGGCGCTGATGCCGCGGCCCACCGTCTCGCGCAGCAAGGTGGCGTCATAGACGAGGGTCGAGATCAGCTTGCCCGAATGCTCCTGATGCAGCCAGGCGAGATCCGCCGCCATCAGGCGCCGGAAGATGCTGACCTGCAGGTCGGAGACGATATTCTGGCCGGCTTCGTTGACCAGCACCGACTCCCAGAAGGCCGCGCCGGCCTTGGCCAGCGACACCGCCACGATGGCGGCCGGGATCAGCCAGAACAGCATGGCATCGCGATCGAGCAGGACATGATCGAGCGCCGGCTTCATCAGCCAGGCATTGGCGGCGGTCGCTGCCGCGGTCACGATCAGGCAGAAGCTGGCCAGCGCCAGCTTCCGCCAGTGCGGCCGGACATGATCGGCGATCAGGCGCCGCAGGATGCGCCCGCGGCGGCCTCTGGGTGCGCGGCTGGTCAACGTCACCATGATCCCGATCCGATATTGTCCGATTCTTCAGAACCTCCACCCTACCATGCCAGCTAATCCGGGGGGAGCCGGCCGGACGAGTCGGGGACGCTCATCCCACGGAATCGTGATTCTCATATGGATTTCCCCCAGTCCGCCGGTTGCCGGTGCCGACCCTTGGCCTTACCATTCCGGACATTGATCGGGGAACAGACTGCATGAACGCGCCGTTTCCGAAGTTTTCGCCGGGCACCGCCTATTCCGCCTGTCCGCATGACTGCCCTTCGACCTGCGCCCTCGAGATCGAGCGCAAGGATTCGCGCAGCATCGGCCGCGTCCGGGGCGCGGAGGACAACCTGTATACGGCGGGCGTGGTCTGCGCCAAGGTGGCGCGCTACGCGGAGCGGGTGCATCACCCGGGACGGTTGCGCCAGCCCATGCGGCGCACTGGTCCGAAGGGCTCCGGGGAATTCGCACCCATAACCTGGGACGAGGCCCTGGACGAGGTGGCCGAGGCGCTCACGCGCGCCGCGCGGCGGCATGGCAGCGAGACGGTCTGGCCCTACTACTATGCCGGGACGATGGGGCTGGTGCAGCGGGACGGCATCCACCGGCTGCGCCATGCCATGAAATATTCCGGACAGCATTCGACCATCTGCACGACGCTTGCCTGGGGCGGCTGGATAGCCGGCACCGGTGCCCTTCGCGGCGCCGACCCGCGCGAGATGGCGGAGAGCGATCTGGTGGTGATCTGGGGCACCAACGTGGTCAACACGCAGATCAACGTGCTGACCCATGCGACGCGCGCGCGCAAAGAGCGCGGCGCGAAGATCGTCGTGATCGATCCTTACCGGAATGGCACGGCGGAGGTGGCGGACATGCATCTGGCGCTGCGTCCGGGCACCGACGGTGCGCTCGCTTGCGCGGTCATGCACGTCCTTTTCCGCGATGGTCATGCCGACTGGGACTATCTGCGCCAGTATACCGATGCGCCGGACGAGCTTGCCGCCCATGTCGAGGGTCGCGGTCCGGACTGGGCCGCGGCGATCACCGGGCTGGATCCGGCCGAGATCGAGGCATTCGCCAGGCTTTATGGCACGACAAAGCGCAGCTTTCTGCGCCTGGGCTATGGTTTCTCGCGCCAGCGCAATGGCGCGATCAACATGCATGCCGCGCTCTGCCTGGCGGCAGTGACCGGCTCCTGGCGCTATCGTGGCGGTGGTGCCTTTCATAATAACGGCGCCATCTATCACTGGGACAAGAGCCTGATCGAGGGCCACGACCTGCGCGACCCGGCGATCCGGATGCTCGACCAGTCGCGCATCGGCCCGATCCTTACCGGCGACCGAAGGGATATCGGCGAGGGGCCCCCGGTGACGGCCCTGCTGATCCAGAACACCAACCCGGTGACGGTCGCGCCGGAGACGCAGAAGGTCCTGGAGGGGTTCGCGCGCCCGGACCTCTTCGTCTGCGTGCACGAGCAGTTCATGACCGAGACGGCGAAATACGCCGACATCCTGCTGCCCGCCACCACCTTCCTCGAGCATGACGATGTCTATCAGGGTGGCGGGCACCAGTACATCATCCTCGGGCCGCAGGTGATCGAACCCTACGCCGAAAGCCGCTCGAACCACGACGTGATCTGCGGCCTCGCCAAACGCCTCGGCGCCGAGCATCGCGGCTTCGGGATGTCAGCTCTCGAGATCATCGACTGGACCCTGCGCGCCTCCGGCTGGCCGGACGTGGAAACGCTGCGCGCCAGCCGTTGGCACGATTGCCAGCCACCTTTCGATAGGGCGCACTATCTCGACGGGTTCGCTTTCCCGGACGGCAAGTTCCGCTTCAAGCCGGACTGGTCGCGGACCGGGCCCGATCACGCCGGCATGCCGCTTCTGCCCGATCACCATCCGATCATCGACGAGGCCAGCGCCGAGCATCCCTTCCGCCTGGTGACGGCGCCCTCGCGCAGCTTTCTCAACACCACCTTCAACGAAACCCCGACCTCGATCCGGCGCGAGGGCCGTCCCGCGATCATGATTCACCCGGACGATCTGGCCGAACTCGGCGCCGCCGACGGGGCGCGGCTCAGGCTCGGCAACCGGCGCGGCAGCGTGGTGGTGCATGCGCGGGCCTTCGATGGCGTGCAGCGCAAGGTGGTGGTGGTCGAGGGGATATGGCCGAATGCCGCGTTCGAGGAAGGGATCGGCATCAATTGCCTGACCAGTGCCGAGGCGGCGCCGCCCAATGGCGGCGCCTGTTTCCACGACACGGCGATCTGGGTCCGCCCAGCCTGAGCGGGCCCGGGCAGGCTCAGCCCGCCCAGCCCTTGCCCTCCTTGGCGCGGCGGACCAGAAGCGGCGCCGGCTCCCAGAAGTTGCGGCCATGCTGGCGGCTATATTCCTCGATGGTCGCCAGGACCTTTTGCAGGCCGATCTGTTCCGCCCAGAACATCGGGCCGCCCCGGTAGAGCGGGAAGCCGTAGCCATAGATCCAGACGATGTCGATGTCTGAGGAACGGATGGCGATGCCTTCCTCCAGGATGCGCGCGCCCTCATTGACCAGGGGATAGAGGCAGCGGGTCAGGATCTCCTCGTCGGAGATCTGGCGCCGGCGAATACCCTTCCTCGTGGCCGCCGCCTCGATCAGCTTCTCGACTTCCGGATCGGGTTTCGCGTCGCGGCCCTCATAGCGATAATAGCCCGCACCGGTCTTCTGGCCGAAACGCCCCATCTCGCAGAGTTGGTCGGCGACCTCGGAATAGCGTTCGTTCGGATCGCGCAGGTGCGCCTTGCCCTTGCGGATGCGCCAGCCGACATCGAGTCCGGCAAGATCGGCCATGGCGAAGGGGCCCATGGGCATGCCGAAATCATAAAGCACCTTGTCGACCTGCCAGGGCGTCGCGCCCTCTTCCAGCAGGAAGCCGGCCTCGCGGCCATATCCCGCCAGCATCCGGTTGCCGATAAAGCCGTCGCAATTGCCGGCCAGCACCGCCACCTTGCGGATCTGCCGGCCCATGGCCATGACGCTGGCGATGGTCTCCTTTGACGACTTCGCGCCGCGCACGTTCTCGAGCAGGCGCATGACGTTGGCCGGACTGAAGAAATGCGTGCCGATGACGCTTTCGGGCCGCTTTGTCGCCGACGCGATCTCGTCGATGTCGAGCGTCGAGGTGTTGGAGGCGAGGATGGCGCCCTGCTTCATCACCTGGTCAAGCCGGGCAAAGACCTCCTTCTTCACCGCCATCTCTTCGAAGACGGCCTCGATGACGATGTCGGCATCGCCGATCTCTTCGTAGCGCTGCGTGCCGCTGATCAGCTTCATGGCACGATCCATGGCGGCCTGGGCCATGGAGCCACGCTGCACCGAGGTGGCGTAGTTGCGCTCGATCGTCTTCAGGCCGCGCTCGAGCGCCTCCTGCGAATTCTCGAGCAGCTTCACCGGAACGCCGGCATTGGCAAAGTTCATGGCGATGCCCCCGCCCATGGTGCCGGCGCCGACGATCGCTGCCTTGCCGATCTTCCTGACCGGCGTGTCGGCCGGCACGTCGGGGATCTTTGCCACTTCGCGTTCGGCGAAAAAGACATGGATCTGCGCCTTGCGCTGCGGGCTGTCCATGCATTGCATGAAAAGCTCCCGCTCGCGCTTCATGCCTTCGGAGAAGGGCAGGCGGCAGGCGGCCTCCACCGCGTCGATGCAGCGCCAGGGCGCGAAATAGCCGCGTGCCTTGCGTTCGATGCCTTTGCGGAAATTCTCGAACAGGCTGGCATCGATTCCCTGCACCTTGTCGTTCATGGCGCTGACCAGGCGGAGCGGACGCTTCTCGGCAACGATCCGCTCCGCGAAGGCGACCGCGCCCGAGAGCAGCTCGCCCTCGACCAGTTCATCGAGGATGCCGGCAGCGAGTGCTTTCGGTGCAGCCAGGAAATTGCCGCTGGTGATCAGCTCGAGCGCCATCTGCGGACCAACCAGGCGGGGCAGTCGCTGCGTGCCGCCAGCGCCGGGCAGGATGCCGAGCTTGACCTCCGGCAGGCCGACCTGCGCCTCCCTGACCGCGACCCGCCAATGGCAGGTGAGCGCCACCTCGAGACCACCGCCAAGTGCGGTGCCATGGATGGCGGCGACCACGGGCTTGCTCGAGGCCTCGATCCGGTCGAGCACTTCATGCAGGCCGGGCGGCAGCGGCGGCTTGCCGAACTCGCGGATATCGGCGCCTGCGATGAATGTGCGGCCCGAGCCGATGATGACCATGGAGCCGACCGAGGCATCCCGCTCGCCTTCCGCCAGCGCCTCGATGAGGCCCTGGCGCACGGCCTGCGACAGGGCATTGACCGGCGGGTTGACCACGGTGATGACGCCGACGGCGCCCTGCTTCGAGAACTCGACTGCCTTTGACACGGCTTCGTTCCTCCCCTTGAGCGACAGGTGGACTATCGGATTGCGATGGATGGCGCACTCTACAGCGCCGCGCGCCGCCGGGAACAGCCTCTTTCTTGGGCAGCGGGCGCCGCGCCTCTCTATTGCCTGCATGGCGGAAACAAGGCATCATCCGCCGGTCCCGTCGGGCTGGGGAGAGCGCGGCGAGATCTTAATGAATCAAGCACTTCGACCGTTCCAGGTCGACAGGTTGGGAGGCCAGAAATAATGAGAATACGCGGCATGATCCGCGGCGCGCTTGCCATTGGCGTTGCCGGAACCATGGCGCTCGGTGTCGCGACCGCGGCATCGGCGCAGGACAAGCGGGTGAGGCTCCAGCTCTCCAGCACCTATCCCAGCAGCCTGGCGCAGCTCGGTACGCTTGGCGTGAACATGACGAAGAAGCTCAGCCGAGCGTCCGGCGGCACCATCGACATGCGCTTCACCGAACCCGGCGCGCTTGTGCCGGCGCTGCAGGTCTTCGATTCGATCTCGACCGGCGCGGTGGATGCGGGCTGGTCGACGCCTGGCTACTGGACCGGCAAGGACACGACCTTCGCGCTCTTCTCGGCGGTGCCGTTCGGACCTGGCGCGGGCGAATATCTCGGCTGGATCTATTACGGCGGCGGGCGCGAGCTGCAGAACGAGATGTATGCCAAATACAATATCATCTCGCTGCCCTGCGGCATCATCGCGCCGGAGGCGTCAGGCTGGTTCCGCAAGGAAATCAAGACAGTCGACGACCTCAAGGGCCTGAAGATGCGCTTCTTCGGGCTTGGCGCGAAGGTGATGGAGAAGCTCGGCGTCTCGACGCAGCTCATCGCCGGCGGAGAGATTTTCCAGGCGCTGCAGCTAGGCACCATCGACGCGACCGAGTTCTCGATGCCCGCCATCGACCTCAGCCTCGGCTTCCATCAGGTGGCGAAGCACTACTACTTCCCCGGCTGGCACCAGCAATCGACCATGTTCGACCTGATGCTGAGCCAGAAGAAGTGGGCGGAAATGTCGGAGAGCCAGAAGGCCATCACCGAGATGGTCTGCGGCGACAATATCCGCGAGGGCCTGGCGGAAGGCGAGGCGATCCAGGTCAAGGCGCTGCAGGAGCTGCGCTCGAAGGGCGTGCAGATCCATACCTGGAGCCCGGAGATCCTGGCTGCGATGGAGAAGGCCTGGAACGAGGTCGTTGCCGAGGAACTGGGCAAGAACGAGAACTTCAAGAAAGTCTGGGCCTCCTACTCGGCCTTCCGCGAGAACTACAAGATCTGGAAGGATATCGGCTACCTGAAATAGGCATGCCCTCGGGCCGTCGGTGTAAAGCACCGGCGGCCCTTCTGCCTTCAGGTGATCCCATGTCAGGCAGCAGCGACATGACGCGGCGCGCGGGCGGAATAGGCCCCGTGCCTCTCGAGGGGGCGTTCGCATGCAGTTTCTTCTGAAAGTCGCCGACGGTATCGACGCCGTGCTCGGCGTGATCGGACGGATTGCCGTCTGGCTGTTCATTGTGTGCGTGGTGGTCATCTGCTTCGACGTGGTCACCCGCAAGGTCGGGTTCCAGATTCCCGGAATGGGGTCCACCCGCCTGCAGGAACTGGAATGGCATATCCACGCCGCGCTGTTCAGCTTCTGGATCGGCCTCGCCTATGTCCGCAACGCCCATGTTCGCATCGACATCATCACCTCCAGCCTGAGCCGGCGCAAGCAGGCCATCATCGAGGTGCTGGGATGCATCTTCTTCGCCATACCGTATTGCATGGTAGTTCTCTATTACTCCTTCGACTTCGCGCACCGCTCATTCATCCAGAACGAATTCTCCGACGCGCCGACCGGCCTGCCCTACCGCTGGATCATCAAGGGCATTCTCTTTCTCGGGCTCGTGCTGCTTTCGAGCGCGGTGATCTCCGTGCTGATCCGCAGGGTCGACGAGGTATGGACCGGGGTGCGTCGCACCGCGCCGGGTCGGGCCTGAAGGAGGCATCCGATGTATTACTGGATCGCGGATCATCTCTCGGTGATCATGTTCGGCGTCCTGGCCATGATGATGTTCTGCGGCTATCCGGTCGCCTTCGTCCTGGGCGGGGTCGGACTGGGCTTCGGCGCGCTCGGCATCCTGTTCGATGTCTTCAACCCGCTGCAGTTCTTCAACATCATGCCGCGCATCTTCGGCTCGACCGTGCAGAATCAGGTCCTGGTGGCGGTGCCGATGTTCATTTTCATGGGCACGATGCTGGAGAAGAGCCGCGTTGCTGACGACCTTCTCTACTGTCTCCAGGTGCTGCTGCGGCGGGTCCCGGGCGGCCTCGCGCTCTCGGTGACGATGATGGGCACCATCATGGCGGCGACGACCGGAATCGTCGGCGCCTCGGTGGTGATGCTCACCCTGATCGCACTGCCGGCCATGCTGACACGCGGCTATTCCAAGGAGCTTTCGGTCGGCACGATCGCCTCCGCCGGCACGCTCGGCATCCTCATTCCGCCCAGCATCATGCTGGTGATCATGGGCGACCTGCTCGGCATCTCGGTCGGCACCCTGTTCACCGCGGCGATCGTGCCGGGCCTGCTGCTCTCGGCGCTTTACACGGTCTATATCGTCGGCATTTCCTGGGTCAATCCGAAGGCGGCGCCGGCGCTGGCCGCTGATCTCGGCCCGCAGAGCGGGGCGGAGTTGCTAAGGCTCGTGTTCAAGAGCTTCGTGCCGCCGGCCTTCCTGATCTTCCTGGTCCTCGGCTCGATCTTCCTCGGCTGGGCGACGCCGACCGAGGCGTCAGGCGTCGGCGCGCTCGGCGCCATCCTGCTTGCGCTGGCCAATGGCCGGCTGAACATGAAGGTCCTGCGCGAGGTAATGGAGAGTGCGGCGCTGACCAATGCCATGGTGTTTTTCATCTTCTTTGGCGCCACGCTGTTCGCCTATGTCTTCCGTGCCCTTGGCGGTGACGACGTGGTGGTCGAGCTGCTCCGGGCGCTAGGAATCGACACCGGATGGAAGATTCTCATCTTCATGATGATCCTCGTCTTCATCCTGGGCTTCTTCTTCGACTGGATCGAGATCTGCCTGGTGGTGCTGCCGGTTTTCGCGCCCTTGCTGCGCAAGCTCGATTTCACGCCGCATCTGGCCGGCAACAATGAATTCCTGCCCTGGTTCGCCATCCTGATCGCGGTCAACCTGCAGGCTTCGTTCCTCACGCCACCTTTCGGGTTCGCGCTCTTCTACATGAAGGGCACCGTGCCGCCTACGGTGACGATGCTGCATATCTACCGTGGCATCATTCCTTTCGTGGTGCTGCAGCTCACCGCGGTGGCGCTCATCATGACCTGGCCGGAAATCGCCATGTGGATGCCAAAGGCGACGGGCTTCCTCGATTGAGGGTTGCGTGACCGGCGCAGCGGCCGCGGTTCTGACCACTTGCCGTCACAGGTAAATCCCGTCACCATTCCGCCGGGGCATGAGACCCCTCCTGCGATGACGGGGAATATCTGGGAGGTACACAAGATGGGAATCAGAAAGTTGCTTTCGGGCACGGCCATCGCTTGCGCCGCGCTCGCACTGGCCATGGCCGGACCGGCCGAGGCGCAGGACAAGCGCGTGCGCGTCGCCTATACATCGACCTTCGGCAGCGGAGTGGCGCTGCTCGGGCCCACGGCGATCAGCATTGGCGAGAAGCTGAAACGCATGTCGGCGGGCAGTATCGATATCCGCTTCAACGAGCCGGGCGCGCTCGTCCCGGCGAACCAGATGTTCGACGCGGTCTCCGCCGGTTCGGTGGACATGGTCTGGGCGACGCCTGGATTCTGGACCGGCAAGGACATCGCCTTCGCCATGTTCGCCTCCGTGCCCTTCGGGCCCGGCGCCGGCGAGTATCTCGCCTGGATGTATCATGGCGGCGGCGTGCAGCAGATGAAGGAGCTTTACGGGAAGTACAATATCGAGGTCCAGCTCTGCGGCGTGATATCGCCGGAAGCATCCGGCTGGTTCCGTCGCGAGATCAAGACGCTGGATGACCTGAAGGGGCTCAAGATGCGCTTCTTCGGGCTTGGCGCCAAGGTGATGGAGAAGCTCGGCGTCTCGACCCAGCTCATCCTTCCCGGCGAGATCTTCCAGGCGCTCCAGCTTGGCACCATCGACGCGACCGAGTTCTCGATGCCGGTCATGGACCTTTCGCTAGGCTTCCACCAGGTGGCGAAGCATTACTACTTCCCCGGCTGGCACCAGCAGTCGACCCTCAACGAAATGATGATCAGCAAGGCGAAGTGGAACGAGTTCTCCGACGCCCAGAAGGCGATGGTCGAGGTCGCCTGCGAAGCCAACGTCGCCCGAGAGTTCGCGGAAGGCGAGGCGGTCCAGTTCAAGGCGATCCAGGATATCCAGGCGAAGGGCGTGACACTCCATCGCTGGTCCGATGAGTTCCTGAATGCGTTCGAGAAGGCCTGGAACGAGGTGGCCAAGGAGGAGGCGGCGAAGAGCGCAACCTTCAAGAAGGCCTGGGACAGCTACAGCAGCTTCCGCGAGAATTACAAGGTCTGGCGCGAACTGGGCTATCTGAAGTAATAGATTACCTCACGAGACCATCCAGTCGAACGGGGGTCTCGGGCGCCGGAGCTTTCGGGGGGAAGCTCCGGCGCTT
>JAHCJQ010000056.1 GCA_026126215.1 Alphaproteobacteria bacterium
TGCAGGCCGGCGGCGAAGATGTCCTTGCCGATGGGCGGATAGCAGATCTTGACCGATGTGATCTCGCCGCCCTTGATCTTGAACTCCGCCAGATAGAGCCACTTGTTGGCCTCGGTATAGCTCTTGATGGCGGCCACCGCCTGCTCCGGCGTCTTGCCGGTCGGATGCACCCAGATCATGTCGCCCGTTGCTTCCGCCGGTGCCGCCGGCGCGGCGAGCAGTATCGCGAGAAAGCCCAGTTGCGCTGCGATGCGTTTCATGACGTTCCCTCCTCTTCCTTTATTTCTCCAGACCCTCGCCCAACCCTCTCCCACCTGTAGGCGAGGGCTCATTTTTCTTCTCCCTCTCCCGGAGGGAGAGGGCGGGGTGAGCGAGAACCGGCGCGGTCAGTCCTCGCCGTAGCCCTCAAAAAGCGCGGTCGAGAGATAGCGCTCGGCGAAACTCGGCAGCACGGTGACCACGGTGCGGCCTTTCATTTCGGGGCGCTGGGCGACGCGCATGGCGCAGGCAAGCGCCGCCCCGGACGAGATGCCGGCCGGGATGCCATCGAGCGCCGCCAGGCGACGCGCCGTCTGGATCGCCTCGTCGTTGCCGACCAGCAGCACCTCGTCGATGAGTTTGGTGTCGAGGACGTCCGGCACGAATCCCGCGCCGATCCCCTGGATGAGGTGCGGCGAATGGGTGCCGCCGGAGAGGACCGGACTGTTCTCCGGTTCCACAGCAATGATGCGGATCTCCGGCTTGCGCGCCTTCAGCACCTGGCCGACGCCGGTCAGGGTGCCGCCGGTGCCGACGCCAAGCACGACGGCATCGACCACGCCCCCGGTATCGCGCCAGATCTCCTCCGCCGTGGTGCGGCGGTGGATCTCCGGGTTGGCCGGATGGCCGAACTGCCAGGGCATCACCGCCTTCTCGGTCGTGGCGATGATCTCGTTCGCCTTGTCGATGGCGCCGCCGATGCCCTTGGCGCGCGGCGTGAGCACGACCTCGGCGCCAAGAAAGCGCATCAGCTTGCGCCGCTCCACGGAGAAGCTGTCCGGCATGGTCAGGATGCAGCGGTAACCCTTGGCGGCGCAGGCGAAGGCGAGGCCGATGCCCGTATTGCCCGAGGTCGGCTCGACGATGACCGAGCCCGGACCGATCGTGCCATCGGCTTCCATCGCCTCGAGCATCGAGACCGCGATGCGGTCCTTGACGCTGCCGATGGGATTGAAGAATTCGAGCTTGGCCAGCACTTCTGCCTGGCAGCCGGCCTCTCGCGCGGTGCGGCCGATGCGCACCATTGGCGTGTTGCCGATGGTCTCGAGAATGTTGCCATAGACGCGGCCCCGGCCGGGCCGGTCGAGGACGACGCGCGGAAACGTCCTGTCGTTCATCGTGCTTCTCCTCAATCTTCGGGATTGATGGCGCTGATCACCCAGGAAGAGCTGTCCATGACCACTCCGTCCACGGCCCGCTTCTGTTGCTCGATGGCCGCCGCCAGCGCCGCCTCGATCTCGGCCCGCCTTGCCTCGGCGAGCGCGCCCGCCTCGCGGAAAACCTCGCCCGCCGGACCGATGGCGAGCTGGAAGGCGATGGCGTCCTGCACGTCGCGGCCGACCAGCACCGGGGCATCGACGCGGCGGAACTCGATCCGCTCATAGCCGGCGGCGCGCATCATTGCCCTCACCATGTCCTGATCGGCCATGGAGAATGGCCCCGGGCCGCAAGTCCGCGCATCCTCGCCGGGCGGCGGCAGGAAGCGCAGCACCACATCCCGCGCCATGGAGAGCCAGGGATTGTCCGCCCGCTCGCGCCAGACGATATGCACCATCCGCCCGCCCGGCCGCAGCGCCCCGCGCATGTTGCGCAGTCCGGCCACGGGGTTGGCGAAGAACATGGTGCCGAAGCGCGCGAAGACGAAATCGAACTGGCCGACCGGCAGTTCCCGCTCGGCATCGGCGCGGACGAAGCAGACATTGGCGAGGTTGCGCCGGCGCACCTCGGCGCGGGCCTGGTCGAGGAAGGCGTCGCAGCAATCGACGCCGATGACTTGGCCGGCCTCTCCCACCATGTCCGCAAGGCGGATCGCGGTATCGCCGAACCCGCAACCGACATCGAGCACCCGGTCGCCCGGGCGGACTGGCAGATCGGGAAAGACCACCTCGCTGTGGCGGGACAGACCATCCACCAGTATGTGCTTGAATCGAATGAATTTCGGTGCCAGCACCTCGTTCCAGAAGCGGACGAATTCCGTATCCTCGGCGCCCTGAAGCGGCGCGGCGATTGGTGACGTGCTCATCTGTGACATTCCCTCGCTGCTCTCCGTCGCGGCCAAAACCGCTTCGGGGTCAAGGGGTAACAGGAGCCGGGAATCGATGCTTGGCGGTGAGTTGGGGAATTTCCGGTTTTTTCCTGAGGGCGGCCCTGATCGGGAAGGCATTTGATCCGGCGCCCACTTGATCCAGAGCCTTTCACCACGGGAGGAAAACCGTTCTGTTGGCCGGCGGCGCGGCGAGCCGCGCGAAGCGGCGCGCGGCGCGATGTGGTGCATCGGGCCAGCGGCGCGACAAAGCGGGCGCCCGCCGCCGGCCAACCCGCCGGGACGGGCGGAATTGCGCCGATGGACAGCGTCAGCCGACTTGGCCGTAGCCCCGCTACGACCTGCGCCGGCTGACCAGCCACGCCCCAATTCCGCCACGTCAGAACGATTCCATCCCGTGGTGAAAGGCTCTAGGATCGCCCCCCGCCCCGGACACAGAGCCTCATGCCGCATCGCACGCAGAGCCCCCTGCTCTTTTCGATCCTCCTCGCCTCGCTCTCCATGCTGGGGCCGTTCTCGATCGACACCTACCTGCCGGCCTTCCCGGCCATCGGCGCGGGCCTCGGCGCCAGCGCGGTCGAGGTGCAGCAGACGCTCACCGCCTATCTGCTGCCTTTCGGCGTGATGATGCTCTGGCACGGCACGCTCTCGGATGCGCTCGGCCGCCGCCCGGTGATCCTCGCCTTCATGGTGCTGTTCGTCCTTGGCTCCATCGGCTGCATCTTCGCGCGCAGCATCGAGGAGCTCTGGATCGGCCGGGCTCTGCAGGGCCTTTCGGCCGGTGCCGGCGTGGCGGTCGGACGGGCCATGATCCGCGATCGTTTCGAGGGGGCGGCGGCGCAGCGCATGGTCTCGCAGGTGATGATGATCTTCTCCCTCGGGCCGGCCATCGCGCCGATCATCGGCGGCTACCTGTTCGTGTGGTTCGGCTGGCGGTCGATCTTCGTCTTTCTCGCCGCCTATTCGCTGCTCGTGCTGCTGGCATCGGCCCTCGCCCTGCCCGAGACGTTGCCGCGCGAACAGCGCCAGTCGCTGCGTCCGGCGACGCTGCTTGCCAACTATCTCCGGGTCGGCGGACGGCGGGAATTCCGCCTGCTTGCCTTCGCCCTCACCTTCAATTTCTCCTCGCTCATGCTCTACATCGCCTCCGCGCCGCGCCTGGTGCTCGACCATCTGCGCCTGGGCCCTGAGGATTTCGCCTGGCTTTTCATCCCGGTGGTGGCCGGCATCTTCCTCGGCTCGCTCACTGCCAACCGCATGGCCGGGCGGATCGGCGCGCCGCGCGTGGTCGGGCTTGCCTATGGAATCATGTTCGCTGCAGCAAGCCTCAATCTCGCCTGGCACTGGGCAATGCCGGCTTCCGTCCCCTGGAGCATCCTGCCGCTGGCGCTGCATACCTTCGGCATGTCGATGGCGATGCCCAACCTCACCCTGCTGGTGCTCGACCTCTATCCGCAGATCCGCGGCCTCGTCTCCTCCTGCCAGAGCTTCGTCCAAGTGACCTTCACCAGCGCGGTGGCGGGCCTCGTCGCCCCCTTCCTGTTCCATGCCCCGCTATGGCTCGCCTGCGGCCATGCCGGCTTCGTGCTGCTCGGCTTCCTGTGCTGGGCGCGCTACCGCGCCGGCTTGCGGGCCCGCGAGAGGCTGCTACCCTCGCCGCCATGAACCAGCAACCCGAATGGCGCATCTCCGACCATCTCGTGCCCTACGCCGAAGCGGAAGCCGAGATGGAGGCCCGCGTCGGCGCCATCGCCGCCGGCCGCGCGCCAGAACTGGTCTGGCTGCTGGAGCATCCGCCGCTCTATACCGCCGGCACCTCGGCGCGGGCTGAAGATCTGCTGTCGCCAGCACGCTTTCCCGTCTACCGCACCGGACGTGGCGGACAGTTCACCTATCACGGTCCCGGTCAGCGCATCGCCTATGTCATGCTCGACCTGCGCAGGCGCGGCCAGGACCTGCGCGCCTATGTGGAGCGGCTGGAGGAATGGGTGATCGCCACGCTCGCCGCCTTCGGCGTGAAGGGCGAGGCGCGACCGGGACGGGTCGGCGTCTGGGTCGATCGCGGCCATGGGCGCGAGGACAAGATCGCGGCGATCGGCATCCGCGTGCGCCGCTGGGTGAGCTTCCATGGCATCAGCATCAATGTCGAACCGGACCTCGGCCATTACGCGGGCATCGTGCCCTGCGGCATCCGCGAGCATGGCGTGACCTCGCTCGCCGATCTCGGCCTGATCGTCAGCATGGCGGAGGTGGATCTCGAACTGCGCGCCAGCTTCGAGCGGGTCTTCGCGGAGCCACTGGCCGGCGCGCCGGAGGCGAGGCTGTCAGTCTGACTGGCGCTTGCGCCGCGCGCGCGCCTCGGCGCGACGCTGCTGGCGCGTCGGCGGGCTCTCTATGGCGCTGGCGCGTGAGCCGGGGCGGGAAGGTCTGGCAGAGCCGGCGCCACGGCCGGCCAGCATGAAGGTATAGACCACGACCGTGCCGACCACGACCCCGCCGCCGATCCAGGGATTGCCGCTCGCCGACCATGCGAGATAGCCCGCCAGCAGCGCGCTCGCCTGGCAGAGCAGCCAGTGTTTCCAGCTCATCAACCTGAACATCGTAACGCCCTCAGACGGTGGGAAGCTGACGGAACCCCGGCCCCGCCTCGCGCGCCACGGCGGCCACGTCCTCCGGGCGCGTCTCGATCCCCTCCACTCGCGCCCCGGCCGGTCCCTGGCGGCAGGCCCGCAGCAGGCCATCGACGCTCTCCGCCAGGCCGAGTGCCACCAGTTCCACCGAACCATCGGCCAGGTTGCGCACATGGCCGCGCAGGCCGAGCGCCTGTGCCTGCCGGATGGTCCAGGCGCGAAAGCCGACACCCTGGACGCGGCCGGTGATCCTGGCGCGGATCGCAACCTCCTCCCGCATGGTCAGGCGAATTCGAGGATGACCTGATCGACGGCGAGACTGTCGCCCGGACGTGCGGCGACCTTGGCCACCGTGCCGTCCCGTTCGGCGCGCAGCACATTCTCCATCTTCATCGCCTCGACCACCGCCAGCGGCTGGCCGGCCTTGACCTGCTCGCCCTCGCTGACCGCGATCGACACGACCAGGCCCGGCATCGGGCAAAGGAGGAACTTCGAGGTATCGGGCGGCAGCTTGACCGGCATGTGCCGCGCCAGTTCCGCCGCACGCGGCGTGCGCACCAGGATATCGAGATCGGCGCCGCCATGGGTGATGCGAAAGCCTTCCGGGCGCGGGCGGATGAGTGCCGAGAAGGGCTGGTTCTGCACCACGCCCTCGAACCGCCGCGCGCCGGGACGCCAGTGGCTGCGCACCGGGATGATGTGATCGCCGATCGTGACATCAATGCCGTCCACCGCCGGCTGGACCTGCGCCACATGCCGGTCATCGCCGACGAACAGGACCAGTTCGCCCACTGCTTCCGGCCGGTAGCCCGGCATCTGGCCGGAAATGCGCCGGGCACGCGCCTCGCTCTCCAGATGGGCAAAAACAGCGACCGAAAGGACTGCGTTGCGCTCCGCCTCCGGCAGCGCCGCGCCCTGGAAGCCGTCGGGAAACTCTTCCGCGATGAAGGCCGTGGACAGACGTCCGGCCTGGAAGCGCGGATGCCCGGCGACGGCGGCAAGGAAATTCACATTGTGCGAAATGCCATCTATCTCGGTGGCATCGAGCGCACCTCGCATGTGGCGGATCGCCTCGTTGCGGTCGCGCCCCCAGGTGCAGAGCTTGGCGATCATCGGATCGTAATAGAGGCTGATCTCGGAACCTTCCGTGACGCCGGTATCGATGCGGACGTGCCGGCCCTCCTGCGGCATGCGATAGCGTTGCAGCCGGCCGGTCGAGGGCAGGAAGCCGCGATAGGGATCCTCGGCATATATGCGGCTCTCCATCGCCCAGCCATTGAGTTCGATCTGCTCCTGGGTAAAGGGCAGCTTCTCGCCGGCGGCGACGCGGATCATCATCTCCACCAGATCGATGCCGGTCACCAGTTCGGTCACCGGATGCTCGACCTGCAGGCGCGTGTTCATCTCGAGGAAGTAGAAGCTCTTGTCGGGGCCGACCACCATCTCCACCGTGCCGGCGGAGAAGTAGCCGACCTCGCGGGCCAGCGCCACCGCCTGCTCGCCCATCGCCTTGCGCGTCGCTGCATCGATCAGCGGGCTCGGCGCCTCCTCGATCACCTTCTGGTGGCGGCGCTGGATCGAGCATTCGCGCTCGCCCAGATAGACGATGTTGCCATGCCGGTCGCCCAGCACCTGGATCTCGATATGGCGCGGCTCCTGGATGAACTTCTCGATGAAAACCCGCTCGTCGCCGAAGCTCGACCGGGCCTCGCTGGTGGCGGAGACGAAGCCCTCTCGGCATTCGCCCTCGTTCCAGGCGAGCCGCATGCCCTTGCCGCCGCCGCCGGCGGATGCCTTGATCATCACCGGATAGCCGATCTCCGCCGCGATCTTCGCCGCCTCGTCCGGGCCGGAGATCGCGCCGAGATAACCCGGAATGGTGTTGACCCCGGCTGCCTTGGCGAGTTTCTTTGACTCGATCTTGTCTCCCATCGCATGGACTGCATGCACCGAAGGACCGATGAAAGTGATGCCCTTCTTTTCCAGCGCCTCGGCGAAGCGGCGGTTCTCGGAAAGGAAGCCGTAACCGGGATGGACCGCATCGGCGCCGCTGCGCTCGCAGGCTTCGATGATCTTCTCGATCACCAGATAGCTCTCCGCGGCGGGCGCCTTGCCGATGGCGATGGCCTCGTCGGCGAGGCGCATGTGCTGGGCGCCGTCATCGGCCTCGGAATAGACCGCGACGTTACGGATGCCGAGCTTGCGGCAGGTACGGATCACCCGGCAGGCGATCTCGCCGCGATTGGCTATCAGAATTTTCCTGAACATCGTCACTCTCGCCCGTCCTCGCGCCCGCCTCAGAGCGGGATGTTGTCATGCTTCTTCCAGGGATTCTCGAGCTTCTTGTCGCGCAGCATGGCGAGCGCGCGGATCAGCCGGTGCCTTGTATTGTGCGGCATGATCACATCGTCGATGAAGCCGCGGCGTCCGGCGACGAAGGGATTGGCAAACTTGGCGCGGTACTCCTCCGTCCGCGCCTCGATCTTCGCCTTGTCGTCCAGCTCGGCACGGAAGATGATCTCGACCGCGCCCTTCGGCCCCATGACCGCGATCTCGGCCGAGGGCCAGGCGAAGTTGACGTCGCCGCGCAGATGCTTCGAGCTCATGACGTCGTAGGCACCGCCATAGGCCTTGCGGGTGATCAATGTCACCTTCGGCACCGTGGCTTCCGCAAAGGCGAAAAGCAGCTTGGCGCCGTGCTTGATGATGCCGCCATATTCCTGCGCCGTGCCCGGCAGGAAACCCGGCACGTCGACGAAAGTCACGATCGGGATGTTGAAGCAGTCGCAGAATCGAACGAAGCGCGCCGCCTTGCGCGAGGAATCGATGTCGAGGCAGCCGGCGAGCACCATCGGCTGGTTGGCCACGATGCCGACCGTGGCACCATCGAGCCGGGCGAAGCCGGTGACGATGTTCTTGGCGAAAGAGGGCTGCAGCTCGAAAAAGTCGCCCTCGTCGACGACCTTGCCGATCAGCTCGATCATGTCGTAGGGCTTGTTGGGATTGGCGGGGACCAGCGTATCCAGCGAGGGTTCCTGGCGCGCCGGATCGTCGTTTGAGGGGCGCACCGGCGGCTTCTCGCGGTTGGAGAGGGGCAGGAAATCGAAGAAGCGGCGGATCTGGTTCAGGGTCTCGATGTCGTTCTCGAAGGCGACGTCGGCGACCGAGGACCTCGTCGTGTGGGTGATGGCGCCGCCAAGCTGCTCCTGCGTCACCACCTCCTGCGTCACCGTCTTCACCACGTCCGGACCAGTGACGAACATGTAGGAACTGTCCTTCACCATGAAGATGAAGTCGGTCATGGCCGGGCTGTAGACCGCACCGCCGGCGCAAGGGCCCATGATCACCGAAATCTGCGGCACGACGCCGGAGGCGAGCACGTTGCGCTGGAACACCTCGGCATAGCCGGCCAAGCTGTCCACCCCTTCCTGGATGCGCGCGCCGCCGGAATCGTTGAGGCCGATGACCGGCGCGCCCACCTGCATCGCCTTGTCCATGATCTTGCAGATCTTGCGCGCATGGGAATCGGAGAGCGAGCCGCCGAAGACGGTGAAATCCTGGCTGAACACGAAGACGAGGCGGCCATTGATCGTGCCGTAGCCGGTGACCACGCCGTCGCCCGGGATGCGCTGCCCGGCCATGCCGAAATCGGTGCAGGTATGCTCGACGAACATGTCCCATTCCTCGAAGGAACCGGGATCGAGCAGCAATTCGATGCGCTCGCGCGCCGTGAGCTTGCCCTTGCCATGCTGCGCGTCGATGCGTTTCTGCCCGCCGCCAAGCCGCGCCTGATCACGTTTCTCCTCGAGTTGACGGATAATGTCCTGCATGTGCTCCGTTCTCCGGCTTGGCGGAACTGGCCCCGGCCCCCGGCCCGGGCCTTCGCATAGCATCAATCCCCCGGCATGGCTAGAGCAGGGCCCCGAACGATCAGGACTTTCCAACCAGCGCGAGAAAACGCGCATAAGCCTCTACATCCCGTCGCAAATTCTCCCGCCGCCGCGCGGCTTCCATATCCTCGCCCCAGCGTTCGGCCTGAAAGCTCTCGTCGAGCGTGGCGGCGGCGAAGGCAGCCTGCCAGTCCATTTCCTCATCGAGTATGGCGAGCGCCAGCACCAGCGAGCCGAGGGAGGCGGTCAGCAGGCCGAGCGCGGTCAGCCGCATGTCGTCCAGCGCCTCCACGACCTGGCGCAGCCGGCGCAACGCCGCTTCCTCCTGCGCCACCGCGCGCACCCCTTCCGTCACCTTCAGCGCGACGCCGTGGCGACGGAGGAGCCAGGCGAGCGGCGGGTCCCAGGCCTGCTGCTGATGGATGACGAGTTCAGGCGGGGAGTCGGCGCGGTAGCAGAGCAGGTCGGTCCCCCCGTAAGCCGCAGTGTCGCGGATCACCTCCGCCCGCTGGCTGGCCACCCGGTCGATGGCGGTCGCCGCCACCTGCATCAGCGGCATGCGCGCGGGATCGACCTTCTCTTGCTGGGCCTGCCACTCCGCGGCGATCGCCTCGGCGAGCGCGGCACTCGGCAGCACGAGGGCGGCCTTGGCTGGTGTCGGCACCGGCCTGTCGTCAAGAAATACCCCGAAACCTCCCGCGCAGGGGCCGGCGCTGGCATTTCGGTAGAAGCGGCGCATCTGCTCTGACTGCCCGCCTTCAGCGCCCGGGCGCAAAGAGATTGCGCAGGCCCTCGCGCACGCTATCCAACGGGTTTGCCTCACGCGGTTGCTGCGCCGGCTGCGGCCGGCCGGCCGGTGCGCTGCCTGCGCCGGCTCGCGCAAGGGCGGCGAGGCAGGGGTTGGCCTCCGCGGCGCTGGCGCCCGAAGTGCCGGTGATCGCGCCGACCAGGCCGCCAAGCAGCCCGCCGCCCAGCGCGATGCCTCCGACTGCCCCGGCAACGCCGCGCGCCACTGCCACGGCATCTGGACGATAGGCTGGCTCGCCGAGCCAGCCGCTGACCAGAATCGGCGTGGCAAGGCTCATCAGGCTTACTTCCTTCGGGCGCGGCGTGAAGCGCATGTCGATGCGCTCGCGACCGAGATCGACCGTGCCCTCGCCAAGCAGGCTCGCCCGCTCCGTATCGCCAAGCAGCAGACGCGAGGTCATGACGCCGCCATTCACCTGAAAGCGGCTGACGAAGCAGTTGAGGCGGCTGTCGTCCTTGCTGCTCCAGGGCGTGACGAGGCGAACCAGATCGCTGCTCACCACTTCGAGCCAGCGGTTCCTGATGCGGCCCTGGCCGATCACGACTTCCGTATCTCCGCCAAGCGTCGAAAGGATCTGCCGCACCGTCTGGCCCGAGCCCTTGAGATCGACGCGGAAATCCGCGCGGCCCTCCATCACGTCCTTCTGCAGCGCCTGGCGTGCCGCCTGGCCGAGATCGACCTGCTGGCCGCGCAGCTCCATGGCCATAGCCGGCCTGGCGGGACGACCATCGAGCGCCACGCGCCCCTCGATCCGCCCCTCATGCATGCGGAAAGAGAGCGGTGACACATCCAGCCGCCGGTCGGCAAGCTTCGCCGTCAGGGCAAGATCGGCAAGTGCCAACGCCTCGCCACGCAGCTCGGCCACCGTTAGCATGACCTCGCCATCGAGAGCGGACAGCCCTTCCAGGGGGAGCGGATGGTCCGGGAAAAGCTGTCTTGCCTGACGCGATCCCGCCCCGGCCGGGGAAGCCGCGCCGCCGGAGGGGCGCAGATCGGCAAGGTCGATGCGTGGCGCGGAAACTCTCGCCGCGACGACCGGCCGCTTGCCATCGAGCCGCAGGGCGATGTCGCCAGCCAGGCTGCTTGATCCAAGGCGCAGGTCGATACCGCCAAGCCTGACCTCGCGCCGGATATCGCCGGTGAGCGATGCGGCCAGCCGGAAGGGGCGGCTGCCTGGAAGCGCCACCCCGGCCAGATCTTCAAGTGTCGCCAGATCGTCGCTCTCCGCCTCGATACGCAGATCGAGCCGTGGGGATAGGTGCGCGTCGCGCACCGTCCCGGCGATCCTGCCGCGCAGGCCCGCCAGCGTGAATTCCGCCTCCAGCGGATAAGGCGTGTCGGCCTGCATCAGCAGGGGCAGCGGACCAAGGCTCGCCTCAAGCCTGATCGGCGCCTCGCGATAGGCGGCCTCGGCGGTCACCGCCATGCGCGCGCCCTGCCGCAACTCCGCTCGCAACCGCTTCAGATCGAAGCGCGTCACATTGCCGCTCGCCCCATCCCGATAGGTGAGATGGACATTCTCCAGCTCCAGCCGCTCCAGGGCCGGGATGCGGACCTCGCGTCCGCCCTCGCCCGAAGCCTCGCCCGGCGCCGGCCCCGACGCCCCGCCGATGACCCAGTTGGCGCGCCCCTTGCCGTCCGTCTCCAGCAACAGCTCAAGATCGCGCACCGAAATCAGCGTGATCACCACATCGCCGCCGAACAGCAGCGGCATGAGTTGCACGGAAGCCGCCAGTTCTCCGAGACGCGCCATTTCCGGCCTCGAGCCCCAGGCCGCATTCTGAAAGGTGACATCCTTGACGACGAGGGCCGGCGCGGGCAGCAGGCGAAGATCTATCTCGCCCCGCAGATCGAGCCGGCGCCCCGTCTCCGCCTCAACCAGCGCCGCCAGCCGCGGACGATAGGCATTCACATCGAGCAGCGCCAGCCAGAGGGTTGCTCCGGCGACGGCAAGCAGTAGGATGCCTGCCGCGACTTTGAGCACGAGACCGAGCCTCACCGCGCGCCTCCAAGCAGATCGGCCGCGAGCGGCGCAAGGGCATCGAAGCTGTCGAGAACCGCATGGGCGCCGCAACGCGCCAGGACTTCCGGCGGATGATAGCCCCAGGAGACGCCGATCGCCGTCACCTTGGCGTTTCGCGCCATCTCCATGTCATAGCTCGTATCGCCGATCAGCAAGGTCGATGACGGCTCGGCTCCAGCCTCCCGCATCGCCCATTCGAGCATGGTCGGATCAGGCTTGCCCGGCGCCCGGTCGGCCGTCTGCAGGGTGACGAAGCGCTCCAGCAGGCCGTGCCGGCCAAGCGTCGCATCCAGCCCGCGCCGCGCCTTGCCCGTGGCAATGCCAAGCAGGTAGCCCCGCGCCTCCAGAAGCTCGATACATTCTCGTGCGCCTTGGTAGAGCGGTTCGTCATGGTCCGGGCGCTGCCGGCGCGCGAAAAAGGCCGCGCGATACGCCGCCTCGACGCGCGCCAGATCCTCCGCGCCACCCTCGGGCCAGAGTTGTGCGATGGCCTCGCCGAGCGAAAGGCCGATCACGTGGCGAACCCGCGCCGGCGCAGGCGGTGCCTGGCCAATGGCGGCGAAAGCCTCCTCCATCGTCGCGACGATATGATGCTGACTGTCGACCAGCGTTCCGTCGCAGTCGAAGACCACCAGGCGTGTGGCATTTTCGCGGGGCATGGCTGGACTTTCGCACAGGGTCCGCCTGCCGACAATGGCGCGGACTTGCGTCCTGCCCGGTCCGGACATAGCGTGCCGGAATGAAGAAATCCCCTCGACAGCTCGGTGCGGCGACAACGCTCCCTGCCGACCCTGAAAGCGCGGTCCTGGAAACGGTGCCCAATCCGCATCCGGGGCGGCTCTATCTCGTGCGCTTCACCGCGCCGGAATTCACCAGCCTGTGTCCGGTGACCGGGCAGCCGGATTTCGCCCATCTGGTGATCGACTACGTCCCGGCGCGCAAACTGGTCGAGAGCAAGTCGCTCAAGCTCTTTCTCGGCTCCTTCCGGAACCATGGCGCCTTCCACGAGGACTGCACGCTCGCCATCGCCGTTCGGCTGGAAACGGTCCTGCGGCCGAAATGGCTCCGCATCGGCGGCTACTGGTATCCGCGCGGCGGCATGCCAATCGATGTCTTCTACCAGACCGGCCCGGCACCGGCGGGATTGTGGCTGCCCGATCAGGGCGTGCCTTCCTACCGCGGCCGTGGATAGGACGCGACCCTTACCCCGGCCCTCCCTCAGCCCGGCCTCCCTCACCCCGACCCTCTCCCACTTCGTGGGAGAGGGAGAAGAAAGAGAGCCCTCTCCCACTTCATGGGAGAGGGTCGGGGTGAGGGCGAAACAGCAAGCCCTCTCCCACTTCATGGGAGAGGGTTGGGTGAAGGCGAAACAGCAAGCCCTCTCCCACTTCATGGGAGAGGGTTGGGTGAAGGCGAAACAGCAAGCCCTCTCCCACTTCATGGGAGAGGGTCGGGGTGAGGGCGAAACAGCAAGCCCTCTCCCACTTCATGGGAGAGGGTCGGGGTGAGGGCGAAACAGCAAGCCCTCTCCCACTTCATGGGAGAGGGTTGGGTGAGGGCGAAACAGCAAGCCCTCTCCCACTTCGTGGGAGAGGGTCCGGGTGAGGGCGAATCGCCGGCGCCTACTCCGCGAAGGGATCGCGGCTGTCCTCGGGATCGAGTTCGAGCAGCTTCCAGGTCTGGCGCATATGCGCCGGCAGCGGGGCGCTGACCCGCAACCGTCCGCCGGCCGGATGGGGCAGGTCGATGGCGCGGGCATGCAGATGCAGCTTGCGGCTGACCGCGCCGGTCAGGAAGGCGCGCTCGCCGCCATACTTGCCATCGCCCACGATCGGCGTGCCGAGAAAGGCGCAGTGGGCGCGAAGCTGGTGCGTACGGCCGGTGAGCGGCATGAGCGCGAGCCACGCGGTCCGGCGACCGGCCGTTTCGAGCACCGAATAGAGCGTGACCGCCCGCTTGCCCGCTTCGTCATCCTCCATCATGCGCTCGCCACCAGGCCCCGGAACCTTGGCGAGTGGCAGATCGATCTTGCCCTGGCGCGGGCTGGGCACGCCGGCCACCAGCGCCCAGTAGACCTTGCGCGCGCTGCGGTCGCGGAAGGCGGCGGCAAGGTCCGATGCCGCCCTGCGCGTGCGGCCGAGAACGAGAATGCCGGAGGTATCGCGGTCGAGCCGGTGCACCAGACGCGGTCGCTCCTCCGCCTCGAAGCGCAGGGCATCGAGCATGCCGTCAAGATGCCGATCAACGCCGCTGCCGCCCTGAACGGCTAGGCCCGGCGGCTTGTTCAGCACCAGCACCAGCGGGTCGCGGTGGAGCACGCTGCCCTGGAGCATGGCCGCGTCCTTGGCCGAAACCGGTGCGGGCGGGGCACCCGCCGGCATCGCCCGTGGCGAAAGATCGAGCGGGGGCACGCGGATCACCTGTCCGGTGGCGAGCCGGCTGTTGGCGCGGGCGCGGGCGCCGTCGATCCGTACCTGGCCGGTACGCAGCAGTTTTTCCAGCCGGCCATGACCAAGGCCGGGAAACCGCCGCTGGAACCAGCGGTCGAGGCGCATCTCTGCCTCGTCCGGCGCCACGGGAACCAGTTCCACCCTGCGCCGCGCCGGTGCCTCGCCGGTTCCGTCCATGCTATTCGCCCTGCCCACGCGCGCGCAGCCGCGCCCAGTAGTCCAGGCGCTTGCGGACCTCGCGCTCGAAGCCCCGATCGGTCGGATTGTAGTAGCCCTCGCGGGGCATCCCGTCGGGGAAGTAATTCTGACCGGAGAAGCCTTCCTCCGTATCGTGGTCGTAGGCATAGCCCTTGCCGTAACCCAGATCCTTCATCAGCCGCGTCGGCGCGTTGAGGATATGCATTGGCGGCATCAGCGAGCCGGTGCGCTGCGCCGCGCGCCGCGCCGCCCCATCCGCCTTGTAGGCGGCATTCGATTTCGGCGCCGTGGCCAGATAGACGACGCATTGCACCAGCGCGATCTCGCCCTCCGGCGAGCCCAGGAAATCGTACATGTCCTTCGCCGCCAGCGCCTGCAGCAGCGCATTCGGATCTGCGAGGCCGATATCCTCGACCGCAAAGCGCGTCAGGCGTCGCAGGATGTAGAGCGGCTGTTCCCCGCCCGCCAGCATACGCGCCAGCCAGTAGAGCGCCGCGTCGCAGTCCGAGCCGCGCAGGGACTTGTGCAGCGCGCTGATCAGGTTGTAATGCGCCTCGTCGGCCTTGTCGTAGAGCGGCGCGCGCTTCTGCACCACCCGCGCCAGTTCGGCCACGCCGAGAGGCGCATCGGGCCGCAGGGAGAGCAGTTCCTCCGCCAGGTTCAGCAGGTAGCGTCCGTCGCCATCGGCCATGGCGAGGAGTGCCACCCGCGCCTCGGTCGAGACCGGCAGCGCATGGCCGGCCAGCGCCTCGGCACGGCCGAGCAGAGCCTCCAGCGCCGCCTCGTCGAGCCTTTTCAGCACCAGCACCTGGGCGCGCGAGAGCAGCGCGGCATTCAGCTCGAAAGAAGGGTTCTCCGTCGTCGCACCGACCAGGACTACGGTTCCATCCTCGACATAGGGCAGAAAGCCGTCCTGCTGCGACTTGTTGAAGCGATGGATCTCGTCGACGAAGAGCAGCGTGCCCTGTCCCGACTGCCGGCGGGCGCGCGCCGCCTCGAAGGCGCGGCGCAGATCGGCAACCCCGGAGAAGACCGCGGAAAGCTGTTCGAAATGCAGACCCGTCTCGCGCGCCAGCAGGCGGGCGATGGTCGTCTTGCCGGTACCGGGTGGACCCCAGAGGATGCAGGAGGCCATGCGCCGACCGGCCAGCATGCGCGCGATCGGCCCATCGCCCTTCAGCAGGTGGTCCTGGCCGACCACGTCGGCGAGACGTTGCGGACGCAGCCGCTCCGCCAGCGGCTTCGGCGCGCCCTGATCCAGCCCCGCCGCCTCGAACAGGTTCGCCATCAGCGAACCGCGAGGGTGATCACCTGCCCGCGCCGCTCAAGCCGGATGGCCCAGCCGCGCGCACCCGGCTCAGCATTCAGCATGACCTGCAGTTCGCGCGTGCGCCCCACATCCGCGCCGTTCACCGACAGGATCACATCGCCCGGCCGCACGCGGAAGCGCTGTGCCGGCGAGCCGCGCGCCACGTCGAGCACGATGACGCCGCTCGCGCCTTCCTCGAGTCCGAGTTCCTCCGCCAGCGCCGGCGACAGATTGGCCACCAACGCGCCGGCCAGCGGCTGGTTTCCGGAAAGCTCGATCTGGTCGCGCGGGGGATTCTCCGGCGGCGCCAGCAATGGCAGCGAAACCTGCCGGCGCGTCCCCTTGCGGAAGATGTCGAGCGCGACCGTCTCGCCGATATTGCGGGTCACGATGCGGAACTTGAGACCGCGTGGATCGAACACCTCCTTGCCATTGACCGCCAGCACCACATCGCCCGGCCGGAGGCCGGCTTGGGCCGCAGGGCTGTCGCGCACGACAGTGTTCACCAGCACGCCGCCAGGACGCTCCAGCCCCAGACTCTGCGCGAGCTCGCTGGTCACCGATTGCCCGCTGGCGCCGAGCCATGGCCGCTGCACGCCATGACCCGCCTGCGCCGCGTGCAGGACGGACGCCACCAGGTTGGCCGGGATGGCGAATCCGATGCCGTGCGAGCCGCCGGTGCGCGAGAAGATCGCCGTGTTGATGCCGGCGACCCGGCCGTCCATGGTGATGAGCGCGCCGCCGGAGTTGCCCGGATTGATTGCCGCATCGGTCTGGATGAAGGACTGCGTGTCGGACGTGCCGACCATGGTACGTCCCAGCGCGGAAACGATGCCCGAGGTCACGGTCTGGCCGACGCCGAAGGGATTGCCGATCGCGAGCACCAGGTCGCCCACCTCGAGATCGTCGGAATCCACCAGTTCGAGTGCCGTGAGCTTCGAGCCTTTCGGGTCTATGCGCAGCACGGCGAGGTCGGTGCGCGGGTCGGCCAGCACCAGTTCCGCGTCGAACTCGCGCCGGTCGTGCAGGGCGACGGTGATCTCCTCCGCGCCCTCGATGACATGGTTGTTGGTCACCACCAGTCCGCGCCGGTCCACGATCACTCCGGAACCGAGCGACTGCTGGATGCGCTGGCGGGGGGCTCCCTGCAGCGGACCGTCACCGAAGAAGCGGCGGAAAACCGGGTCGTCGAAGAGCGGCGAGCGCGCCTGCTGCTGGGTCACGCGGCGCGTGTAGATGTTGACGACGCCGGGCGCCACCTGCCGGACCAGCGGCGCGAAGGAAAGCTGAATTTCCTGCTGGTTCTTCGGCAGGCGCCTGGCATCCGCGGCCAGCGGAGCGGGCAACATCATTGCCGCGGCGAACAGCAGGAGGATGGGGCGCATCATGAATCCATGACCCGTTCAGGGTTCGGGTTCCGGCCATTATCGGAAACCGGGCCGCAAAAGCAAAGGGGCAGCGAATCGCCGCCCCTCGCCAGAACCGAAAATGAACGGCGGATCAGGCGGATGCCTGCGCCTCTTCCGCCACTTCCTCAGGCTGCTGGCCGGAATCCTGGCCCTTCGCCGCCGGATCACGTTCCACCAGTTCGATCACCGCCATCGGCGCCGCGTCGCCATAGCGGAACCCCGCCTTGAGGATGCGGGTATAGCCGCCATTGCGGTTGGCATAGCGCTCGTTGAGCGAGGTGAAGAGCTTGTCCACCGCCCCCGCCTCGGGAAGGATGGCCAGCGCCTGGCGGCGGGCATGCAATCCCCCCCGCTTGCCCAGCGTGATCAGGCGCTCGACATAGGGACGAAGTTCCTTCGCCTTGGGCAGCGTCGTCTTGATCTGTTCATGCTTGATCAGGGACGCCGCCATGTTGGCGAAGAGCGCATTCCGCTGAGACGTGGTCTTGCTCAGCTTGCGACCGGCATTGCGATGACGCATGACAAGGTGCTCCCGATCAATAAGGCTCTTCAAGCTTCTTGGCCAGTTCCTCGATATTCTCGGGCGGCCAATTGGGCACTTCCATGCCGAGATGCAGTCCCATCTGGGCCAGCACCTCCTTGATCTCGTTCAGCGACTTGCGGCCGAAGTTGGGCGTGCGCAGCATTTCCGCCTCGGTCTTCTGGATCAGGTCGCCGATATAGACGATGTTGTCGTTCTTCAGGCAGTTCGCGGAACGCACCGAGAGTTCGAGCTCGTCCACCTTGCGCAGGAGGTTGCGGTTGAACTCCGGCTCGCTCTTGAGCGCGCCCTTGCTCTCCTCCTTCGGCTCCTCGAAGTTGATGAAGAGCTGAAGCTGGTCCTGCAGGATGCGCGCGGCATAGGCGACCGCGTCCTCCGGCTTGATGGTGCCGTTGGTCTCGACCGTCATGGTGAGCTTGTCATAGTCGAGGATCTGCCCTTCGCGGGTATTCTCGACCTTGTAGGAGACCTTGCGCACCGGGCTAAAGATGGCATCCACCGGAATGAGGCCGATCGGAGCGTCCTCCGGCCGGTTGGCCGAGGCGGGCACGTAGCCCTTGCCGCTCTCGACGGTCATTTCCATGTTGATCTTGGCGCCATCGTCCAGCGTGCAGATGACCAGGTTTGGGTCCATGATCTCCACGTCGTGGCCGGCGGAAATCGTCGACGCCCTGATCTCGCCCGGCCCCTCGCCGCGAAGCGAGATGCGCTTGGGCTGATCGCCATGCATGCGCACCGCCATCGACTTGATATTGAGCACGATGTCGGTGACATCCTCACGCACGCCCGGAATGGACGAGAACTCGTGCAGCACGCCCTCGATCTGCACCGAGCTGACGGCAGAGCCCTGCAGCGACGACAGCAGGACCCGGCGCAGCGCGTTACCGAGCGTCAGGCCGAAGCCCCGCTCCAGCGGCTCGGCGACGAAGGTCGCCTGCCGGGCGGGATTGTCGCCCGGATCCACGTTGAGCTTGTTGGGCTTTATAAGCTGGGTCCAGTTTTTCTGATTGACGATCACGCCATTCGCTCCTCAGGTCGGCGCGGCATCGCTTGCGCGCCAGGATGATGTGCCAACCTTGGCTATTGCCGCGGCCGGAACGCGAACCGATTTCGCGCCGGCCGCCGCCACTCGAAGACTCTCAGACGCGCCGGCGCTTGGGCGGGCGGCAGCCATTGTGCGGGATCGGCGTCACGTCGCGGATCGACGTGATGGCGAAGCCGACCGCCTGCAGGGCACGCAGCGCCGACTCGCGGCCGGCACCCGGCCCCTTCACCTCGACCTCGAGGGTGCGCACGCCATGCTCCATCGCCTTGCGGCCGGCATCCTCCGCCGCCATCTGCGCCGCATAGGGCGTCGACTTGCGCGAGCCCTTGAAGCCCTGCAGCCCCGACGACGACCAGGCGATGGTGTTGCCCTGCGCGTCGGTGATGGTCACCATGGTGTTGTTGAAGCTCGCATTCACATGCGCAACGCCGGAGGTGATGTTCTTTTTCTCGCGGCGACGGACGCGAGTGGTCGTGGTTGTATCCCTGGCCATGGCTCTATCTGATCCCGTTGTCTTCCATGAGCGCGAGCCGGCGAAAGGCCGGCATCGCGTCGAACCCGCAAATGACGCGGCGTTACTTCGCCTGCTTCTTGCCCGCGATCGGACGCGCCGGACCCTTGCGGGTACGGGCATTGGTGTGCGTGCGCTGGCCATGCACCGGCAGGCCCTTGCGATGGCGCAGCCCGCGATAGCAGCCGAGATCCATCAGCCGCTTGACGTTCATCGCCACCTCGCGGCGGAGGTCGCCCTCGACCCGATAGTCGTGGTCGATCATCTCGCGAATCTGGATGACTTCCGCGTCGGTCAACTGGTTGACCCGGCGCTCCTCCGGGATGCCGACCTTGCCGCAGATCTGCTTCGCGAAATGCGGGCCGATGCCATGAATGTAGGTCAGGGCAATGACCACGCGCTTGTTCGTCGGGATGTTTACGCCAGCAATACGCGCCACGCTCGTCTCTCCTCGTCAACCGGATGCGTCGAATCCCACCATCGCGGCGCCCGCTCAGAGGCGCGCGATTATAGGAAATATTCTTTCCACGTCAACTCCTAGACGGTGTCCAGCACCGCCTCGATCTGTCTCGTCACTTCGGCCATGTCCGCCATGCCGTCCACCTGCCGGAGCCGGCCGCGCGCCTGGTAGTAAGGCAGCAGCGGCGCGGTCTGGCCATGATAGGCGGCGAGGCGCGACGTGACCGTCTCCGCCTTGTCGTCGGCCCGGCGGATGAACTGCCGCCCGCCACAATTATCGCAGATTCCGGGCTGTTTGGTTGGTTTGAAACGGTCGTGGTAACCGGCGCCGCAGGTGCCGCAGGTGAAGCGGCCGGTGATGCGCTCGACCAGGGCCGCGTCATCCACCTTCATCTCGATCACGGCGTCGAGCTTCATCTTCTTCGCTGCCAGCATGCGGTCCAGCGCCTCGGCCTGTGCCAGGGTGCGCGGAAAACCGTCCAGGATGAAGCCGCGCGCGCAGTCGGGCTGGTCGATCCTCTCGGAAATTATTCCCACAACGATCTCGTCGGAAACCAGTTCGCCGCGTTTCATGACCGCATCGGCGGCACGCCCGACCGGCGTCCCCGCCTTCACCGCCGCCCGCAGCATGTCGCCGGTGGAAAGCTGCACCAGCCCCCTCCGGTCCTGCAGAAGCTGCGCCTGCGTGCCCTTCCCCGCCCCCGGCGGGCCCAGCAGGATCAGGTTCATTTCCGGCTTCCCCTGAGCTTCGCCTTCTTGATCAGCCCCTCGTACTGATGCGCGATCAGATGCGACTGGACCTGGGCCACCGTATCCATCGTCACGGTCACCACGATCAGCAGCGAGGTGCCGCCGAAATAGAAGGG
>JAHCJQ010000057.1 GCA_026126215.1 Alphaproteobacteria bacterium
GAAGCCTATGAGCGGCTTTCGGGAGCGATCCTGGAGGCGGTCGATCGCGGTATCGACTGCGCCATGCTCGACCTGCACGGGGCCATGGTGAGCGAGGCGACGCCCGATGGCGAGGGGACGCTGCTCGAGCGCATGCGCCGGATCCGCCCCGACCTGCCCATCGCCGTGACCCTCGACCTGCATTGCAACCTGACCCGGCGCATGGTCGAGAACTGCACGGCGCTGATCGGCTACAAGACCTATCCCCATGTGGACATGCACGAGGTGGGAACACAGGTGGGGCGCATCCTGCTGCGCGCCATGAAGGGCGAGGTCCGGCCCGTCATGGCCTGGGGTAACGTGCCGCTGCTCTCCCAGACCCTGAAGCAGGGAACGGACGACGAGCCGATGCGGAGCCTGATCCGCACGGCGCGCGAGATCGAGGCGGAGGGCGCGCTGGCCGCGACTGTCTTCGGCGGCTTTCCCATGGCGGACATGGAGGATGCCGGGACTTCGGCCATCGTCGTCGGCGATCGCGACCTGACGCGCGCCGAGGGCTGGCGCGACCGCCTGCTCGATCTTGCCTGGAAGAGCCGCGAGGCCTTCGTCTACCGGCACGAGCCGCTGGAACAGGCCGTGGCGCGCGCCCGGTCGATGCAGGCCGACGGTCCTATCATCCTGCTCGACCATGCCGACAATACCGGCTCGGGCGGGACCCAGGACGTCATGACGGTGATCGCCGAGGTGATCCGCCAGGGTCTCGAGGATGTGGCGGTGGCCGCCGTCTGGGATCCGGCGGCGGTGCAGGCAATGCAGAAGGCCGGCGTCGGCAGCACTGTCACGTTGCGGCTGGGCGGCAAGGTCGACATGCCTGCGATCGGCGAGATCGGACGTCCGCTCGAGATTACCGGCCGGGTCAAGGCGCTCACCGATGGCGAGTGGGTCGTGCATGGACCCATGTATACCGGCGTCAAGGTGACGATGGGGCCGACCGCCGTTCTTGACACAGGCAAGGTCCAGATTGTCATCACCTCCCGTCATCACGAACCCTGGGACAGCGGCGTCTTCCGTTCAGTCGGAATCGAGCCTGAATACAAACGGTATCTCCTGCTTAAGTCGCGCATCCACTACCGCGCCGGCTTCGCGGCGCTGGGCAAGGCGACGGTCACCCTGGACGGGGTCGGCGTGACCACGTCCGACAATTCGATCCTCGAATTCCGGAATGTCCGGCGGCCGATCTATCCTCTGGACCGCATCAACGAACGGAGTTGATTGCCATGCTCGAGGACTGGCGCGGCAACCCGGTGAGTACCTCGCGCGAGGACACGCTCGCCGCTATCGACCGCTTCTCCGAACAGATCCTGAGCTATGGCAACGGTGCCGGCGCCATTCTCGGCGCGGCCGAGACAGACCCGGACGGCGTGCTGGTAAACACGCTCGCTGCCGCGCTGTGCCTTTTTCTGGAGGATGGAAAGTCCGCGCGCAAGGCAGAGCCGTTTCTGGCTCGGGCGGAGGCCGGGCTGGCCGCCGGCGCCAGCGAGCGGGAACGCATGCTGCTCGCTGCCGTCAGGTCCTGGGCGGCGCGCGACACGGCACGGGCGCAGCAGATCCAGGAGGAGATCGCCAGCGCCTATCCGCGCGACATTCTCTCGGCGAAGTTCGGGCAGTACCATGCCTTCAATCGCGGCGACCTCGCCGGCATGCTGCGCATCGCTGAGAAGGTCTTCGCCAGCAACACCGACCTCGCCTACATGCATGGCATGATGGCTTTCGGCTACGAACAGAACCACCGCCTGCAGGAAGCGGAAGCTGCCGGCCGCCGGGCGGTCGAGATCATGCCGGCGGAGCCGTGGGCGCATCATGCGGTGGCGCACGTGATGGAGACGCAGGGCCGCGTGCAGGAGGGGATTGCCTGGATGGAGAGTCATGCGCCGAGCTGGGAGGGGCGCAACTCCTTCATGCTCACGCACAATTACTGGCACCTCGCGCTGTTCTACATGGACCTCGACCGGCACGATGCCGTTCTCGATCTCTATGACCGGTGTATCTGGGGCGTCTTCAAGGCCTATTCGCAGGATCAGATCAATGCGGCGAGCCTGCTCTGGCGGCTCGAACTGCGCGGCGTCGATGTCGGCGAGCGCTGGGCGGATGTGTCGCAGCACGTGGCGAGGCGCGGGCCCGAGCATATCGAGCCCTTCCACGACCTGCATTATGTCTATGCCCTGGCGCGTGGCGGCCATGACCGGGAACTGGCATCGCTGCTGCAATCGATGCGCTCCAGCCGGCCGGCTTCGCCGTGGCGGGATGTGGCCCTGCCGGGGGCCGAAGGCGTCGTCGCCCATGCCAAAGGTGATCATGCCGCGGCGTTCCGCCTGCTCGATCCGCTGCGCGAGCGCTGGCAGGAAATCGGCGGCAGCCACGCGCAGCGCGATCTTTTCGTCCAGACATGGCTGGATGCGGCACTGCGCGCGGGCGAGGGCGCGCGCGTGCGCCCGATACTCGAACAGCGCCTGCGTGATCGGCCCGAAATCGCTGTCTGTCGCCGCTGGCTCGCGCGCGCTGACTGAGAATCAGTCCGCCGCGTCGATCAGCTTGAGACGCTGGCGCTCGAGGTCGGCAATGGCGCCGGCCAGCGTCTTGCCGCGCCGGAGCACCCGCCCACCTGGCGTTACCACTGCATAGGCACCCTGCCGCCGGGCGAGCTTCGGCATCTTGACGATGCGGTAGACCGGCTCGTCGGCGCTGCGCCGGAAGACGGCGAAGCAGCAGCTCTCGCGATCGTGGGAGATGGCATAGTCCCGCCACTCGCCCCGCGCCACCATGAAACCGTAAAGATTGAGAATGGCGTCAAGTTCCTGCCGGTCGAAGAAGATGTCCGGCTCCCTGCCCGAACGGACCGCCCCATCCGTCCGGGCCTTGCGTTGATAGTCTTCCAGGCTGATGACGTCGCTCATCGCCCCTCCCGGTCATGATTACGGTTTCATTTCACCCCCGACCGGTCACCCAGGTCAACACCGCCCTTCCATGTGCCGGAGGTGAGGAAGTCGCGCGCCGGGCCGGTCAGGACCTCGCCCTCCGACTGCAGGACGCTCAGGGTCATGACCGAGCGCCGGCCCAGATAAGCCCTTGCCTCGCTAAGGGTTTTCCCGCCCTGGTCGACCCCGCGCACGAGCGAGCCCTGGATTTCCCCGCGGATCATGAGCACGTTGTCCTCGCCGCTTTCCACGGGGTTCCGCATGCCTGCCGCCTGCGCCCAGCGGGCAAGTCCGGCCCGGGCGATGCCGCGCAGCGATTCGCGCCCGGCAGACTCGGCGGCGATGCAGTCCGCCCGGAAGGCAATCAGCCGTTCGAGATCGCTGAGCAGCGCCACCCGCCCGTCCGGCTCGCCCGCGCCCGCGGCCGGAAGTCGCCCAGCCTGCGGCGGGCGGGGAAACCGCGCGGTGAACTCGCAGAACCTCGCGGAAAAAATGTAATGGCGGTGACTTTCGAGGCCGGCTTCCTGCCAAGGCCAGATCGCCAGCCAGATGCTCGAAGCGCCAAGGTAGAGCGGCGCGGCGAACAGGGCGAGGCCGGCCGGCCGACCTAATCGTTCAGCGCTCCAGGGCAGGGCAAGCACGCCTGCGAGCAGCGCGAGCATCATGAGCAGCGTTTCGTTGAGCTGGGCGTCGGGGTTGTCGGGCCAGAACCAGTAGTAACCGCGGCTGGCGAACTGGACGAGGGCGAAGGCGCCAAGCCCGAGTGCCACCCACCGGACCGGTCGCGGCCAGGTCATGGTCAGGGTACTTCCGCCCGGACCGCCTCGGCGAAGTGGCAGGCGGCGAGCCGTGCCTCGCCGAGCGGGCGAAGCAGCGGCGCCTCGATCCGGCAGCGCGCCTCGACGCGCGGACAGCGGTCGGCGAAGGGACAGCCCTCGATCTCCCCGGTCTGCGTCGCCACGTTCCCGGCCAGACGCTGGCGCACGCGTCGGCCGGGCACCGGGCGGGGCACGGCATCGAGCAGGGCACGGGTGTAGGGATGGGCCGGCGCCGCGAATACCCTGGCGCAGGGGCCGGCCTCGACAATGCGGCCGAGATACATCACCGCCACCTCGTCGCAGACATAGTCGATGACGCCGAGATCGTGCGAAATCATCATGTAGGTGAGGCGGAAACGCTGCTGCAGGTCGGCAAGCAGGTTGAGGACCTGTGCCTGGACCGAGACATCGAGCGCGGAGACCGGCTCGTCGAGCACGATCAGGTCGGGCCTGGTCACCAGCGCCCGGGCGATGGCGATGCGTTGGCGCTGGCCGCCGGAAAACTCATGTGGAAACTTGTCGAGGTCGCTCGCGCGCAGGCCGACCGATTCGAGGACTTCGGCGGCGGCCCGTCGGCGCTCCCCGGCATCGAGCGTGCGCCCGAGCGGCTCGGTGACGATGCGGGCCACGGTATGACGCGGATCGAGTGAGCCATAGGGGTCCTGGAAGACCATCTGGAAATGCCGACGCAGGCGCCGCAACTCTTCCCGGCCGAGGGCATTGAGGTCGCGGCCGAGCAGCAGCACGCGACCCGCGGTCGGGCGCTCCAGGGCCATGACGGCGCGCGCGAGCGTCGACTTGCCGCAGCCGCTTTCGCCGACGATGCCGAGGCTGCTGCCCCGTTCGATGCGGAACGAAACGCCGTTCAGCGCGTGCACCTTGCCCGGCGGCCGGAACAGGCTCTCGCGCGGCAAGGTGTAATGGCGGACCAGAGCCTCGGCCACGAGCACCGCCTCGCCGCTCATAGTCCCTCCGGCAGTTCGCCGAGGCGGATGCAGCGCGCGGAATGACCGGCATCGATCTCGCGCGGCGGCGGCGGGGCCGCGGCGCAATCGGCGATGGCATAGGCACAGCGATCCAGGAAGGGGCAGCCTTTCGGCAGGTCGACCAGTTCCGGCACCGTGCCCGCGATGTTGTAGAGTCGTTCGCCCCGGCCGCGGCCGACGCGCGGGCGGGCGGCGAACAGGCCGCGTGCATAGGGATGGGCGAGGCGCGCGAAGACCTTGGCCGTCGGACCGCTCTCCACCGCCATGCCGCCATACATGACGAGCATCTGGGCGACGCTCTCGGCGATGACGCCGAGATCGTGCGAGATGAGGATCAGCGCCATGCCCGATTCCTCCACCAGTTCGCGGATCAGGTCGAGGATCTGGCCCTGGATGGTGACGTCGAGCGCTGTGGTCGGCTCGTCGGCGATCAGCAGGTCCGGCCCGCAGGCCAGTGCCATGGCGATCATCACCCTTTGGCGCTGGCCGCCCGACATCTGATGGGGGTAGGAATCGAGCCGGCGCGCCGCGTTCGGGATGCCGACCCGATCGAGCAGCCGCAGGGCTTCCTCCCGCGCCGCCGCCTGCCCGAGGCCGCGATGGAGCATCAGCGGCTCCGCCACCTGGCGGCCGACCGGATGAAGCGGATTGAGCGAGGTCATCGGCTCCTGGAAGATCATGGCAAGGCGGTTGCCGCGCAGCCGGCAAAGTTCCTGCTCGGGCAGGTGAAGGATGTCGCGGCCGTCGAGCCGCACCGCGCCCGTTGTCCGCGCCCGCTCCGGCAGCAGTCCCATGAGCGCCAGCGCCGTCATCGACTTGCCGCAGCCGCTTTCGCCGACGATGCCGAGCGTCTGGCCGCGTTCGAGGGAGAAGCTGAGCTCGCGCACTGCCTGGCCCGGGCCGCGCTGGGTATCGAGCGTCACCGTCAGGTTCTCCACTTCGAGCAGCGCCATGGTCAGCGGCTCCGCCTGAGGCGGGGATCGAGCAGGTCGCGCATGCCATCGCCCAGCAGGTTGAGGCCGAGCACCGCCAGCGCGATGGCAATCCCGGGAAAGATGGCAAGTTCGGGCCGGGTGAACATCATGGTTTGCGCCTCGGCCAGCATGCGGCCCCAGGAAGGCTGCGGCGGCTGGGTGCCGAGGCCGAGATAGGAGAGTGCCGCCTCCGCCAGGATCGCCGTGGCGAACTGGATGGTGCCCTGTACGACGATGACGGAGGTGATGTTGGGCAGTACGTGCTCGAGCGTGATGTGCAGCGCGCCCTTGCCGGAGGCGCGGGCGGCGAGCACGAACTCGCGCGCCCAGATGGCATTGGCCGAGGCCCGCGTCACGCGGGCGAAGACCGGAATGTTGAAGATGCCGATGGCGATGATGGCATTCACCATGCCGGGGCCCAGAATGGCGGTCAGCATGATGGCGGAGAGGATCGCCGGGAAGGCGAAGGCGAAATCGGAGAGGCGCATGACCAGTTCCTCCGCCCAGCCGCGCCGGGCCGAGGCGAGCGCGCCGAGCGCCACGCCGAAGGCCATGCCGATGCCGACCGCCACCACGCCGACAATGATCGATGCCTGCGCGCCGACCATAAGCAGGGAGAGCACGTCGCGGCCGAAACTGTCCGTGCCCAGCCAGTTGCCGGCCTGTGGCGGGCGCAACCGGTTCGGCACGTCGAGTTCGTAGGGGGAGTGCGGCGTCCAGGCGAGCGAGAGCGCCGCCACCAGCACGAGCAGCAGCGTCAGCGCCGCGCCGATGGCGAAGGAGCGGTGCCGCAGCGCGCGGCCGATGGTGACGCCGGCTGCGGTCATACGTCGTGCGCCTTGAGCCGCGGGTCGATCACCGCATAGAGCAGGTCGACGACGAAGTTGACCGCCACCACCATGGCGGCGAGCAGCAGCACGGCATCCTTGACCACGATCAGGTCACGGTTGGAAATGGCCTGGAAGATCAGACGGCCGAGGCCGGGCAGGTAGAAGACGTTTTCGACGACGATGGTGCCGGCCAACAGGTTGGAGAATTGCAGCCCCATGATGGTGATCACCGGAATCAGTGCATTGCGCAGCACATGCGTCCAGAGCGCGCGCCGGCGGCTCAGGCCCTTGGCGCGGGCGGTGCGCACGAAATCCTCGCGCAGAACTTCGAGCACGGCCGAGCGCGTGATGCGCGCGAGGATCGCCGCCTGCACTGTCGCCAGGGCGATGGCCGGCAACAGCAGCGCGCGGATCGCAGGCCAGACACCTTCCTCCCAGCCGGGGAAGCCGCCGGCCGCCACCCATTGCAGCTTCACCGCGAAGAGCAGGATCAGCAGGATCCCGAACCAGAAGTTGGGGATGGCAATGCCAAGCTGGCTCACGCCCATGATGCCGACATCGCCGAGGCGGCCATGGCGCTGCGCCGCGAACAGCCCCAGCGCCAGCGCGGCGATGGTGGTGAGGGCCATGGCGATGAGGGCGAGCGGCAGGGTCACCTTCATGCGTTCCGCGATCAGTTCGCCGACCGGCGTCGAATAGGCATAGGAGATGCCGAGATCGCCCTGCAGCAGGCCGCCGACCCAGGCGAAATAACGCTCGAGCGGCGGCCGGTCGAGGCCGAGCTTGCGCCGCAGATTTTCCACTACCTCAGGCGGCGCATCGGTCCCGGACATGACCTGCGCCGGGTCGCCGGGCAGAATCTCCAGCGCCAGGAAGACGACGATGGAAGCGCCGAGCAGGGTCGCGACGAAGGTAAGGAAGCGCTTGAGGAGGAAAACGCTCATTCGGGCCGGCCGGATGCGACGGGAAACAGGCAGGCGACGCTAGCGGTCCGGTCCGGTCCGGTCAATGCGGGCGACTTCCGCTTCAGGGTCTGCGGCGCGCCAGGGTCAGCCCATCGCCGATCGGCGTCATGGCGAGGCTGACGCGCCGGTCCTCCGCAAGATCCCGGTTCAACCGCTTCAGCGCCAGGGTCGCTTCATCGCCAGCCGCCGGGTCGGCCACCCGCCCGCCCCAAAGGGTATTGTCGATGGCGATCAGGCCGCCCGGGCGGACCAGCCGCAACGCCCGCTCGTAGTAGGCCGGATAGTTCTCCTTGTCGGCGTCGATGAAGGCCAGGTCGAAACAGTCGGCCTCGCCCGCCTCGATCATCCCGTCCAGCGTCTCGATCGCGGGTGCGAGGCGCAGGTCGATCCTGTCCACGACTCCCGCATCGGCCCAGTGGCGGCGGGCGATGGCGGTCCATTCCGCATTGACATCGCAGGCGAGGATGCGCCCGTCCGGCGGCATGGCGAGCGCCACGCCGAGGGTGCTGTAGCCGGTGAAGACGCCGATCTCGAGATAGCGCCGGACATCGAGCAATTCCACCAGCAGGCGCATGAAGGCGCCCTGTTCGGGCGAAATCTGCATCCGTCCCTCGGGCAGGGAGCGGGTTTCCTCACGCAGCGCCTGCAGGCTCGCCGGCTCGCGGCTGCCCATGCGCAGAAGATAGTCCTTGATGTCCTGTCCAAGTCCGATGCTGAAACTGCTCAAAGCCGTCCTCTCCCGTTCTCCCGATGCGGCGCCAACGCCGCGAAATCGCCCCAATTGGGCCGTGCTCAGGCCGCATTAGAGCACAAGAGTCCCATCCTAGGGCTCCTGGCCCCCCGGTCGCGTCCGGCAAGGCGTAGCCCCCCTCCGCCCCCCACCGGCGCGGCCGGGTCCAGGATGACCCCGCAGCGGCCGCCGGGTATCACCCCCTCGATGCCCGGCGGCCCTCACGCCCCCGGCCTGCCCGATACGTGAGTTTGCCCGGCCTGCCCGGCCGCCTAGGATGAGGCGGGGCCTTCGGCCGGGAGGTGCGGTTTGCATGACTGCGATCACGTTGTTCGAGCTGGCGGGCGCGGAGCCTGACCGGCGCTTCAGTCCCTATTGCTGGCGCAGCCGCATGGCGCTTGCCCACAAGGGTCTTGAAGTGGAAGGGGTGCCCTGGCGTTTCGTGGAGAAGGAGCGGATCGCCATGTCCGGGCAGGGGGCGGTGCCGGTGCTGGTCGATGGCGGGAAGGTGGTGCACGATTCCTGGAATATCGCCGAGTACCTGGAGCATGCCTATCCGGACCGACCCTCGCTTTTCGGTGGCGGCCATGGACGCGAACTCAGCCGGTTCTACAACAATTGGGCCGCGTCCGTCCTCCTCCCCGGCCTGTTCCGGCTGATCGCCATCGACATCGTCCGGCATCTGCATGAGGGCGACCGGGATTACTTCCGCAAGGCCAGGGAGGCGCGCTTCGGGCAGAGCCTGGAGGCGATGGCCGAGGGGCGCGAGGAAAAGGTGAAAGGGCTGCGCCAGTCGATGCAGCCGATGCGCGCCACGCTCGAGGCGCAGCCATATTTCGGCGGTGCCGCGCCGCTCTACGCCGATTACATCCTGTTCGGTGCATTCCAGTGGGCACGCTGCATCAGCCCGTTCCGCCTGCTCGAGGAAAGCGACCCCGTACATGCCTGGCGCGGTCGGATGCTTTTGCTGTTCGGCGGGCTTGCCGGAAGCGCCAAGGGCTACCCGGCCTGAGCCTCGCCCTGTATAGTTCGCCGCCGCAGTAGTTACCGATCTCCAATTTGGGAGCGAGCCCATGCAGACCCTGTTCGCCGGCGGCAACCTGTTCGACGGCATGCAGCAATCCCCTGCCGGACTGGGCGTGCTGGTGGAAGGCGGCAAGGTGCGGCGGGTCGCGCCGCTGGCCGAGTTCGCGGGCTTCGCCGGCGCGCGGGTGGATACAGCCGGCTGCACCCTCATGCCGGGCCTGATCGACTGCCATGTCCATCTAACCATGGGCGGCGAGGCCGATCCGGCCACGGCACAGTCGAAGCTGTCGGCGCCGCAGATCGCGCTCAAGACGCTCGAGCGGGCGCAGATCACCCTCAAGGGGGGCATCGTCGCGGTACGCGATTGCGGCGGCAAGGACTACATCGAATTCTCCGTGCGCGATGCGATCCGGCGGGGCGAGTTCGAGGGGCCGCAGATCCGCGCCGCCGGGCGCATGATCTGCATGACCGGGGGCCATGGCAACCGCAACGGGCGGGTCGCCGATGGGGTGGACGAGGTGATCAAGGCCGTGCGCGAGCAGATCCATGCGGGCGCCGACCTGGTCAAGATCATGGCAACCGGCGGCGTGATGACGCCGGGCGTCGATCCGGAGGATGCGCATTACAGCCGCGAGGAGATCGGTGCCGGACTGGCCGAGGCGCGGCGTTTCCGGCGGCGGACGGCGAGCCACGCGCAGGGCGCGGAAGGAATTCTCAACGCGGTGCTGGGAGGTGTCAGCTCCATAGAACACGGCATCTTCCTGAACGAGGAATGCCTGCGCGCCATGCTCGAGCGCGGAACGTTCCTCGTGCCGACCTTGGCGGCCGTCCTCAACATCATCCGCAACCGGGATCGGGGCATCCCGTCCTGGGCAGTCGAGAAATCGGAGCGCGTCTTCGAGCGTCACAAGCAGTCTTTCCTGACCTATTACCGGGCGGGCGGCAAGATCGCCATGGGCACCGATGCGGGCACGCCCTTCAACCTGCACGGCGAGAACGCCCTCGAGCTGGAATACATGGTCGATCTCGGCATGTCGCCGCTCGATGCGTTGCGCGCCGGAACCTCGCTCGCGGCCGAACTCTGCGACCTGCCGGGACAGGGCATGGTCCGGGAGGGTGCGGAGGCAGATTTGCTGGTGGTTGCCGGCGACCCGCTGGCAGATATCTCGCGTGCCGCCCGGCGCGAGCATCACCGTGGCGTCTTCCGCGCCGGCCGGCCGGCGCTTGGGCTGCCAGTAATGGCCGGCGCGTTGGGCAGGGTCGCGGCCCAAGCAGCCTTCTAGGCGGGATCCCGGTCCCGCAAGGCTTTGCGCCGGCTCTCGATGGCGGCCAGGATGGCGCGCCGGCCAGCCGTATCGGCGCGCGGCCAGGCGGCGATTTCGGCAATCTCCCTGAGGCAGCCGAGGCAGTACTTTCCCCCGGCATCCAGGCGGCAGACGCCGATGCAAGGCGAGGGGATGTCGTCGGTTGCGGGTCTTGCCATAGCGGGATTCTGCTAGATACACCGGGAAAGCGCCCCACGGCCAGGCATTTTGGCCGTTAGGCCTTGATGGCGCATGGGAAACCGCCTATCTAGCGGTGCGCCAAGGCGAACGCGGCGGGGGCCGCGAGACATAATTGAAACAGACACGGGGAGTGCCGGGTCAATCATGGCTGCAATGATCGAGATCCGTAACCTGGTCCGGCGCTTCGGGCCGTTCACCGCCGTCGACGACATCAGCTTTTCCGTCGGGCGGGGCGAGGTGTTGGGTTTTCTCGGCCCGAACGGCGCCGGCAAGTCGACGACCATGAAGATGATCACCGGTTTCCTGACGCCCTCCTCCGGTTCGGTCAGCATCTGTGGCGCGGACATGGAGGCGGAGCCGCTCAAGGCCAAGTCGCTGATCGGCTATCTCCCGGAAGGCGCTCCCGCCTATCCGGACATGACGCCATCCGCCTTTCTCGATTTCGTGGCCGAGGTGCGCGGCCTCGACCGGGCGACCAAGGCGCGGCGCATTGGCGAGATCGTCGGGCGCATCCAGCTCGATGCGGTGCTGCACCAGCCCATCGACACGCTGTCGAAAGGCTTCAAGCGGCGCGTCGGGCTGGCACAGGCGCTGTTGCACGACCCGCCGATCCTGGTGCTGGACGAGCCGACCGACGGCCTCGACCCCAACCAGAAGCATGAAGTGCGCAAGCTCATACGCGACATGGCAAGCGACAAGGCCATCATCATTTCGACCCATATCCTTGAGGAAGTCGAGGCGGTCTGCACGCGCGCGGTCATCATCGCCGGCGGCAGGCTGCTTGCGGAAGGACTGCCGGAGAGCGGGGGCTGGCGCTTCGGCGAGCGTTTCGCGCCGGCCGGCCGGCTGGACGAGACCTTCCGCGCCATCACCATCGGCAGGGAGGCGGCGTGATGCAGGGACTGACGCATGTTCTTCGCCGCGAGCTGGCGGGCTACTTCGCCACGCCGGTCGCCTATGTCTTCATCGTCATCTTCCTGTTCCTTGCCGGCATCTTCACCTTCTACCTCGGCAATTTCTTCGAGCGCGGGCAGGCCGATCTCAAGCCATTCTTCCTGTTCCATCCCTGGCTCTATCTCTTCCTCATCCCGGCCATCACCATGCGGCTCTGGGCGGAAGAGCGGAAGTCGGGCACGATCGAGCTGCTCATGACGCTCCCGGTCGGCCTCGGCGCGGTGGTGATCGGCAAGTTCCTTGCGGCCTGGGCCTTTACGGCGATCGCCCTCGCCCTCACCTTCCCGATCTGGCTCACCGTCACCTATCTCGGCCAGCCGGACCATGGCGTCATCCTCGCGGGCTATATCGGCAGCCTGCTCATGGCCGGCGGCTATCTCGCGATCGGAAGCTGCCTTTCGGCGATTACCTCGAACCAGGTGATCGCGTTCGTGGTCAGCGTTCTTGTCTGCTTCGTCTTCACCGTGGCCGGGGCGCCGATGGTGCTCGACTTCTTTGCCGGCTGGGCGCCGTCCTTCATCGTGGAACTGGTTGGTTCCTTCAGCTTCCTGCGGCATTTCAACGCGATCATAGATGGCGTCATCGATCTGCGGGACGTGGTGTTCTTCACCTCGCTGATCCTGCTTTTCCTGTTTGCCAATGCCATCGCCGTCGAAGTGAAGAAGGCGGGATGAGGTCCTGACAATGAACAAGAAGCTGCTTTCCGCCTCTGCCCTCGTCCTGGCGGCCGTCCTGTTCCTCGCCGTCAACCTGGCGGGCAACACGCTGCTGCGCGGCGCCCGGCTCGATCTGACCGAGAACCGGCTCTATACGCTCTCGGATGGCTCGAAGAACGTGCTGGCCTCCATTGCCGAGCCGATTACGCTGCGGTTCTTCTATTCGGAGAAGCTCTCCAACCAGCTGCCGCAGCTCAAGCCCTATGGCAGCCGCGTGCGCGAACTGCTCGAGGAATATGCCAGCCGTTCGCGGGGCAAGATCCGGCTCGAGATCATCGATCCCGAGCCGTTCTCGGAGGCCGAGGATCGGGCGGCCCAGGCCGGCATCCAGGGCGTGCCACTCGACCAGTCTTCCGGCCGGCTTTTCTATTTCGGCCTGCAAGGCACGGGTTCCACCGACCAGACGGCGGTCATTCCCTTCTTCCAGCAGGAGCGCGAGCAGTTTCTCGAGTATGAACTGACCAAGCTCGTCCATTCCCTGAACGATCCGAAGAAGCCGGTCCTCGCGATTCTGGGCGACCTCCCGCTCGAATATGGGCCCGGCGGCGTAATGGCGGCGATGCGCGGACAGGCGCAGCCCTATTTCATCTATAACCAGCTAAAGGAGCGCTTCGAGGTTCGCGTGCTCAAGCCGGACGTGGACCGGATCGGCGAGGATGTCGGCGTGCTCATGGTGGCGCATCCGAAGTCGATCGGCGCGCAGACCAAGTACGCGATCGACCAGTTCGTGCTGCGCGGCGGCCGCGCTATCGTTTTTGTTGATCCGCATAACGAGACTCTCGCCCAGCAGCCCGGGCCGATGGGCATGCCCAATATCGGCGAGCCACAGGCGTCGAACCTCAAGGAACTCTTCGAGGCCTGGGGCGTGGAATTCGACGACACGAAGTTCGTTGCCGACGCCGGGATGGCGATTCGCGTCGCCACCGGGGAAGGCCAGCGCCGGCAGGCTGTGGATTACGTCGCCTGGCTCTCCGCCAACGAGGAGGCGCGCAACCAGGACGACGTGGTCACCGGCGAGATCGGCAACCTCAACCTTGCTTCTGCCGGCGCCTTCCGCGCGCGCGAAGGCGCGGGCACGACGCTCACCCCGCTGGTGCGCTCCAGCGCCCGCGCCGAACTGATGCCCGTCGACAAGATCCGCTTCAGTCCGCGGCCGGAGGTGCTTCTGGCGGAGATCAAGCCGAGTGGCGAGCGCTACATCCTGGCCGCGCGCCTGTCCGGCCCGGTCAGGACGGCCTTCCCTGACGGGCCGCCGCCACGGCCCGCCAAGGAAGGCGAGGGCAAGGAAGGCGAGGGCAAGGAAGGTGAGGGGGCTGTCAAGGACGAGGCGGAAAAGCCGGCACCCCTGCCGGCGCATCTCGCGGAGTCGAAGGGTCCGGTCAACCTGATCCTGGTTGGCGATTCCGACATGCTGGAGGACCGTTTCTGGGTCCGGGTCCAGGACTTCTTCGGCCAGCGCATCGGCACGCCCATTGCGTCCAATGCCGACTTCCTCATCAACGGCGTGGACAATCTGTCCGGCTCCGACGACCTGATCTCGCTGCGCAGCCGCGGCCGATCCGTCCGCCCCTTCGAGGTGGTGAACGAACTGCGCCGCGAGGCGGGCCAGCAGTTCCTCGCGCAGGAGCAGGCGCTGCAGCGCAAACTCGAGGAGACGGAGAAACAGATCGCCGAGTTGCAGAGCAAAGCAAAGGGAAGCGGCTCCTCTGCCCTGCTATCGGCCGAGGAGCGCGCGGCGATCGAGGGCTTCCGCGAGGAGATGGTGCGCACGCGCCGCGAGCTGCGCGACGTGCAGCTTCAGCTCAACCAGGGCATCGAGCGGCTGGCCTTTGCCACCAAGTTCGTCAATATCGGACTGGTGCCAATCCTGGTGATGGCGCTCGCCGCCGCGCTGGCGGCGGTCCGCTACCAGCGGCGCAAGCGCCTCGCCGTTCGGCACTGATCGGGGATAGGGAGGCACAAAATGCGTCAGAGATCCCTGCTGGCCCTGCTCGCCGTGACCATCGCGGTTGGCGTCGTGGCCGGATATGTCGCCTGGGACCGCCAGTCGCGTGTCAGCAGCGAATTGCGGGCCGGCGAGCTGATCTTTCCCGGGCTGATCCAGCGCGTGAACGAGGTGCGCGAGATCACCATTGGCGATGCCAGGCGCGGCTTCACCATTGCCGCGGAGGAAGACGACCGCTGGGTGGTGCGCGAGAAGGGGGGCTATCCGGCGCAGCCCGATCTGGTCAAGAAAGCGGTGGTGGCGCTGGCCGACCTGCGCAGTCTCGAGCCGCGCACCAGCAATCCCGAACTCTATGAGCGGATCGGCGTGAACGAGATCGACCGGCCCGGCTCGGAGGCGATCCGCATCGCACTCAAGGACGAGAAAGGCGGCGAACTCGCCGCGCTGCTGATCGGCAAGGTGCGTCAGGCCGACACCGGGGTGCGCCCGGCCCAGCTCTATGTCCGCCGGCCGGAGCAGGCGCAGTCCTGGCTCGCCGAGGGCCGCCTCGACATCAAGGCCGACCCGGTGGCCTGGCTGGTGCGCGAGATGCTGCGCGTGCCGCGCGAGCGTATCATGCGCTTCGAGATCGAGCATCCGGACGGCAGCCGCATCGGGGTGAGCCGTGCCGACGGCAAGTCGGAAGACTATACGTTCACCGGCCTGCCTGCGGAGGGCAAGCCGAAGGTCACCAACGCCAACGGCATGATGGCAGGACTGGAACTGCTGATCTTCGAGGACGTGGCGAAGGAGAGTGACATCGCGCTCGAGAACGCACGAAAGGCCACGATCCGGACCTTCGATGGACTGGTGGTCACGGTGCGCTGCGGCACGCGGGAAGGCAAGCCATGGGCGAGCTTCGCAGCCGCCTTCGACGTGGCGCGTGCCGACGAGGCCAAGGTCCAGGAGGGCAACGACAAGGGCCTTCTCACCCGCGCCGAGGTCGAGAAGGAGGTCGCGGAGATCAACGCCCGCGTGGCGGGCTGGCTCTACCAGATCCCGGACTACCGGGCGGAAAATTTCATCCGCACTGCCGAGGACATGGTGATGAAGGACGCGAGCTGAGGGAGCGGATCTCCTCTGTCGGAGGCTACCCCTTGACGGGCGCGACCGGGGTTTTCACATAAGGGGCCTTGGACAGTCCCACCAGACAGCGGAACGGCCTTGCCATGACCGAGCAGACCCATGCGTTCCAGGCGGAGGTTTCGCGGCTTCTCCATATCGTCGTCCACTCCCTGTATAGCGAGAAGGAGATCTTCCTCCGCGAGCTGATCTCCAATGCCTCCGATGCATGCGACCGGCTGCGCTATCTGGCACTGACCAGGCCCGAACTGCTCGATGGCGGCGGCGAACTGCTTGTCACGCTTGAGGCGGATTCGGATCACGGGACGCTCGTCATTGCCGACAACGGCATCGGCATGAACCGCGAGGAACTGGCGGAGAATCTCGGCACCATTGCCCGCTCCGGGACCGCTGCGTTTCTCCAGCAGCTTTCAGGCGATGCCGTCCGGGACATGAGCCTCATCGGCCAGTTCGGCGTCGGCTTCTATTCGGCGTTCATGGTGGCGTCCCGGGTCGATGTCTACAGTCGCAAGGCCGGCGAGACCCAGGGCTGGCACTGGAGTTCGGAGGGCAGCGGCACCTTCTCCATCGGCGAGGCGGCCGATGTGGCGCGCGGCACGCGCATCCTGCTGCGCCTGCGCGAGGATGCACGCGAGTTCCTGGAACGCGCCAGCCTTGAGCGGATCGTGCGGCGCTATTCCGACCATATCGCCCTGCCGATCCTGCTCCGTGAGGGCGGGAAGGAGGAAAGGCTCAATCGCGCTGCCGCGCTCTGGACCCGGCCGCGCGCCGAAATCTCGCCAGAGCAGTACACGGATTTCTATCGCCATGTCAGCCACGGCTTCGACGAGCCCTGGGCAACGATCCATCAGCGGGCGGAAGGCAAGATCGAGTATGCGGCACTGCTGTTCATTCCATCGCAGCCTCCCTTCGATCTCTTCAATCCCGACCGCAAGCATGCGGTCAAGCTCTATGTGCGGCGCGTCTTCATCACCGACGACTGCCAGGATCTGATCCCGCCCTATCTGCGATTCCTGCGCGGCATCGTGGATTCGGAAGATCTCCCGCTCAATGTCAGCCGTGAGATGTTGCAGGAAAATCCTGTCCTCGCCCGTATCCGACACGCGCTGGTCAAGCGGGTCTTTTCCGAGCTGGAGACGCGGGCAAAAGAGGATCAGGCCGGCTATCTCGCCTTCTGGCGCCAGTTCGGTGCCGTGCTCAAGGAAGGCATCTACGAGGATTTCGAGAATCGCGAACGCATCCTGAAGCTTGCCCGTTTCCAGAGCAGCGGCAGCGACGGATTGATTTCGCTTGAGGAGTATCTGGCGCGCATGAAGCCGGGCCAGGAGGCGATCTATTTCATTGCCGCCGACCGCATCGATGCAGCGCTGAGAAGCCCGCAGATCGAAGGCTTCCGTGCCAAGGGCGTGGAGGTGCTGCTGCTCGCCGATCCGGTGGACGATTTCTGGGTCGGGACCGGACTGTCCTATGAGGGCAAGCCCTTCCGCTCGGTAACCCGCGCGGGCGCCGATCTGGACCGGATCGCGGCCGATCCGGAACAGGCTCAGACGCAGCCTGCGGAAGCGCCGGACGAGAGCGAGAGTGCCACTCTCATCGCGCTGTTCCGCCAGTCGCTCGGCGATCAGGTCAAGGATGTCCGCCTGTCCCGGCGGCTCACCGATTCTCCGGTCTGTCTGGTGGCGGCCGAAGGTGACATGGACATGCATCTGGCGCGGGTGTTGCGCCGGGCTCGCCAGATCGAGGGCGAAACGCCACGGATACTGGAAATCAACGGGACCCATCCCTTGATCCGCCAGCTCGCGGCCATGGCTCGCGCAGGCGGTCAGGCTGAGCGGATCGGCGAGGCTGCGCACCTCCTGCTCGACCAGGCGCGCATTCTGGAAGGCGAGGCGCCGGCCGACCCGGGTGCATTCGCACGCCGGCTTGCCGACGCGGTGGCCCGCGCGCTGGTGGCCTGAACGTCACGGCGTAGCATTTCCCCGGATTGACGGCTCGGCCACCAGCGCCGAAGCTCCAGCCTCGTTCCGGGAGTTGCATCCGTTGCTGCGTCACCTTCTTCGTGCGGTGCTGATCGCGATTGCCCTTGTGATCGGTTACTGGACGCTCGGCATCGTCATCTACCGTTTCGTCGATCCGCCGCTGACGCCCTTGATGGCGATCCGCCTGATCGAGGGCGATGGACTGCGTCGCAATCCGGTGGCGCTGTCGGGGGTCTCGCGCGAGCTGTCGCGCGCGGTCGTGGCAGCAGAGGACAACCGCTTCTGCTTTCATTTTGGCATCGACTTTGCGGAGGTGCAGAACGCGGTCGAGGAGTATCGCGAGGGCGGCCGGCTGCGCGGCGCATCGACGATCAGCATGCAGGTGGCGCGCAACCTCTTTCTCTGGCCGGGCGGCGGGTTCCTGCGCAAGGCGATCGAGGCCCCACTTGCCCTGGCGATCGACCTGGCCTGGCCCAAGCGGCGCATCCTCGAAGTTTATCTCAACATCGCCGAATGGGGACCGGGGCGCTTCGGCGCCGCCGCGGCGGCGGAGGTCTATTTCCACAAGCCACCATCGCAGCTCACGCGGCGCGAGGCGGCGCTGATGGCGGCCATCCTGCCCAGCCCAAGGCACTGGAATGCCGCCCGCCCGACAGCCTATGTATCGAGCCGCGCCTACGCCGTCGCCGCGCGCATTCCCACGCTCGATCCGGACTATTTCCGCTGCTTCGAATAAGGCGTCATCTGACGGTCAAATCCCGGTGAGGCCGCCGCGAGGCACTGTTCTGTCGTGGCGCCGGCTGTCTAGTGTCATTCCGACAGATACAGGGACAAGCAATGAGCCGCGTCAATCGCCGTCTTGCCGCATTCTTTGCCGCCTTTCTCCTCGCCATGCCCCTGTCGGCACAGGCCCGCATCCCGATCGGCCATGCGGAGGCGACAGGCAAGGCGGAGCCCTGGCGCGTGGAATGCGCCGACGAAAAGACCGTGATGGCCTGCCAGCTCATCCGTCGCCAGATCAAGCCCGGGATCGGCGATGCGGCGGAGGAAGAGGCGGTCGAGTTCGTCTACAACCTCTTTGGGCACGGTAATGCCGATGGCAAGCCGCCCTTCATCCAGCACGAGCCGGCCCTGATTCGCCTGACCCGGCTGGAAATCGCGAACCAGTTCGAGGGCATCACGCTGCTCTTCCGCGATCGCAAGGAAGCCGTCGCGGGAGACCCGCCGGAAGGCGCCCGCCAGGGACGGCTCTTCCGCGAGCGAGTGGTCGATCTCACCTATTTCCCGTTGACCGATCCGGGCAAGCGGGAGGCGACGGTGCGCTTCCGGCGCAAGCCCGACAACCGGGTGCTGCAGGTCTATCTCTCGCTGGAGGGTTTCGAGAAGGCGCTGGCGGAAGCGACGGCGAAGATCACGGCTTTCCGGCCGAAGTGATCGGCCTCACGCATCCAGGTCGATGAAGGTTGCCCAATCGCCGAGTGGTGCGCGCTCGGTGCGCAGCTGGTTTTCCGGCGCGGCCGGGTCCTCGTGGCCAAGCGCCATGCCACAGACGATTGCCTCATGCTCGGGGATCGGCAGGATGCGGCGGATGACCCGGTGATAGGGCGGCCAGGCTGCCTGCGGGCATGTGTGCAGGTCCTGCGCCCGGGCAGCCACCATCACCGCTTCGATGAACATGCCGAAATCGAGCCATGAGCCGATCTCGAGATGCTTGTCGATGGTGAAGAACAGGCCGACCGGCGCGCCGAAGAACTCGAAATTGCGACCATGCTGGCGAAACATGGCCGTCTTGTCGCCCTTCTTCACGCCGACCAGATCATAAAGATCAAGGCCGACCTTCCGGCGACGGCCGATATAAGGTTCGCGCCACTCCCGCGGATAATAGCGATGTTCCGCCACATGCACGTCGCCTTCCGTCGCGCGTGCCTTGAGAACCGCCTCGCTCACGCGGCGCTTCGTCTCGCCGGCCACAACATAAGCGCGCCAGGGCTGCATGTTGGTGCCTGACGGGGCACGCGAAGCAACCTCCAGAATCCGCTCGACCGTTTGCCGCGGCACGGGCGTCGGCAGGAAGGCGCGCACGGAGCGGCGCGAAATGATGGCTTCCTCGGCGTCCATGGCGGCAAGATTGCCAGCCGCCGGCGGACCGGGTCAATGCGGGCCGGAAACGACCCTGCCCTGCACTCTCTTCAGGGCAGAAGCAGGGCGGCGAGAATTGGCCCCTGTCCGTCTTCCTGCAGGAAGACCGCGGCGCGCCCCGCCGTTCTGGCACGCAGCGCCTCGGGGATGACTGCGACTTCGGTGCCGCCCCGCCATTCGTTGATCCGGTGCAGCCCGGTCGCGACATGATGGTAGGTCAAGGTGCGGCCGCCATTCTCACCACGCCCGATCGAGACGGTGCGCGATTGTTCATACTGCACGAGCCAGAGGGAGGCGCCACGGGCCGGAACGGTGCCGGCGATCTCCACCGCCACCTGGCCATCGACCGGACGGGCCAGGCGAAGTTCCGCCAGCCGCTCGCGCCCGCGGGCCGCCGCGATCTGTGTTTCGGCCCGCGCCCGGTCGGAGCCGACCACGTGCGCGGCCCCGCCGATGACCAGTTGTGGCGTATAGACCGAGCGGCTTCCCAGGCTCCGCGCATAGCTCCGCTGCCGCTCGGTCCATTCGCGCCGGCCAAGCGTGTCCTTCCAGCCGAGATAGTCCCAGTAGTCGACGTTGAAGGAGATCGCCAGCACGTCCGGCCGCGCCGCCAGTTCGCCGAGCAGCCGGTCGGCAGGCGGGCAGGAATTGCAGCCCTGGCTGGT
>JAHCJQ010000058.1 GCA_026126215.1 Alphaproteobacteria bacterium
CGGTAACCGCAAGCGCGGCCTCTGCATGGTGGGTCTGCGGCGGTGGCGGCGTTCAGGTCTTGCCGGCCCGCGCGATGGCCTGCACGACCAGCTCTTCCGCCTCGGCGGCGTCGATCCAGCGCACGATGGTGACCCACTTGCCCTTTTCGAGATCCTTGTAGTGCTTGAAGAAGTGCGCGATCTGCTCGCACAGCACGGAAGGCAGGTCGCGATAGGAGCGCACGCCGCTATAGAAGGGGTGCAGCTTGTCCACCGGCACCGCGATGATCTTCTCGTCCGGCCCGGCCTCGTCCTCCATCAGCAGCGCCCCGATCGGGCGCGAGCGGATCACCGCGCCGGGCACCACCTTCACCTGGCCCACCACCAGCACGTCGCAGGGATCGCCATCGAGCGAGAGCGTGTGCGGGATGAAGCCGTAATTGCCGGGATAGAACATGGCGGTGTGCAGGAAACGGTCGACGAAGAGCGCGCCGGAACCCTTGTCGAGTTCATACTTCACCGGCTCGCCACCCATCGGGATCTCGATCACCACGTTGATGTCGCGCGGCGGGTCCTGCCCAACGGGAATTTTCGAAATGTCCATGACCTGCTCCTCGAAACCCCGCGCGGACCGGTTCAGGCATTGCCGCGCAGGCCGGTCCTTCGCGCCTCGATGGCATCCCAGATGCGCGCCTCCAGGCTGACGCCGTCGAAGCGGTCGATCTGCTGCAGCCCGGTCGGCGAGGTGACGTTGATCTCGGTCAGATAATCGCCGATCACGTCGATGCCGACGAAGATCAGGCCATGCGCCTTCAGCACCGGGCCGATCGCCTCGCAGATCTCGCGGTCGCGCCTTGTCAGCGCCGACTTCACCGCCGTGCCGCCGACATGCAGGTTGGAGCGCGCCTCGCCCTTCGGCGGCACGCGATTGACCGCACCGACCGCCTCGCCATCCACCAGGATGATGCGCTTGTCGCCCTGGCGCACTTCCGGCAGGTAGCGCTGCACCACGATCGGCTCGCGATAGAGCTGGGTGAAGAGTTCGAGCAGGGAGTTGAGATTCTCGTCGTCCGGCTTGATATGGAAGACGCCGGCGCCGCCATTGCCGAACAGCGGCTTGACGATGATGTCCTTGTGCTCGGCGCGGAAGGCGCGGATCTCGTCGGGGTCCGAGGTGATCAGGGTCGGCGGCATCAGCTCGGGGAAATGGGTGACGAAGAGCTTCTCCGGGGCGTTGCGCACGTGCACCGGGTCGTTGACCACCAGGGTGCGGGGATGGACATGCTCGAGCAGGTGCGTCGCCGTGATATAGGCCATGTCGAAGGGCGGGTCCTGGCGCATCAGCACCACGTCGACCGCGGCCAGGTCCAGTTCGATCGGCGCGCCAAAGGTGAAATGGTCGCCCTTGACCCGCCGCACCGAGAGCGGCCGCGCCTTGGCGATGACCCGGCCCTGCCTGAGCGAGAGATGGCGCGGCAGGTAGTGATAGACGCCATGGCCGCGCCGTTCCGCCTCCAGCGCCAGAACGAAAGTCGAGTCGGCGTCGATATCGACGGTCTCGATCGGGTCCATCTGAATGGCGACGGCGAGGCTCATGGGGTGCTGCACTCCGGCAGGGGACGGGGGCCGACTATAGACCCTCGCCCCGCCGCTCAGGAAGGGCCGGCAGCTTCGCGCCCTGAATGCGAAACGGGGCGGCGGTTGCCCGCCACCCCGTCCCTGTCTCTACCTCCAGCCGCCCGCGATCAGCAGAGCTGCTCCTCGCCGCCGGTCAGCAGCGGGGGCGCCGGCGGCGCCGTTTCGAGGATGAAGTTGCCGGCGCCCAAGGTCGCGCTGTCGGTCACCCCCTCCAGGGTGGCAATGGTCACCAGTCCGCCGCTCGCCGTGCCATTGGCATCGAAGCGCACCACCACGTTGCCGGCGCGATCCGTGGCGAACTGGATGCGTCCGGCATCGAACAGCGCCTGATAGTCCAGGCCGCCGAGGCCGGCGCCCGTCACCAGCGCCGAGAGGTCGAGAATGTCCTCCGCCGCGTTGAAATCGGTGATGCGGTCGCCGCCCTCGCCGCGATTGAGGTAACGGAAGATATCCGCGCCCTCGCCGCCGGTCAGAATGTCGGGGCCAAGCCCGCCGATGAGCGTGTCGTTGCCGGTGCCGCCATCGAGCGTGTCGGCGCCCGCGCCGCCCTCCAAGAGGTCGGCATCCGCCCCGCCTTCCAGAAGGTCGCGACCGTTGCCGCCCAGCAGGGTGTCGTTGCCATCCTGGCCCAGCAGGGTATCGGCGCCGTTGCTGCCGAACACCGAGTCCGCGCCCAGGCCGGCCTCGACGCGGTCGTTGCCATTGCCGCCATCGATGATGTCGGCACCTTCGCCGCCGAAGATGACATTGGCCAGGCCGTTGCCGGTGCCGGCGAAATTGCCCTCCCCGAGAAATGACAGATGCTCGATATGGTCGCCCAGCGTGTAGGTGTCGAGGGTGGTCAGCACCGTGTCGTTGCCGCCATTCTCCAGTTCCACCACCACGTCGCCGGCATCCCCGACGATATAGACGTCGTCGCCGGCACCGCCGCGCAGCGTATCGGCGCCCGCGCCGCCGTCGAGCGTGTCGTTGCCGCCGTCGCCGCTGATCACATTGGCCGACCCGTTGCCGGTGCCGGCGAAGTTACCCTCGCCGATGAAGGCGAGCCCCTCCACCTGCTCGTCGAGCATGTAGGTGTCGAGGGTGGTCAGCACCGTGTCGTTGCCGCCATTCTCCAGTTCCACCACCACGTCGCCGGCATCCGTGACGAAGTAGATATCGTCGCCGCCGCCGCCGACCAGCGTGTCGGTGCCGGCGCGGCCGTTCAGGACTCCGAGCGTGTAACTGCCCTCGATGGCGTTGTTGAGCGAGTTGCCGAGGCCGGTGAAGGCGCCGCTGCCGGTGAAGGTCAGGTCCTCGAGATTGGCGCCGAGCGTGTAGCTGGCCAGCGAGGTGACGACCCGGTCCTTGCCCTCGCCTGATCGTTCGGTGATGCGGTCGCCCAGATGGTCGACGACATAGACATCGTTGCCGCGCCCGCCGGTGAGCGTGTCGGCGCCGGCGCTGCCCTCGAAGGTGTCGGCGCCATCATTGCCGAGAGCAAGCCAGGGCTGGGCGCGCAGCGCCGCCTGCAGCAGGGCGTTGCCATTGACCGGATCGGCGAGGAAGCCGAGGAAATCGGCCATCGCGATGCCCAGCCCCTCGATCACCGCGAGCTGGTTCACCCCGTTCGCCCCGCTGCGCAGGGTGATGGATTCGATCAGCCCGCCGGTCGGCAGCGCATTGGGGTCGTCATAAGTGAAGTCGCGGCCGGCGAAGGCGAAATACATCTCGACTTCGTCGAGGGTGAGGAAGAAGCCGGACGCGGGCGGCGCGCCGGCGATAACGCCGGCACTCGCCAGCACATTGACGTCGAGGCGGCCCAGAGAGAAATCGAAGTTCCGGTCATTCACCGTGATCCGTGTCATTTGCTCACCTGCCTTCCTGCGACGTCGTTAATTCACTTCGCACGGGTCGCCACAGGGTAGCAGGCAGGCATTGGGCCATGCCCAAACACATCTTCGCGAGACGATAATTTCGCCCGCGATAAGAGTTTAATTGCGGTCACTGTTCTAGTGTTGAGAGGAAGTACCTTAGTTCAGGCGGTTGCGCACCCGGCGCGTCAGCTCGGCGATCTCGGCCCGCGCCGCCTCGTCGGTGCTGAGCGCCCCGGCACGGCCCAGGCTGTCGAGCGCCTGGTTGAGATTGCCGAGCATGGCGTGCGCGAGGCCGAATTCGCGCCAGGTCCAGGCCTCGCGCGGCGCGAGCGTCACCATGCTTTCGAGGATCGCGGCTGCGCGCTCCATATCGTCGCCGCCGACGGCACGGCTCTTCAGGTTGTTCTGCAGCCGCAGCAGCACGTTGCGGCGCGAGACCGGCTGGAAATGATCGGGCCTGAGTGCCGCCGCCTCACCACCCACCTGGCGCGCGCGGCGGCGCAGATCGGCCGGCGAGAGGACGGCACCGCCATTGAAGGGATCGAGGATCGCCGCGTCCCGTCCGACGGCGAGGCGCACCAGGAAGTGCCCGGGAAAGCTCAGCCCGGAGAGCTGCCAGCCCTGCGAGGCGGCGGCGTGGATATAAAGGATGCCGAGCGCCACGGGCAGGCCGCGCTTGCGGTCGATGACGCGGATCAGGTTGGCATTCTGCGGGTCATCGTAGGTCGCATCGTCGCCCTGATAGCCGAGACGGTGTGCGATGGCGCCGCTCAGCGCCGCCGCCTGGGCCGCGAGATCGGGCGCGGTCCCCGCCTCCGCCGCCACCGCCGCGACGATCTCCGCCAGCACGGCGCGATAGCGCGCCAGCGGCACGCGTGGCCGGTCCAGCGCGGCCAGCGCCAGCGCCGCCTCGGCGATATCGATCTCCTCGTCCGGCCGGTCGCAGAGCCGGGCGAGCTGCGCCAGGGTCGCGGCGCGGCTCATTGGTAGGCGCGCCGCCGGCGCGGGTCGTCCTTGAGCAGCGCGTAAGAGACCACGGCGCGCACGCCGCGAATGTCGCGGGCATAGGCGATGACGCGGTCCAGTTCCGCCTGCTGGTAGGCGATGCCCATGATGTAGACCGTGCCGAGATTGACCGTCACGGAATAGTTGATCTCATTGATCACCCGGTCGCGCAGAAGGGCTGTGCGAAGCTGGGCCAGGATCGAGGTGTCGCGGCCGAAATCAAGGCCGGGTTCATGCGCGATGAACTTCACCTCGTTGAACACCTCGCGCACCTCCGGAATCGTCCAGGCGAGACGCGAGACTTCCTCGATATGCTCGCGCGTGCGTGTCGTGCCGGTGATCAGCACCCGCCCCTCGACGGCGATCACGGTGGTGTCGCCGAACAGGTCCAGATTGGTGGCGAACAGCCGTTCGTTCAGCATGAACTGGATGGTCGCATCCTTCGCCGCATCCTCGACGGAGCGTTCCTGCAGCACCGTAACCGCGGCGGTGGCGCCGGCGCCGATCGCAAGGCCGTAGGGGCTGCAGCCGGCCGCGAACAGCGCCATTGGCACCAGCAGGGCGCGGAAAAGGACGCACAGGCGAGACGGGGGGCCGGCAGGCAGCATGCGCGACTATAGCGCCGCCTTCCCGACCGACGAAAGAGCCTCGCTGCCGCTCACCCCTCCATCCGCCAGGCATCGACAAGGTGCAGCGGCAGGCGGCGCGGGGCGATCACCACGAGATCGAAGCGCAGCGCCAGTCCGGCGAGATCCGGCCGCCTTGCCCGCAAGGCCTCGGCGGCGCGCGCGAGGCGGGCGCGCTGGCGCGGGCCGAGGGCTTCCAGTCCCGCCGCGCGGCTCGCCCGCCGCTTCACCTCCACCACCACCAGCAGCCCGTCCCGCCGCGCCAGCAGGTCGATCTCGCCGACCCCGAGATCGAGGTTGCGGGCCAGGATGCGATAGCCCTTGAGCATCAGCCAGGCCGTCGCCAGATGCTCGGCCAGGCGGCCGCGCCGCTGGGCCTCAATCCGTTGCCGGCGCATCGGACTCGTCCGCCTCCTTGAGGACCAGCGCGCGGGCATAGACCTGGCGGCGCGGCAGGCCGCTCCTCCGGGCGATCTCGGCCACTGCCTCCTTGAGCGGCCTGCCGCGCAGCGCCTCTCGCAGGTCGCTGTCGAGGGCGGCCGCATCCGGCGCCTCGGCCGGCGGCGGCCCGGCCAGCACCACGATTTCGCCCTTCGGCGGCCCTTCCCGGCCGTAATGCGCCGCCAGCTCATGGAGCGGGCCGCGCCGCACCTCCTCGTGCAGCTTGGTAAGCTCTCGCGCCACCGCCGCCTCGCGCTCCCCGCCCAGCAGTTCGGCCATGTCCGAAAGCAGGGCGGGCAGCCGGCCCGCGCTTTCGAGAAAGATCAAGGTGGCGCGCAGCCCCGCCAGCTCGGCCAGCGCCTTTCGCCGCCCCGATGCCTTCGCATCCAGGAACCCCGCGAAGAGAAAACGGTCGGTCGGCAGGCCGGCGATGCTGAGCGCCGCAAGCACCGCGGAGGGGCCGGGCAAGGCCGTCACCGCATGTCCGGCGGCCAGCGCCTCGCGCACGAGACGATAGCCCGGGTCGGAGACGAGCGGCGTACCGGCATCGGAGATCAGCACGATGGCGGCGCCCGCCGCCAGGCGTTCGAGGATGCGCGGGCGCTGCTGCCGGGCGTTGTGTTCGTGATAGGGCCAGAGCGTGGCCCGGATGCCGTAGCGGGCGAGCAGCCGGGCGCTGACGCGCGTGTCCTCGCACAGCACGATGTCGGCCGAACGCAGGGCGGCTTCGGCCCGGTGCGTCAGGTCGCCGAGATTGCCGATCGGCGTCGCCGCCACATGCAGGCCGGGCGCGAGGGCGGCAGGCCGATTGCTTTCCCCGCCGGCCGGGGTAACCTGCGGCTTCGTGGCCATGAACGGTGCGGAGGCCTTTCTTGTCCCTATTGCCGACTTTGCGCCCTGCTCGTCTGCTCACGCGCGCGGCGGTGCTTGCGTCCCTGCTTCTCGCCGCCTGCGAGACAGTACCTCAGAGAAGCGCGCCACCTCCAGCGCCGAGCGCCGCTCCGGCACCGGTCGAGATCGCGCCGCAACCCGCCCCGGCCGAGGCCCTGCCGCCGCCCCCCTCCGCGCCACTTCTGCGCCAGCCGGGCGGGACCGGCGCGGTGCGCGTCGCGCTGCTCCTCCCGCTTTCCGGCCAGGCGGCCAATGTCGGCCGGGCGCTGCTGGATGCGGCCCAGCTCGCGCTGTTCGATGCCGCGCGGGACCGCTTCGCCCTCATCGTGCGCGATACCGAAGGCAATCCGGACACGGCGCGGCGCATGGCCGAAGAGGCACTCGCCGAAGGCGCGGAGCTGATCCTCGGGCCACTCTTCGCCGCCGAGGTGCAGGCGGTGGCCCCGGCGGCGCGCGCGCGCGAGGTCAATGTGATCGCCTTCTCGACCGACCGAACGGTGGCGGGCGAGGGCATCTTCCTGCTTGGCTTCACGCCGGAGGAACAGGTGCAGCAGGTGATCGCCCATGCCCACGAGAACGGCTTCGGCCGCTTCGCCGCGCTGCTGCCCGACAGTCCCTATGGCCGGGTCATCGAGGCGGCCTTCCGCCGCGCGGTCGAGGAGCGCGGGGCGAGCGTCGGCCGCATCGCCAGCTACCCGCCGGACATGACCGATTTCACCGGACTGGTGCGCGGTTTCGCCGATTACGACCTGCGCCGGGCGGCGCTGATGGCGGAACGCAAGGCGCTCGCCGAGCGCGCCGACGACGAGGCCAAGGCGCTGCTTGCACGCCTGATGCGCCAGGACACGCTGGGCGATCCGGCCTTCGATGCGGTGCTGATCCCCGAAGGCGGGCAGCGGCTGAAATCGCTGGCGCCGGTGCTGCCCTATTTCGACATCGACCCGGCCAAGGTGAAGTTTCTCGGCACCGGCCAGTGGGACCAGCCCGGCCTCGGCGTGGAGCCCGCCCTGCAGGGCGCCTGGTTCGCCGCACCGCCGCCCGCCTATGCCGAGAATTTCCGCCAGCGTTTCGAGACTGCCTATCGCCGCAGGCCGCCACGCATTGCCTCTCTCGCCTACGACGCGACGGCGCTCGCCGCCGCGCTCGCCGCCGAGCCGCCGGCATTCCGCTATACCGGCGCGGCGCTGACCAATCCGAACGGCTTCGCCGGCTTCGACGGCATTTTCCGCTTCCGCGCCGACGGCATCGCCGAACGCGGCCTCGCCATTCTGGAAGTGCGCCGCAACGACGTGCGCGTCATCCGCCCGGCGCCGGAGAGCTTCCAGGCGGTCGGACAGTAGCCCCGCCGGCCAACAGAACCGTTTCCATCCCGCAGTGAAAGACTCTAGAGAAGTTCGGCGAGAACGGTATTGAGCAGCCGCCTTCCTGCCTCGGTGGCATGCAGGCGGCCATCCCGGCGGCGGAGGAAGCCGCCCTTCTCAAGCCGCGCCAGCCGCGCCGGCGACAGCACCTCGTCGAAGGGCCGGCCGGCCAGCCGTTCGAGCCGGCCAAGCTCGACCCCTTCGGCGAGCCGGAGGCCCATCATCAGCATTTCCTCGATCTGGGCCTCGACCGGCACCTGCTCCTCCGCCTCGGTGCCGTGTCCTCGCTCACGCACGCAGGCGAGCCAGGCCTCAGGCTTGCGCCATTGCCGGCTGGCCCGCTTGCCTTCCGTGTCGTGGAAGCGGCCATGGGCGCCGGGACCGATGCCGATATAGTCGCCATAGCGCCAATAGACCAGGTTGTGCCGGCTCTCCTGCCCCGGGCTGGCGTGATTGGAGATTTCGTAAGCGGAAAGGCCGGCTTCCGCCGTCATCTCGCCGGTCAGGTCATAGAGACGCGACTGCGCATCCTCGTCGGGCAGCACGAACTCGCCGCGCGCATGGGCGCCGGCGAAGCCGGTATTGGGCTCGATGGTGAGCTGGTAGAGCGAGAGATGGGAGAGGCCGAGCGCGAGCGCCCGTGCAAGGTCGGCGCGCCATTCCGCCTCCGCCTGTCCGGGCAGCGCATAGATCAGGTCGATGGAGACGCGCGGGAAAGTGGCACGGGCGATATCGAGGGCCGCCTGCGCCGCCGCCGCATCGTGCTGGCGGCCGAGGAAGCGCAGCCGCTCGTCACGGAACGACTGGACGCCGAGCGAAAGGCGGTTGACGCCGGCATCGCGGAAGGCGCGGAAGCGGCCGGCCTCGACGCTGGAGGGATTGGCCTCGAGCGTCACTTCCAGATCGGGGGCGGCGGCAAAGCGCTGGCGGGCCCGCGCGACCAGCGCCGCCACCGTGTCGGGGGCCATCAGCGAGGGCGTGCCGCCGCCGAAGAAGATGCTGGCAAGCGGCCGCGGCCCGACGCGCGCGGCAAACCAGTCGAGTTCGGCAAGCAGGCCCTGCCGCCAGGCCGCCTCGTCGATCGCCGCCCGCACATGCGAATTGAAGTCGCAATAGGGGCATTTCGACAGGCAGAAGGGCCAGTGGACATAGAGGCCGAAGCCGGCCGCGCCGTCAGGCGAAGCAGGCGCGGACGAGCTGCCGGAAGGCCTCGGCGCGGTGGCTGATCGCATGTTGCTCCTTGCGGCGCGGCGAAAGGGCGCGCCGGCGCCCCGGACGGATCAGTAGTCCCAGGGCGAGATGAGTTCAAGGCCAGCGGCGCGGAAGTCCGCTTGGTTGCGCGTGGCAAGCCTGCCGCCATTGGTCCGCGCGATGGCGGCGATCATTCCATCGGCGGCCGACATGCCGCTACCCCGGCGCGATGCCTCCCCCATGATCTCGCCATAGGCCAGCGCGGCGTCCTCGGTCAGGCCGAAGATCCGGGCCGCGTATCTCCGACGCCATTCGCCGAGCCCCTGCCACAATCTGGCGGCCCGTTCATCCGGCCTGATCTTGGCGATCCCGAAAGCGATCTCCCCGATGGTCACGGTGGGCAGCGCCAGGTCCGCATCATGCCGCGCGAGCCAGGCCAGGACCGCCTGGTCCGGATGCTTCCGCAAGGTTTCCGAGACGACGTTGGTATCGACGAAGATCAAAGATCGGGCCCCCGAGCGACCTCTCGCTCCTCCCGAATCAGGGCCTCGAGATCGATGTCGGTGCCGCATTCCGCAGCCAGCCGGGCAAAGAACTTCGCCGCCGGTTCCCGGCCGGTCTCGCGCGCCTCGTAGGCTTCGAGCGCGCGCTCGACAATGTCCGCGATCGAGCGCCGCTCGCGGCGGGCGAGCCGGTGCGCGAGGTCGCGCGCCCGGGCACTACGGACGGAGAGTTGGGGTTCGGCCATTGGCCACCTCCTTCGCCCGGACAATAATCGATACACGATCAGCCATCAAGATGGCACCAGCCGGCCAGATGGCCCATGGTGCCGTCAGGCAAAGCATGCCCGGACGAGCTGGCGGAAGGCCTCGGCGCGGTGGCTGATCGCATGTTTCTCCTCCGGCGCCATTTCGCCGAACGTCAGGTCCCGGCCGTCGGGCAGGAACATCGGGTCGTAGCCGAAACCCCGCCCGCCGCGCGGCGGCCAGACCAGGCTGCCGTGGACGAAGCCCTCGAAACTGTCGCAATGCCCGTCCGGGTGACAGAGCGAGAGGACCGAGACGAAATGCGCCCGGGCGCCGGGCGCCCCGCCCGGCCGGCGCGCCATGAGCGCCGCCTGCACCTTCTCCATGGCGATGCGGAAATCCTTGCGCGGCCCGGCCCAGCGGGCGGAATAGATGCCGGGATCGCCGCCCAGCTCGTCCACCGCCAGTCCGGAATCGTCGGCGAGCGCGGGCAAGCCGCTCGCCAGCGCGGCGGCGCGGGCCTTCAGTTCGGCATTGGCGAGGAAGGTGCTGCCGGTCTCCTCCGGCTCCGGCAGCCGCAATTCGCCGGCCGCGACCGTCTCGACACCGAATGGCGCCAGCAATTCGCGGATCTCGCGCACTTTGCCCTCGTTATGGCTGGCGACCAGGAGGCGACCGCCGGGGAAGCGCCGGGCCGGCATCGCCGCCTCAGCCCCCCAGGGCCGCGCGTTGGAGCACAAGCAGCTCGCCGATGCCCTTGCGGGCGAGCGCGAAGAGCGCCTGGAACTGCCCTTCGGTGATCGGGTCGGCCTCGGCCGTCGCCTGCACCTCGATCACGCCGCCATCGGCGGTCAGCACGAAATTCGCATCGGCATGCGCGGTCGAATCCTCCGCATAATCGAGATCGAGCAGCGCCGCGCCGGAGATGATGCCGCAGGAGACCGCTGCCACCTGCCCGCTCACCGGATGGCGCGCGATCTGCTTTTCCGCCAGAAGCCGGTCGCAGGCCAGGCGCAGCGCCACCCAGGCGCCGGTGATGGCGGCGGTGCGCGTGCCGCCATCGGCCTGCAGCACGTCGCAATCGATCTTGAACTGCCGCTCGCCGAGAGCCGTCAGGTCGCAGACCGAGCGCAGCGAGCGGCCGATCAGGCGCTGGATTTCCTGGGTGCGTCCCGACTGGCGGCCCTTCGCCGCCTCGCGGTCGGTGCGGGTATGGGTCGAGCGGGGCAGCATGCCGTATTCCGCCGTCACCCAGCCCTTGCCGGTATTGCGCAGGAACGGCGGCACGCGCTCGTCCAGGCTTGCCGTGCACAGCACATGGGTATCGCCGAAGCGTGCCAGGCAGGAGCCTTCCGCATATTTGGCATAGCCCGGCACCAGGGTGATTTCCCGAAGCTGGTCGGCGCGGCGGCCCGATGGGCGCATGGTCTCAACTCCTGCTCGTGGCTGCGGCCGCGATCGGCCGGGGCATGGTTCTAGAGCATGGCCATCGGGTTTGGAAGGGTCCGGGAAAAAGGCTGCGGTAGCCGGCTACCCCGGCGCGTTGACGCGCCCCGGCGCGACGCCTACATTGCAGGCGCCATGATCCAGGAGCTGAACGAACGCTCGCGCGAGATCTTCCGGCGGCTGGTGGAAACCTACATGGAAACCGGCGAGCCGGTGGGCTCGCGCACCATTTCGCGCCGGCTGAACGGCAGGCTGTCGCCGGCCTCCGTGCGCAACGTCATGGCCGATCTCGAGGAGGCCGGGCTGCTCTTCGCGCCCCATACCTCCGCCGGGCGCCTGCCGACCGAGGCCGGCATGCGCATCTTCGTCGACGGGCTGCTGGAACTCGGCAACCTGACGGCGGACGAGCGCGCCTCGATCGAGGGCCGCTGCAACGCCGCCGGCCGTTCGCTGCAGGACGTGCTGACCGACGCCTCCACCATGCTGGCCGGCCTCTCGCGCTGCGCCGGGCTGGTGCTGGCGCCCAAGGGCGACAACCGCCTCAAGCATGTGGAGTTCGTCGGCCTCGGCCCCGACAAGGCGCTGGTCGTCACCGTGAACGAGGCCGGGCTGGTGGAAAACCGCGTCATCGAGCTGCCTCCGGGCATGACGGTGGAGGCGATGACCGAGGCCAGCAACTATCTCAACAGCCGGCTGCGCGGGCGCACAATCGGCGAGGCGCGCGAGGAGGTGCTGCGCGAGGTAAGCGAGCGGCGCGCCGAGCTCGACCAGCTCACCTCGCGCCTGGTCGAGGCGGGCCTTGCCACCTGGGGCGGCGGCGGCGGTCCGCCGACCCTGATCGTGAGCGGGCGTTCGGCCCTGCTCGAGGACGTGCACGCGATCGCCGATCTGGAACGGGTGCGCAAGCTGTTCGACGAGCTGGAGAGCAAGGAAGGGCTGCTGCGCCTGATGGAGACGACGCAGCAGGCGGAAGGCGTGCGCATCTTCATCGGCGCCGAGAACCAGCTTTTCACCCTGTCGGGCTGCTCGCTCATCGTGGCGCCCTATCGGGATACGCGGCGCCAGATCGTTGGCGCCATCGGCGTCATCGGCCCGACGCGCCTCAACTATGCCCGGATCATCCCCATGGTCGATTACACGGCCCAGGTGGTCGGGCGCTTGATCGGCTGAGATCGCACCCCACCTGTAGCGAAACCTTGAGTTCGAGGAAGGATCGTCGTCGCATGAGCGAGCAGAAGCCCCAGACCGCGCCGCAAGAGGGGCGCCCGGAGAACGAGGCAGCGCCGGAAACGGTGGAGGAGATGGCGGCACTGGCCGAGGAGCTGGGGGCTGGCGAAACGCTCGAGGCCGCGCTGACCGCGGCGCAGGCGGAAATCGAGCGGCTGACGGCGGAAGCCGCGGAACAGAAGGACCGGGCGCTGCGCGCGCTGGCCGAGATGGAAAACTTGCGCCGGCGCACGGAGCGCGAGCGCGAGGACATCCAGAAATACGCGATCTCGCGTTTCGCCAAGGACCTGCTTTCGGTCGCCGACAGCCTGCGCCGGGCGCTCGAGCAGCAACCGAAGAACCCGGACGAGGCGACGAAGGGCTTCATCGACGGCATCGCGGTGACCGAACGCGAGCTGCTCAGCGTCTTCGAGCGCCACCAGGTGCGCCCGATCGAGGCGGTGGGGCAGAAGTTCGATGCCAATTTCCACGAGGCCGTCTTCGAGATGGACGACCCTTCCAAGCCGGCCGGCACGGTGACGCAGGTCATGCAGACCGGCTATACCATCGCTGGCCGCCTGTTGCGCGCCGCCATGGTGGCGGTGTCGAAAGGCGGCGCCAGGGGCGCCGCGCAATCGCGGATCGATACCCAGGCCTGAAGGACGTTCGGGCGCGCGGGCGATCAGGCAAGGATGAAATCGGCCTCCGTCAGGGTGCCGGTAAAGCCCTGCAGGTTGGCCAGCATGGTGGCACCGCCGCGCCCGTCGTCGTCCACCTCGATCCGGGTTCCCCCGCCGGTGGTGCGGAAGGCGAGCAAGCCACCCTGCAAAAGTTCGTCGAAGCTCATCCCCTGCAGGCCGAAATCCGCCAGCACGCCGGACAGATCAATCCGGTCCTCGCCCTGGGTGAAGTCGGTGACGACATCGCCGCCGTCATTGCGCGCGGCATAGACGAAGAGGTCGTTGCCGGCGCCGCCGGTCAAGGTGTCGCCGCCACCCCCGCCCGCCAGCGTATCGTCGCCGTCCCGGCCGTCGATCAGATTGCGCCCGGCATTGCCGCCGATGAAATTGTCGAACGCGGTACCGAAGCCGTTCAGGCTGGTGGTGCTTTCGCCGCTCGCGCCGAGCAACAGATGCTCCACATGGGCGACCCGCTCCAGGTCGAAGCTGATCAGCGCGCGGATCGTGTCCTGATCCCCTTCGTCCACCGATTCAATCACCACGTCGCCCAGGTGATCGACGACATAGAGATCATCGCCAATGCCCCCGATCAGGGTATCGCCGCCATTGCCGCCATCGCTGCCATCGAGCGTGTCGTCGCCTTCGCCGCCATCGAGCGTGTCGTCGCCATCCTCCCCGCGCAGCGTATCGGCGCCGGCAAAGCCGCGCAGCCAGTCGGGCCCCGCGCTACCGCCAAGGTTATTGTCGAGCCCGTCGCCATCGTTCGGTTGCACGAAAACGAAACTGTCTCCGCCGAGCTGCGAAGCGGGGCGCCCGGTCAGGGTGGCGATGGTCGATGCGCCCTGCGGACCGCCGCGCCCGTCCGCATCGAAACGGATGGCATTGCCCGATAGCAGCAGGTGGCCGGAGGCGAGCAGCGCGCCGAGATCGCGCGCGGCGATGCCGGCGCTGTCGAGCAGCGCCGAGAGGTCGATGCGGTCCCGCGCCAGCTCGAAATCCGCGATCACGTCGCCGAAATCCGCCGAAGCGCGATAGACGAAATGATCGGCGCCGGCGCCACCGGTCAAGGTATCGCGCCCGCCCGCCCCCTCGATCGTATCGTCGGCCCCGCCGCCGGTGATGCGGTTGCGGAGCTCGTTGCCGGTGCCCCGCCAGTCGCGCTCGCGCGAGGCGACGCCATCGACATAGCGCAGATTCTCGAAATTGGTGCCGAGCACCCAGTCATGGGCCGTCTCCACCATGTCCGTGCCGCCGCCTGCCTCCTCGGTCAGGGTCACGGCCGCCAAGTTGTCATAACCGGCGTATGTGTCCGCCGTGCGGAGTATTCGGTAGGTGTCGTTGCCGGCGCCGCCGCGCAAGGTACCCTCGACCTCGCCGGCCAGGGAGCTGCGGCTCTCGAGCCGGTCGTGGCCCGCGCCACCGTCCAGTTCCACGTTCAGCAGCCCGCCATTGGCAATCGCCTGGAGGGTGTCGTTGCCGGCACCGCCCGCATAGCTGGACTGCCCGGCACCGCGAACATAGAGGTAGTCGTCGCCCAGACCGGCATCGAGCGGCGCATCGGCGCCCGAACCGAAGATCCAGTCGCGGCCGCTGCTGGCCTGCGCTGCCGCATTGATCAGGATATCGCGCGGGCTGACACTGGCCAGGGCGATGCCCTGCAGCAGCAGCGAGGCGACGACGCTGCCCGCGCCATCGAGTGCCTCGACCAGCAGCCCCTCCGCCGTCTCCACCAAGCGAAGATAATCCGCCACCTCGGCGAAGCTGGTCGCGCCGCGCGCCGGCGGCGGCAGCAGGTCGACGAGATCGAGCCTGTCCTGCCCGGCGCGGAAATCGGCGACCACGTTGCCGAGGCCGCTTTCGGCGCTCAGGATGTAAATGTCGCGCCCGGTGCCGCCCGTGAATGTCTCGGCGCCGCTGGAATAATCGAACACGCTGTCATCGCCGGCGCCGCCGAAACCGATGCTGGAGCCGGTGCCGGTGAACGTGAGATCGTCGTTGCCGCCGCCGCCCGCGAGGGTCGCGGCGCCGGCGGCGGCGAGGAGCAGATCGTCACCGCTGCCGCCGTCGAGAAGCGCCGCGCCGTTCGCCGAGCCCTGCAGCGTGTCGCGGCCGGCGCCGCCCAGCAGACTGTCCGCGCCGATCAGTCCGGTCGCCGGATCGAGACCGGCGAACAGCAGATCGTTGCCGCCGCTCCCGACGAGCGAGTCCGCGCCGAGGCCGCCGGTCAGCGTATCGTCGCCGGCGCCGCCATTGACCGTGGCCGCGGCGGCATTCGAAACATCGATCCGGTTGCCGAGTCCGTTGCCGAAGATCCGCGCAGTGCCGCTGCCTGCATAATCCGCATTCTCGACCTGGGCGAAGCGCCGCAGATCCAACTCGGAAAGGGTGGTGACGATCCGGTCGGCGTCGCCCTCGCCGCGCCGCTCCACGACCCGGTCGCCCGCATCGTCGATGAAATAGCTGTCGTTGCCGCGCCCGCCGGCAAGCGTGTCCGCCCCGGCGCCGCCATCCAGGGCGTCCTCCAGTTCGGTCCCGGCGAGACGCGAGGCCCCGGCCAGTAATGCCGCCAGCAGGCCGGTGCCGGGCACGCCGTTCAGCACGATCTCCAGCCCCTCGGCGCGGAAGCCCGCACTCCCCGCCGGCCCCTCGAAGCGCACTTCCAGCGAGGTCACGGTTCCGAATAGCTGGAAGGTCGACCCATCGTCCAGCGCGCTCAGATCGTTCCGATCGCTTGCAAAGGACAGGGAATAATCGGTATTGCCATGCCGGAAGGCGAGGGCGATCTGCCCCGGCGCCCCGCTCCCGACCGGCGTGCCCTGCCAGTTCGCACGGTCGATCAGCGCGAACAGCCAGCCTTCATTCCTGGTATCGACGGCATGGCTGTCGAACAGCGGCGCGATGCGGCTCATCCTACAATCCTCCCTGCAACCCGGCGGAGGCGAGGATAGGGCCGCTTTCACGTCACCCGGATAACAAGCCCGTGATGACACCTTCAGTCGGCGATGGCCGGCTTCTCCTGACCGCGCCGTGCATGGAGGCTGAGGATGGCGGCGGCCGTCTCCTCGATGGAACGGCGCGTCACGTCGATCACCGGCCAGCCGCGCTTGGTGAAGAGGCGGCGGGCATAGGCCACTTCCTGCTTCACCGCCTCGATATCCACATAGTCGGTATCGTCCTTCTGGTTCAGCGAGAGCAACCGGTTGCGCCGGATCTGCACCAGCCGGTCGGGCGAGGTGGTGAGCCCCACCACCAGCGGGCGGGTGAGCTTCTCCAGTTCCGGCGGCAGCGGCACGTTCGGGATGAGCGGCACGTTCGCCGTCTTGAAGCCGCGATTGGCGAGATAGATGCAGGTCGGCGTCTTGGAGGTGCGCGAGACGCCGACCAGCACGATGTCCGCCTGTTCGAGATCGGCGGTATGCTGCGCATCGTCATGGGCCATGGCGAAATGCAGCGCCTCGATGCGCTCGAAATAGTGGGCGTCCATGATGTGCTGGCGGCCGGGCTCCGCCTGGATCTTGCTTCCCAGATAGGTGCCGAGCGCGGCGAAGACCGGATCGAGTACGGCGACGCAAGGGATCTGCAGGCGGCGGCATGCATTCTGCAACATCTCGCGAAGCTGGTTGTCGAGCAGGGTGAACATCACCATGCCCGGCGCCTGCTCGATCGCATCCACCACCCGTTCCATCTGCGAGCGCGAACGCACCATGGAATAGAGCCGCATGTCGGCGCGCGCATCCTCGAACTGCACCAGCGCGGCATTCGCCACCGAGTTCAGGGTCTCGCCGGTCGCGTCGGAGACCAGGTGCAGCGGAAAATGTTTCAGCTTGTCTGGCACGTCTGCACCTCCGGCGGCTTGTGGATGAACAAGAATAACGGGGACCACCATGGGACTTGTCCCCAGGGCTGGATTTCCATGCCCGATGAGCCATGCGCCGTCCCTGCGGATATGCCGGCGGGCAGGCCTTTCATACCGCCAGGTGAATTCCGAGCATCTGCCGAAGCGCTCCCAAGGCTGGCGAATTTATCCACGCAATCCACCCATCCGTAAAGCGCGCGGCGCCGCCCGTGGCCAGCACTTGCGCACAGGGCCGGGCGATGCTGCCCGCAATGCACATCTGGCCCGCCTGTCTGTTGATGGTCCTGCGTCACCGCAACTCACAGGGATCAACCACTTCTCCAACCTTTTTATAGAAAAATAAGTTATTGAGGTAAGCACGAGGTTAGGGAGCGGGGCATCGGGATGGAGCCGGCGGCCAGGCAGGAAACGGGCAGGGAGAAGCTGCTGATCCGGGCGCTGAAAGGCGCGGCGGTCGAGCGGCCGCCGGTCTGGCTCATGCGCCAGGCCGGGCGCTACCTGCCGGAGTATCGCGAGCTGCGTGCCCGCGCCGGCAGCTTCCTCAATCTCTGCTACACGCCCGAGCTGGCGGCGGAAGTGACCTTGCAGCCGCTGCGCCGCTTCGCCTTCGACGGCGCCATCCTGTTTGCCGATCTGCCGCTGCTTGCAGATGCGCTGGGCCAGAAGCTCGATTACCGGGAGGGCGAGGGACCGGTGCTCGAGCCGGTGCGCGACGAGGCGGCGCTGGCTCGCCTTTCCATGGCGCGGATGCATGACCGGCTCGGGCCGGTCTACGAGACCGTGCGCCGGCTCAGCCGCCAACTGCCCGACGAGGTGGCGCTGATCGGCTTTGCCGGCGCGCCCTGGACCTTGGCCACCTACATGGTGCAGGGGCGCGGCAGCCAGGACCATGCCGAGGCCAAGCGCTGGGCTTTCCGCGACGAGGTGGGCTTCGGCCGGCTGATCCACCTGCTGGTCGATGCGACGACGGAGTATCTCTCGCGCCAGATCGAGGCAGGCGCGGAAGCGGTGCAGATCTTCGATAGCTGGGCCTCGGTCATGCCGGAGGCAGGTTTCGCGCGCTGGTGCATCGAGCCAGTGGGCATGATCGTCCGCCGCCTGAAGTCCCGGCATCCGCACGTCCCCGTCATCGCTTTTCCGCGCGCGGTCGGCATCTTTTATGCCGGCTTCGCCGAGGCGACCGGCGCGGATGCCGTCGGCATCGACAGCTGCATGCCGCTTTCCTTCGCGCAGAAGCTGCAGAAATCCTGCACCGTGCAGGGCAACCTGGACCCTCAGCTGCTGGCCGTCGGCGGCGAGCCGATGCGGCGCGAGAGTGCGCGCATCCTCGATATGCTCGGGCGCGGCCGCTTCGTCTTCAATCTCGGCCACGGCATCCTGCCCGACACCCCGCCCGAACATGTCGGCGCGCTGGTCGAGCAGGTCCGCGCCTGGCGGCCCTGAAATGATGGCGGTGCCACCCTCACCCCAGCCCTCTCCCACGATGTGGGAGAGGGAGAAGAAGCCCTCTCCCGCTTGCGGAAGAGGGTTGGGTGAGGGTTTCGGACGGGACTCGCTCCCCCTGGAAGAAGGCTGGGGTGAGGGCGGGAGCGAGGGTCCATGACCCGCACGGCGGTGGTTCTTTTCAATCTGGGCGGGCCGGACCGGCCGGAGGCGGTGCAGCCGTTCCTGCAGAACCTGTTCGGCGATCCGGCGATCATCGGCCTGCCCGGTTTCCTGCGCCTGCCGCTGGCCCGCCTGATCTCGAAGCGGCGAGCAAAGGTGGCGGCGCGGATCTACGAGCAGATGGGCGGCGGCTCGCCGCTGCTGCCGCTCACCCGCGCGCAGGCGGAGGCACTGGAGGCGGCGCTGGCCGATCTGGGCGGAGCGCGCGTCTTCATCGCCATGCGCTACTGGCATCCGCTCGCCGACGAGACGGCGCGGGCGGTGAAGGACTGGGGCGCCGCGCGGGTGATCCTGCTGCCGCTCTATCCGCAATATTCCACCACCACCACCGGCTCCTCGCTCGCCGACTGGAAACGCGCGGCGGCGGCGGCAGGTCTGGTGGCGGAAACCCGTGCCGTCTGCTGCTATCCGATGGAGGCCGGGCTGGTCGAGGCGCAGGCCGCGCTGATCCGGCCGGCGCTGGCGGAAGCGGCCGCGAAGGGCAAGCCGCGCCTCCTTTTCTCCGCGCACGGACTGCCGGAAAAGGTGGTCCTGTCCGGCGATCCCTATCAGTGGCAGGTGGAGCAGACGGCGGCGAAGGTGGCGGACGCGCTCGCCCTGCCGGATCTCGACTGGCTGGTCTGCTACCAGAGCCGGGTCGGGCCGCTCAAATGGATCGGACCGTCCACGGAAGCGGAGATCGAGCGGGCGGGGCGGGACGGCGTGCCGCTGGTGGTGGTACCGATCGCCTTCGTTTCGGAGCATTCGGAGACGCTGGTCGAACTCGATATCGAATATGCCGAGAAGGCGCATGCGGCCGGCGTTCCCGCCTATCACCGGGTGCCGGCACTGGGCACCGCGGCGCCTTTCATCGCCGGCCTGGCGCGGCTGGTGCGCGAGGCGCTGGCGAGGGACACGGCCATCGGCGGCGATGGCGGCCAGCGGCTCTGTCCGGCGAGTTGCCGGCGCTGCGCCATGGCCGGGGCCTGAGGCGATGGGCGATCCGTATCTCTGGCTGAAGAGCCTGCATGTGGTGGCGGTGATCGCCTGGATGGCGGGCATGCTCTATCTGCCGCGCCTCTTCGTCTATCACGCCGACGCAAAGCCCGGTTCGGAACTCTCCGAGACGCTCAAGGTGATGGAGCGGCGCCTGCTGCGCGCCATCGTCAATCCCGCCATGATCGCCGTCTGGGGGCTGGGGCTTGCCATGGCCTGGATGGCCGGCTGGTGGCTGCAGGGCTGGTTCCTCGCCAAGCTGGTGCTGGTTGGCGCCCTCACGATCGTTCATCATATGTTCGCGGCCTGGCGCAAGCAGTTCGAGCGCGACGCCAATACAAGGCCGGCGCGTTTCTACCGGATCTGGAACGAGGTGCCGACCCTGCTCATGATCGCCATCGTCGTCCTGGTGATCTTCAAGCCTTTCTGAGCCTCTCCCGCAACCCCTTGTCAGGACCGGATTTTCGTGGTCTAAAGATC
>JAHCJQ010000059.1 GCA_026126215.1 Alphaproteobacteria bacterium
CGGCGGAACGCGACGGACGTGACGCTCCGGGCCTGAAGCCCGCGGCGCCGCGCCGGCGATGGGAAAGGGCAGGACACGGCTCGACCAGCTCCTGGTGCGGCGCGGACTGGCCGAAAGCCGCACCCAGGCCCAGGCGTTCCTGCTCGCCGGCCTGGTGTTCTCCGACCAGCGTCGGCTCGAAAAGCCCGGTATGGAGGTGGCTGACGATCTTCCCCTGGAAGTCCGGGGCAGGCCCCATCCCTGGGTATCGCGCGGCGGGCTCAAGCTGGCACATGGTCTCGATCATTTCCGCATCGATCCCGCCGGCCTGGTCTGCCTCGATATCGGTGCCTCGACCGGGGGCTTCACCGACGTGCTGCTGGCGCGCGGCGCGCGCCGGGTTTATGCGGTCGATGTCGGGCACGGCCAGTTGCACTGGAAGCTGCGCAACGATCCGCGGGTGGTTGTGCTGGAACGCTGCAACGCGCGCCATATCGGCGCGACCGAAGTGCCGGAGAGGATGCAGCTCATCGTCTGCGACGCGAGTTTCATCGGCCTGCGGACCTTGCTGCCTGCACCGCTCGCACTTGCGGATGACAGAGCCTGGCTCGTGGCGCTCATCAAGCCCCAGTTCGAGGTCGGCCCGGAGCAGGTCGGCAAGGGCGGCGTGGTGCGCGATCCGGCGCTGCGGCAGGCTGCATGCGAGACGATCCGCGGCTGGCTCGCCGGCCTGAAAGGCTGGCGCGTCCTCGGGCTCACCGAGAGCCCGATCGAAGGCCCGCAAGGCAACAGGGAGTATCTCATTGGCGCGCAGTACCACGCGAGAACTTGAAATTGGCCGTCTGGGCGGCAGCGGTGATGGCATCGCGGAGACCGGCGATGGCCGCTTCTACGTGCCTTTCACGGTTCCGGGTGACGTGGTCGGCGTTCGCGTCGGCCCGGACGTGGCGACCGGGCGGCGCTGCGAGCTGATCGAACTGCGTCGCGCCGGACCGGATCGGGTCGAACCGGGCTGCGCCCATTTCCATACCTGCGGCGGCTGCGCCATGCAGCATCTGGCGCAGCCGGCTTATCGCATCTGGAAGCTGAACCAGCTCGAACAGGCACTGGCGCGGCGCGGCATCCAGACGGCCATCCAGCCGCTCCTTGCCGCGCCGGCGCATGAGCGGCGCCGGGTCGACCTCGCCATGCGCCGGGTGGGCACGCGCTGCCTGCTCGGCTTCCACGAAGCGGGTTCGCGGCGCATCGTCGATCTCGCGGAATGCCTGGTGATGCGGCCGGAACTCATGGCGCTGGTGGCGCCGCTGCGCGAGACGATGGCCGGGCTGCTGGCGCCGGGACAGGGGCTCGATATCAAGCTCAATCTATGCGCCAACGGCATCGACCTGCTTCTGGAAGGGGCGCTCGATCTTTCACTGGCCGCCAGCGAACGGCTGACGGAATTCGCGGCGCGGCATGATGTGGCGCGCATCTCCTGGCGCGGCGCCGACGGCGCGGAGCAGACGCTGATAAGCCGTCGCGCCCCGGTCATGCAGTTCGGCGGCGTCGAAGTCGCCGTGCCACCGGGCGCCTTCCTGCAGGCGAGCGCCGTCGTCGAGAGAGCGCTGGTGGAGCGCATCTGCGCCACCCTCTCCAGCGCCAGCCATGTCGCCGACCTGTTCGCCGGCTGCGGCACTTTCGCCTTTCCGCTGTCCGCGCAATCGAGCGTGCTGGCGGTCGAGGGCGAGGCGGCGGCGCTGGGCGCGCTGGCCCGCGCAGCGCAGAAGGCCCGCCGGCGCATCGAGGCGGTACGCCGCGACCTGGCGCGCCGCCCGCTCGATGTCGACGAGCTGGCGGCTTTCGATGCCGTCGTCTTCGATCCGCCCCGTGCGGGGGCAAGGGAGCAGGCGATGGAACTGGCCCGCAGCCGCGTGCCGCTCATCGTCGGCGTTTCCTGCGCGCCGGGCACCTTCGCCCGCGACGCGCGTATCCTGATAGACGGTGGCTACCGGCTGGAAAGCGTGGCGCCGCTCGATCAGTTCCTTTGGACGCCGCATCTGGAGCTGGCAGGCGTCTTTCACCGTGCCTGACCTGCCCCTGCGTTCCTCGTCTATCCGCGCCTCAGTCGCGACGGATCGCCCAGCAGCAGGATCAGGCTCGCGCCAAGCAGCATGAAGCTGGCGCTGACCGCGATCGGCAGGGTGTAGCTTTGCCACAGGTCGAAGGCGAGGCCGGTGAGGGGCGGTCCGATCAGCGTGCCGACCGCGACGCCCGAATAAAGAATGCCGATCAGCCCGCCGGCATTTCGCGGGCCGAAATAGTCGGCGATCACCGGCGGCGAGAGCGCGACGAAGCCGCCGTAGCAAAGGCCGAACAGCAGCGCGAACAGGCTGATGGCGATGCTCCCGTCCGCCAGCAGCCAAAAACCGAACACAAAGGCCATGCCGAGGAAGGTAGCGGCAAGCGACTGCCGGCGGCCGAGCCGGTCGGCGATGCCGCCGAGGAAGAAACGTCCCGCCGTACTGCCAATGCCGATCAGGCTGAACAGGATGACGGCGACCTCCGGCTCGACGCCGCGGTCGCGCGCATAGGGCACGAGATGCACGAAAGGCACGAACAGGCCGATGGCGACGAAGAAAAACGTGCCATACATGAGCCAGAACGGCCGCGTGCGGATGGCTTGCGCGATGCTCATCCCCTCCGGCCGTGCCGGCGGCGGAGCATTCGCCGCGACCGCCTCGCCATCGGGCCGGAGGCCGCGCCGTTCAGGATCGTTCTCCATCAGCAGCGCCGCGCCCCCGCCGATCAGCAAGGTGGCAAGGCCAAGGATGAAGTAGCTGACGCGCCAGCCCGCCGTCTCGATCAGCAATGCCGCCAGTGGCGGCAGGAAGAGCGTGCCGAGCCCGATCCCCGCAACGGCGATGCCGCTTGCCTGTCCCCGCCGCTTCAGGAACCAGCGCTGCACCGCGCCCAGCACCGGCACATAGACGAGGCCGATGCCGATGCCGACGCCAAGTCCGTAGCCGACATAGACTTGCCAGAGCTGGCTTGCCCGCCCTGCCAGAATGAGGCCAGCCGCAAGGATGATCATGCCGGCGAAGACGATCCAGCGTGGGCCGAGACGGTCGGCAAGTGGACCGGACACGGCGCCGAGCAGGAAATAGACCGCGCCGGCGATGGAGAAAATAAGCGCCGTGGCGCTGCGCATTGCGCCAAATTCCTCCTGCAGCGGCGCGAAAAAGGCGGCGAACGTGTAGGCCGTGCCGAAGCCCATGAACAGCACGGCAAAACTGGCGGCGACGACGATCCAGCCATGAAACAGGCGGGATGGCGCGGCGGCCATCGTCGGTCTTTCGCCTAGCGCGCCTGGCCGTGATATTCGAGGTTCGGCATCATGTCGGTCGCGGACGCCATGCGGTTGGACATGTTGAAGAAGGAAGCCGTCGCAGCGATGTCCCAGATGTCTTCATCGGTCCAGCCAGCCTTGCGCAGCCGCGCGCGGTCCGGCTCGCCGACCTTGTCCGGGGTCTCGGTCAGCAGCGCGGCGAAGTCGAGCATCGCGCGCTGCTTCGCCGGCAATTCCGCGGCCCGGTAATTCATCACCATCAACTCCCCCAGCACCGGATCGCCGGAAAGCTGGCGCACCGCCGCGCCGTGGGCGGTCAGGCAGTAATAGCAGTGGTTGATCGAGGAGACGACCACGGCGATCATCTCGCGTTCGAGCTTGCTCAGGCCCGAGGGCGCCAGCATCAGATCGTTGTACATCTGCATGAAGGCGCGCAGTTTTTCCTGCTTGAAGGTATAGGCGGCGAGCACGTTCGGCACGAAGCCCAGCTTCTCGTCGCACTTGGCGAAATAGGCCTGGATGTCGGGATCGAGTTTCTTCCGCGCCGGAAGCTTCATCCTGAGCGCGGTCACATGCTTGGGCTGGGACATCTTCTACCCCCGTGATCTCCGGCAACGAAACCATTCTAGCCGCATTGCGCGCGATGTCGCAGCAGGTGGTCGGCAAGCACGCAGGCCATCATCGCCTCGCCGACCGGCACCGCCCTGATTCCGACGCAGGGATCGTGACGGCCTTTCGTGGCAATCTCGGTCTCGCGGCCGGCCTGATCGACGGTACGGCGAGGCGTGAGGATCGAGGAAGTCGGCTTGACGGCAAAGCGCACCACCACGTCCTGGCCGGTGGAAATGCCGCCAAGGATGCCGCCGGCATGGTTGGAGAGGAATTCGGGGCGATTGCCGGCGCGCATCTCGTCGGCATTCTGCTCGCCGGTCAGCGCGGCCGCGCCGAAACCCGCTCCGATCTCCACTCCCTTGACCGCATTGATGCTCATCATGGCGGCGGCGAGGTCGGCATCGAGCTTGCCATAGACGGGCGCGCCGAGCCCGGCCGGTACGCCGCTTGCCTCGATCTCGACGATGGCGCCGACCGAGGAACCGGCTTTGCGGATTCCATCCAGCAATCCCTCCCAGCGCGCGGCCGCCCGCGCGTCCGGGCACCAGAACGGGTTGTTCTCGACCTCGGCCCAGTCCCAGTTCACCCGGTCGATGCGCTCAGCGCCGACCTGGACCAGGGCCCCGCGAATGCGCACGCCCTCGCCCAGGATCTTCCGGGCGATGGCGCCCGCGGCGACGCGCGCCGCCGTCTCGCGGGCCGAGGCGCGTCCCCCGCCGCGATAATCGCGGATGCCGTACTTTGTCCAGTAGGTGAAGTCGGCATGGCCGGGGCGGAACTTTTCCCGGATGTCGCCGTAATCCTTCGATCGCTGGTCGACATTCTCGATCAGCAGGCTGATCGGCGTGCCGGTGGTCCGTCCCTCGAATGTGCCCGAGAGAATGCGCACCGCATCGGGCTCCCGCCGCTGGGTGGTGAAGCGCGACTGGCCTGGGCGGCGCCGGTCGAGCCAGTGCTGGATATCGGCTTCCGCGAGAGGGACCAGCGGGGGCGTGCCATCGACAACGCAGCCCAGCGCCGGGCCATGGCTCTCGCCCCAGGTGGTCACGCGAAAAAGGTGACCGAAACTGTTGTGCGACATTTTCCCCTCCGCCGCCGGCCCCCGCGCGCGGCGTCAGACGGTGGCGATGTCCGGCGCGTCGGCGGATTTCATGCCAACCACATGGTAGCCGCAATCGACATGATGCACCTCGCCGGTGACGCCTCGCCCCAGGTCGCTCAGCAGATAGAGCGCGGCGCCGCCTACCTCCTCGATGGTGACGTTGCGCTTGAGCGGCGAATTGTATTCGTTCCACTTGAGAATGTAGCGGAAATCGCCGATGCCGCCCGCCGCCGCCAGGGTCTTGATCGGCCCGGCCGAGATGGCGTTGACGCGGATATTCTTCGCTCCGAGATCGACGGCGAGATAGCGCACGGACGCTTCAAGCGCGGCCTTGGCCACGCCCATGACATTGTAATGCGGCATCACCTTCTCGGCGCCGTAATAGGTGAGGGTGAGCAGGCTGCCGCCCGGGCGCATCAGGGCTTCCGCCCGCCGGCAGAGCGCAGTGAAGGAATAGCAGGATATCAGCAGCGACTGGCTGAAATTGCGGGCGCTGGTGTCGATATAGCGGCCTTTCAGCTCTTCCTTGTCAGAATAGGCAATGGCGTGCACCAGGAAATCGATGCTGCCCCACTTCCCGGCCAACTCATCGAAGACCTTGTCGACCGAAGCTTCGTCGGTCACGTCACAGGGCATCAGGAAGCTGGAGCCGGCCTGTTCCGCAAGCGGGCGGACGCGCCGTTCCAGTGCCTCGCCCTGATAGGTGAAGGCCAGTTCCGCACCGTGCGCCGCAACCGTCTTGGCGATGCCCCAGGCCAGCGAGCGATCGTTCGCAACGCCCATCACAAGCCCGCGGCGTCCGGCCATCAGAGGTTGCTGGTCGGTCATGAATTCATCCTCGACTCGAAGTATTGGGGAGTGAGGGGCATCCTACACGAAACGCCCATGGGGTCAAAGGCGCGCGGCCCGCCTCGCAAGGGTTTGAGCGACATGCGGGGCGCCGCTCACTCGATGCGGAAGCGGCTGCGCAGCGTTTCGTCCTGCGCGCCAGGCCAGTCGCGCACGAAGCGCTCCAGCGCCAGGTCCGGCTTGTCCGGCAGGACGATTTTCAGACGCACATACTGATCACCGTCCGGCCGCTCGCCATGGGCCGGTATGCCTTTGCCGCGCAGGCGCAGGACGGTGCCGGTATTGGAGCCCTTGGGCACGGTGACATTGACCATGCCATGGATGGTCGGCGCGGCGATCTTCGCGCCCAGCACCGCCTCGCCAAGCGAGACCGGCAGTTCTACATGCACGTCGTTGCCCTTGCGCTGGAAGAAGGCATGCGGCTCCACCGCGATCTCGATCAGGGCATCGCCTGTCGGACCGCCACCTATGCCCGCCTCCCCCTGACCCTTGAGGCGGATCTGCTGGCCATCGCCGATGCCGGGCGGGATGCGGACGTTGAGGGTCCGGCCGGAGGGCAGCGTCACCGGCTTGGTGCCGCCGCGCGCCGCCTCGAGAAAGCCGATCGAGAGTTTGTATTCCACGTCCGCGCCACGGGCGCGGGCCGCCCGTCCGGCGCCGGCCCGGCCACCGCGAAAGCCGCTGAAAATCTCCGAGAAGATGTCCTCTGGCCCATCCGGGCCGAAATCGAAACGGAACCCGCCGCCGCCCGGCCCGGCTCCGGCGCGCCGGCCACCACGGTGGTTGCGGGAGGGGCTTCGTTCCTGGCCCTGGGCATCGATCTCGCCGCGGTCGTATCGGCCGCGCATCTTCTCGTCGCCAAGGATGCTGTAGGCGGCGTTCAGTTCCTTGAAGCGTTCGGCAAGCTTCGGGTCGCCCGGATTGCGGTCTGGGTGATAGTCCTTGGCGCGCTTGCGGAACGCCTTCTTGATCTCGTCCTGGCTGGCGCCACGCGGGACGCCAATGATGTCGTACAGGTCTGCCATGCCGAACGCGTACCCCGTCGCTGGTCGCGCCTAATGTAGTGGTGGAATGGGGCGCGTTAAAGCGGCACGGTGTGGCCAAACGAAGAAGGGCCGGCCTTTCGGCCGGCCCCTCGGTGGTTCGCCCGAGCCGATGAGGTCAGGCCTTGCTCGAGAGGATCGGGCCCTCGGCCTTGGCCGGGATCCGCGCCATCAGCCGGCGGGCATCGGGGAGCTGATCCAGCACGTCTTCCACCGCCTTGAGGCGCAGGTTGAGGAGGCGGTAGACCGCGAGGAACCCGGCCCCGAGCAGGGCGAGGAACAGCAAGCCAAAAATGCCGCCTCCGCCTCCGCCGGCGGAGAAGCCGACCGAGTAGCCTCCGCCGGCATCGCCGCCGCTGCTGCTCGTGCTGCCGCCACCGCCGCCCGTGCTGCCACCACTGCCGCCCGTGCTGCCACCGCCCGTACCGCTGCCGCCGGTCCCGCCTGCCGAGGCGACGCTGGTCGCCGGTGCCGTGTCGTTGGAACCGCGCTGCTGCGGTGCCGGCGCGGCGCCGCCCTTGCCCATGGTTCCGGGCGCGCCGTCCGCCGGTTCCGGCATGGCGCGGGACCAGGGGACGCTCTGCCCGAGATCGGCGTCACCGAACTTGCGCAGCAGGGTGTCTCCCTTGAACTGCCAGCCTTCGGAGCGCCACTGCGCAATCGGTTTGGCCTGCAAATCGACGGCATACCAGTACCAGGCCTTCGCTTTCACGAAGTCTTCCGGGGTCTTTAGCTGGGTGCCGCCCGGACCGAAGGTCTGGTAGAGATGCACCTTGTTGTCCTTGAATATCTTGGCGCGATCGCCCTGCAGGACGCCGAGGAACTGCGCCAGTCTATCCGCTTCGTCCTTCGCCCGCTCCGCCTGCGCATTGCTGGCCCGGGCCTCGGCCTTTTTCTTCAGTTCGGAAGAGTAGGCGACGATCTTCTCGCAGGCCTTGACATACTGTCCGAGCGTGAAAGGGAGCTTGAACTCGGATTTCCAGTCGATGGCCTGCGCCTCCACCGTGATTGGCATGTCCTGCGGGGCGCCGTCCTTCAACAGATACCGGCCCTGTTCGGCGCAGTGCCGCGCCTTGGACAGGAACGAGTACTCGACCTTGTCGTCCCACCATTCGCGAACGGCCGATTCGATCTCGTGCTTGGCCTCGCCCGGCCGCCGCATCTTGCCGATGAGTTCCGCTTCCAGCTTGCTGTCGCCCTCCGCGAGGCGCAGGCCGGTCTCTACGATCGTCTTGCTGTCCTCGGTGATGGTTGCCACCGTATCGGCATGTTCCTCTGCCTTCAATTCGGCGTTCTTTTTCGCGGCCTCGTCGGTCTTGGCCTTTTCGGCCGCCGCTTGCGGGCCGGCAACGACCTCCTGATAGAGCTTGTCGGCCTTGACCTTGGTGTCCTCGCAATACTTGCCGAGCGTGGCGATGGTCTCCGGACTGACGAAAGTCGGATGCGGGTTCTGGAAACCCACCGGATAGTCGTCTGGAACCTTCGCGTCGCGTGCCTTCTTGAACTCGCTCACGCAGAGGTCCGCTTCCTTCTGCCAGCGCGTGGCGTTGCCGGACTCGGTCATCTTGGCAGCGCGCTCGCAGCGGCTGTGCGTGCTCTTGGTCTCGTGGCAATTGACGTCGTTCTCCCAGGCGATGATCCGGCCGGCAATGGCGGCGAATTCGCCTGCCGCCGCATGCATCTTGCGATCGCCGCCCCAGTCGATATCCTTTGCCTTGACGCGCTCCAGATGGCGCTCGGAAGCGATGCGGTAGTAGTTGCAGGCATGCAGTACGCTGCGCAGCGCCATCGGCCCGGAAAAAACCGAACTGCGCGGCCCACGGAACTCGACACGGTGGTTGTTGGCGAGCCCGGCGGCCAGCGCTGCCTTGGCCGTGTCGTGGCAGGCTTTCGCCAAGGCGACGAACTTCTCCGCCTCGGCCTGCTTGGCGATGTCAGGAAGCTCGGCGATCGAGCACTTGCCGGCCCGTTCGACCTGGCAGTCGAACGCGCCGCCATAGGTCATCGCCTCGAGGACCTGCTCCTCGATCTTCTTGGCCAGCGCCGCCTGGCTCTGGTTCATTTTCGGCGCCTCGCGGCTGTCGGTCGGCTTGAGCCAGGTCCGGTTCTGCGCCGCGGCCGGGCTCGTGCCAAGGAGCCCGATGGCGGCGATGGAACCGACCAACAGGCCGGCCAGCAATCTGGGATTGGTTGCTTTCATTTTCGCTTTCCTCGTTGCGGATAAGTCGGGCTATCGCCTCTGCTGGCTGCGCAGGCTGGCCAGATGGGCCTCGGCGATGGGACGGATCTCGGCGCAGAAGCGGCCGACCTCGTGCAGCGGCATGGGGCTGGCGAGGGGCACGCCGTCGCGCAGCACGCCGTGGGTGTTGAAGGTGATCGGCTCGCGCGACGAGCCGCCGGCCAGATGGGCGTCGCGCGCCGCGTCCATGCAGCGGGCCGTATCGCCGACCCATTTCTCTGAGTCCCAGACCAGGGTGAAGTCCGGGCCGTCGCCGCGCCGTGGCTTGCCGTAGAAGGAAAAGGAGCGGGCAACGCTTGAGGCATAAACGGATACGTCGTGCAGACGGGAGCGGAGTTCCGGGCTGATCACCCGGGACGGCACGCTCGACGCGCCGGGCACCGTGACCGAGCCGGAGCCGGGCAGGGGAACCGTAACCTTGCCGCCGGCCGGCAGATCAAACTTGATCTGCGCCGCCGCCGGGCCGGCTCCGGACGACAGCGCGGCGAGCAGGGACAATGCGATGATTGGTGCGGAACGGGGCGACAGGCGCCGGTCCGGAGGGCGGTTGGTCATTCGGTCATCAGGCGGGCTGCAAACCCGGCTGCCTCGGCAGTGACTACGCCCCCGTAGCGTCGGTGAGGCTAGACTGCCGGAAGGCCGGCGACAATGGCGCGCGCACCGCGCCTCTCCGACATGTGATTGCTTGCCGAGCCCCGAAATTCGCGTCTCAGCGACGGCGCAGCTTCCGGGCCTGCGCCATTGCCGCGTCCATCGAGGCCTGGCAGAATTCGCGCAGTGACATGAGGTTGAGCGAGCCGGAGACCGGGATCTCGTTCAGCCGCGCCCCATACGTCTTGAAGGGCACGGCCCGCGTCGCATCGAAACCGGCCGCCGCCGCCCGCTCCGCATGGAGCAGGCAGAGCCCGCTCGAGTTGCGCCAGTGCTCGGTATCGTCGATCCGGTTCATGTCGGGGCGGTCGTGGTCGTTGACGCCGAGCCGCGAAAGACCCTGTGCGGCGGCACTTGCGAACCGCCCGGCGAGCTGGGCCAGTGCCTCCGCGCCGAGGCCAGGGATCTCTCCCGCCCGCGCAGCATCACCATCGGTAATGGCTTTCACATCCCGCACGTGCGCTTCGGCCAGCGCGCGCGAGGCGGCGCAGAATCGCTCCGCCTGCGCGACGGAAAGCGGCGACTTCAGTGGACCATCATCGCCAGCCAGGTCGCGCGTACCGAAATGGATTTCATGCTCGGCGACTGCGCCCGCGGCATAGGCGCTGCGGAACTTTTCCAGACAGAAGACGGAGACCTTGACCCAGCGCTCCGCATCCTCGAGCTTTGTCAGGTTCGGATAGTCCAGGTCGTTATGCTGGCCGAGCCGGGCCTGGAAGGTGGCGGCCTGGCCGGCGTAGCTGGAGATCGAGCCAAGCTCGCTGCGCAGTTCGGAGGAGATTTCGCGCGCCCCCCTCTTCTGCGCGACTGCGCCATCGGCGGAGGGGAGAATGAGCAGCGCCAGAACGGCGCCGAACATCGGGGCACGCATCGGAGGCCTCCAGCATCAATGCGCCCCCGTATCGATGTCGAAACTAGTGCCCGCTGCCCCGCCTTGCAATCGCGGTCGGGGCACTCACCAAGAAGTGAAATCGTTCAACGCGGCGCGAGGCCCTCCGCCAGCGCCTTCGCCTCTTCGATCTGCCCGGCGCTCATCTGCGATTCCAGCCGGGACAGCGCCTCGCGCGCCGGCTCGTGGCCCTGGCGGGCCGCGAGGTTCCACCACATATGCGCGCGCACCCGGTCGGGCGGCAGGCCGAGGCCTTCGCGATAGAGCCGGCCGAGGCCGAACTGGGCGTCCGCGTTGCCGGCGCGCGCCGCCGGCAGCCAGCGGGCCAGGGCGCCCTGATAGTCGCCGCTGGCGAAGGCCTGTTCCGCACCAGAGGATGCAGGGGTCGCGGCCGTGTCGCCGCCGCCGGAGGCCCTGGCCGGCGCCGCGGCCGCCGCCGCCCTAGCGGCTGGCGCGGCCGCCGGCTGCGGCGTGGGACCGTTGGCCTCCCGTGCCGCCCGCCCGAAGGTGAGGCTGTCGACATCCCGCTCCGAGGGCGGTATCGGCACTTCGGCCATGACCTCGGGCGCTGGCGGCTGGGGGCCTTCCGGCGGCACCGGCATGGTCTCCGCCTGTGCCGGACGCAGGCCGGCGGCGGCGGCGCCAGCTTCCCCCTCGCCGGCGGGCTTCAGCGCCACCAGATAGGAGAGCCGGTCGAGCGCGCCGCGATGGCCGGCGCGGGCAGCGAGATTGTACCAGGCCACGGCGCGCGGCTCGCTCTTGCCGACGCCGAGGCCCAGTTCGTAGATGACGCCGAGATTGTACTGGGAGACGACATGGCCTTGCATCGCCGCCTTCTCGAACCAGGCGCGCGCTTCGCCATAATCCTGCGCGACGCCGTCGCCGTTCAGGTAGAGCGCGGCCAGGTTCGCCTGTGCCCGGTCGAAGCCCGCTTCCGCTGCGCGGCGGAACCAGCGCGCCGCTTCCGAAGTGTCGCGGGCCACGCCGCGGCCGCTCTGGTAGAGGAGGCCGATATTGCGCTGCGCGGCGAGGTCGCCCTCGCGCGCGAGCGGCAGCCAGATCTCGTAGGCGCGCGCATAGTCGCCGGCATCGAAGGCGCGCGTGCCCTCCGCGAAATCCGCCCGGGCCGGCGGTGCGAAGGCCACGGCCATGACCATGAACCCCAGCAGAAGACAGAGGCACCATGGCCGGAGGCCGGTGCCGCGATCGGTTCGCATGAAGGTCGCCATCCAGAAAAAACTCAAGTATTGCTGACGTGCCCGGTACCCGGCGTGCTAGCATCCATTACATGAATTGCGTGCGCGGCGGAAGCGAGTAGGCCCATGTCTTTCCAGGACCAGACCGATCCTATCACCCTGTTCGGGGCCTGGCTCAAGGAGGCCGAGGCCCGCGAGCCAAACGATGCGAACGCCATGGCGCTGGCTTCCGTCTCGCCGGACGGCCAGCCCTCGGTCCGCATGGTCCTGCTCAAGGGCTTCGATGCGTCGGGTTTCGTCTTCTTCACCAACCTGGAAAGCCAGAAGGGCCGGGAGATTCTGTCTACCGCACTGGTCGCGCTCTGCTTTCACTGGAAGAGCCTGCGCCGGCAGGTGCGGATCGAAGGCCGTGCGGCGCAGGTGAGCGATGGCGAGGCAGACGAGTATTTCGCCACCCGCCCGCGCGACAGCCAGATCGGCGCCTGGGCGTCCCAGCAGTCGAGGCCGCTGGGCGGCCGGTTCGAGCTTGAAGCGGCGGTGGCCCGCCATGCCGCGCGCTTCGGCCTGGGCAAGGTGCCCCGTCCGCCCTACTGGTCGGGCTTCCGCGTCGCCCCGTCAAAGATCGAGTTCTGGCAGGACCGGCCGTTCCGCCTGCATGAGCGCGTCGTCTACAGTCGCGACGGCGAGGGCTGGAACCAGGCCCGGCTCTACCCCTGAGCCGGCGATGAAGCTGACCGGCACCGACCCCGCGCGCGCGGCGCGGCTGATGCGGCTGGCATCCGTGGCCTCGGTCGCGGTGGCGGTCACGCTCATCGTCCTCAAATCGGTGGTCTGGTTCCGGACCGACTCGGTGGCGATCCTGAGTTCGCTGATCGATTCGCTGATGGATGCCGGCGCCTCGCTCATCAACCTGCTGGCCGTGCGCCATTCGCTGACGCCGCCAGATGCTGAGCATCGTTTTGGCCACGGCAAGGCCGAGGCGCTGGCCGGTCTCGGCCAGGCGGCCTTCATCGCCGGGTCGGCGGGGTTCCTGATCTTTCAGGCGGCGGACCGGCTGCTGCACCCGGCGCCGCTTCAGCAGGGCGAACTCGGCATCGCCGTGATGGTCGTATCGATCGTGCTGACCTTCGGCCTGGTGATCTTTCAGAAGTACGTGACGCGCCGCACCGGCTCGCTCGCGATCGGCGCGGATTCGCTGCATTATGTGGGCGATCTGCTGACCAATGTCGCGGTCATCGTGGCGCTGGTGCTCGCCACTCGCTTCGGCTTCGTGCATGCCGATCCGCTATTCGCCATCGGCATCGCCTTCTACATTCTCCATGCCGCCTGGGGCATCCTGCGGGACTCCTTCGATCACCTGATGGATCGGGAACTGCCCGACGAGATGCGGGCGCGCATCCGCGACATCGCGCTAGCTCATCCCGAGGTGCGCGCCCTGCACGATCTGCGCACGCGCGCGGCCGGCACGTCGCATTTCATCCAGCTTCATCTCGAGATGGACGGCGGGATGACACTGACGCGCGCGCACCAGATTGCCGAGGAGGTCGAGGAGCGCATCCGCGCGGCCTTCCCTGGTGCCGAGGTGATCGTCCACCAGGATCCGGAGGGGGTGGACGAGAACGCGCCCGATCGGGTGGAGGGCTAGCGCGTGGCAGAGGAAGCGCAAGCCGATATCGTCCGCTTCCTCGGCGATCCGTCGAACTGGGGCGATGAGGGGGCGACATTGCCGCCCATCCGCACGCATGGCGCCTATGTCTTTCGCGGCGCGCGGCGCGCGCTCAAGCTGAAGCGGGCGGTGCGGTTCGACTACATGGATTTCTCCAGCCCGGAACGTCGCCGGCACTTCTGCGAGGAGGAAGTCCGACTCAATCGGCGGTCCGCTCCCGATCTCTATCTGCGTGCGGTGCCCGTGACGCGGGAGGAAGATGGCCGGCTCGCCCTCGGTGGCGCAGGTCAGGCGGTGGACTGGGTCGTCGAGATGCGCCGCTTCGACGAAAGCACGGTGCTGGACGAGATCGCCCGGCGCGAGGGGCGGATCGGAACCGCGTTGCTCGAGCGGCTGGCGGACCGCGTGCACGCGTTTCATGCCGTCTGCGAGAAGCGTCAGGACCGTGGCGGTGCGGATACTTTCCGCGATATCGTCGAGGTCAGCCAGCGCCAGTGCGGCCGTTTCGCCGGCTCCATCCTCGACCCGGCGAAAGTGGAGGCGCTGGGGCGCGGGCAATTGCGCGCACTCGAACGAAACGGCGCGCTGATGGAGCGAAGGCGGGCACAAGGCTTCGTTCGCCACGGGCATGGCGACCTGCATCTTGGCAACATCTGCCTGATGGAGGGTGTGCCGGTCCTGTTCGACTGCATCGAGTTCAACGAAGATTTCTCCGTTACCGACGTGCTCTACGACCTGTCATTCCTGATCATGGACCTGTGCGAGCGTGGCCAGGCCGACGGCGCCTCGCTCGTCTTGTCCCGCTACATGGTGCATGAGCGGCAGATGGACGGGCTTGCCCTGCTCGCGCTCTTCCTCGCCAATCGCGCCAGCATCCGTGCCCATGTAAGTTGCAGCATGGCCGAGATCGCCACCGCGCCGGACGAGGCGGAGCGTCTGCGCCGGCGCGCGGCCCACTATGTCGAGCTTGGCCTTGCCTTCCTCGCGGAAGAGCCGCCGCGCCTGCTGGCCGTGGGCGGTCTCTCGGGCAGCGGCAAGACGACGCTGGCGCGCGCCCTCGCGCCGCTCGTCGGACCGCCGCCTGGCGCGCTGCTGCTGCGCAGCGACGAACTGCGCAAGGCCATGCTGGGGCTGGAACTGAACCGGCCGGCACCGCCGGACGCCTACGGCACCGAGACGGGCGATGCGGTCTATGCCGAGCTTCGCCGGCGGGCCGGCCAGGCGCTCGCGGCGGGCCGCGCGGTGATGGTGGATGCGGTCCATGCAAGACCCGATGAGCGGGCCGCACTCGCACAGGTTGCCGCGGAACGCGGCCTGCGTTTCGATGGCTTCTGGCTGGAAGCCGCGCCCGCCGTGATGGAGAAGCGGATCGAGAAGCGCCGCGGCGATGCCTCGGACGCGACGGTCGAGGTGCTGCGTCGCCAGCTTTCGTTCGATCCTGGCAGGATCGACTGGACGCGGCTTGCCGCCGGCGCGGATACCGAAGAACTCGCCGGGCAAGCGCAGCGGCATTTGGCTTTGGCCGGCCGGCGCATTATCCTCAATTCCGGAGACTCGACGCCACCAACGCAGGGCGGAGGCTGAACATGGCGATTCGCAGGATACTGGCGCCGCTCTCCGGCGCGCAGTCCGACGAGGCGGCGCTCGACTGCGCTTTCCACGTCGCACGGCGCTGCGAGGCGCATCTGGACGGATTGGTGACAAGCGTGGATTCGCGCGACGCGGTTGCCTTCGTGGGCGAAGGCATGACCTCGGCGATGATCGACCAGATCATGTCGGCAGCCGAGAAGGAAGCGCGCGAGCGCGAGGCGCGGGCCGGGCAGCTCTTCGAGCGTATTCGCCAGCGACACCAGTTCCCCCTTGCCGAACGGCCGGCGGCCAGCGGCGTCAGCGCCCGGCTGCTGCGGCGGACCGGGCGGGAGGACGATATCGTCGCGGAACAGGGTCGTCTGGCTGATCTCATCGTCGCCGCCAAGCCGCCGCAACAGGAGGAGGAGCATCCCTCGCTCGCGCTCGAGGCCGGACTGCGCGAGACTGGACGGCTGGTTCTGGTGGTGCCAGGGCCGCTGCCGGAGCGGATCGGGCAGCGCATCGCCATCGCCTGGAACGGTTCGGTCGAGGTCGGCCGGGCAGTCGCCTATGCCAGGCAGTTCCTGCGCGAGGCGGAGAAGGTCGTCGTGCTCTCCGTCGCCGAGGAATCGCCCTATGGGCCGCCGGCGGAGGATGCGGTCGAGTATCTGGCCTGGCATGGCATAACGGCGACCAGTGCCGCGCTGCCGGCCGGTGAGCGGACGCAGGGTCAGACACTGCTTTCGGCGGCGCGGGAGCAGGGGTGCGACATGATGGTCATGGGCGCCTATACCCGTTCGCACATGCGGCGCCTCATCTTCGGTGGCGTCACCGGCGCGGTGCTCACGGAGACGACGATTCCGGTCCTGATGACCCACTGACCGGCAAGACCGTGCGTTCATGGCTCAGCTTTTGGCGCGCCCGGCCGCCACGGGGCGCGATTCGGGTCAGCATCGGCTTCGTGCTGGTGTTCGGCTTCAGCGGCCTGGTCGTTCTGGCGGTCTCTCTGGTGCTCTGGATCGCCATCTGGAGCGGCCAGCAGAACACGATCGAGCTGGCGCGCGACCGCGCCGAACTGACCATCGCACTGGTGGAGGATGGCATCCGCCACCGGCTCGATCCGGTGATGACGGCAGGCGCCGGCCTGGCGGATCTGGTGGCGAACGAGAATATCGATCCATTCACGGAACGGCGCTGGATCGAGCTTGCCGGCGGCATGCTGGTCGCCCTGCCGCAGATCAGCGCCATCCGCTATGTCGCCGCCGATGGCCGCGTCTTCCGGCTGGCGCGCTCCTCGCGGGGCGGCTTCCGCCACCGCACCTATGTTGACGACTCGCCGGATGCCGCACGCGTTGCCGGTGTGGTGAGCCGCGCCGAACGTGCATTCTGGGGCGATGTCTTCTGGGGCGAGGCGGTGGGCGAGCCCGCCGTCAACCTGCGGGCGCCGGTGCGCCGCAATGGCGAGTATATCGGCCATGTGAGCGCTCTTGTGTCCATCGCCAATCTTTCGCGACTGCTCCTGGACCTCGCCGAACAGCATAGGGCCCATTCCTTCATCCTGCTGGAAGGCTATACGGTGCTGGCCCATCCCTCGCTGCTGTTCGGTTTCGAGGATCGTGGCCGGGAGCGGCCGCTGCCCTCGCTCGGCGAGATCGGCGATCCGATCCTGGCGCGCATCTGGGACCAGGGAAACTGGGTCGACCGCACCCGCTCGCGCCGTGTTCTGGGCGAACGGGGGCATCTGGCACGATTCGAGAACGAGACCTACCTGTATGTCTACCACGAAGTGGACGAGTTCGGGCCGCGGCTCTGGACCATTGGCACCTATCTGCGTGAGGAGACGCTGGAAGCGGCGTTCGCGCGCATGTGGTATGCGGCCTTCGCCGGTTTCGGCATTCTGGTCATCGCGGCGCTGGTGGCCCGCCTGATCGGTCAGCGTGTCGCCCGGCCGGTCGGCGCGCTGGCCGAGGCGGCGCGCCATGTGCGCCGCCTTGAACTTGGCCACGTTCGCCACCTGCGCCGCAGCCGGTTCCGGGAGATGGACGATGCGGCGCAAGCCTTCAACGCCATGATCGAGGGCCTTCGCTGGTTCGAAGCCTATGTTCCGCGCGCCCTCGTGCGCCGCCTGATCGGCCGGGGCGGCGACATGCCGTTGCTCTCCGTCGAGCGCGAGGTGACCGTGATGTTCACCGACATCGCCGGCTTCACGGCACTTTCCGAGCAGATGCAGGCCGGCGAGGTGGCGGCTTTCCTGAACCGGCATTTCGAACTGCTGGAAGCCTCCGTCGAGGCACAGGACGGCACCGTGGACAAGTATCTGGGCGATGGGATGATGGTGTTCTGGGGCGCGCCGGACGAGCAGCCGGATCATGCGCGCCGGGCCTGCCTCGCCGCCATCGCCATCGCCACCGCGATCCGCACCGACAACCACAGCCGGCGCGAGAAGGGGGAGCCAGTCGTCCGGGTGCGGATCGGCATCCATAGCGGCCCGGCCACGGTCGGCAATGTGGGTAGCGCCGCGCGCCTCAATTACACCATCGTCGGCGATACGGTGAACAGCGCCGACCGGCTGTGCGAGATCGGTCGCGGCCTGCTCGGCGAGGCCGAGGACCTGGCGATCCTGGTTTCGGGGCGGACTGTGGCACAGGCAGGCGAAGATTTCCGGTTCCAACATATGGGCGAGCTCAAGCTGCGCGGTCGCAAGGGGGAGGTCGATGTCTTCCGGCTGATCGATGGCAGGAAGTCTTAGGCCATCGGAGGTGGCACCGGCCTCGGCCTTGGGCTAATCTCCGCGCCATGTCAGAACGCCAGAGAACCCTGATCCTGACCGGCGCCAGCCGGGGCATCGGCCATGCGACGGTCAAGCGGTTCAGTGCCGCAGGCTGGCGGGTGATCACCATCTCGCGACACGCTATCCCTGAGAACTGCCCCTGGGACATGGGGCCGGAAAACCATGTCCAGCTCGACCTGTCCGACCTGTCGCGCATTCCGGCCGGGATCGAGGATCTGCGGCGGCGGCTCGGCGAAGGCCGGCTCGATGCGCTGGTCAACAATGCCGGCATCTCGCCCAAAGGTCCGAACGGCGAGCGGCTGGGTACGCTCGACACCACGCTTGCCACCTGGCAGGCGGTGTTCGCGGTGAATTTCTTCGCCACCGTGATGCTGGCCCAGGGCCTCAAGGAGGAACTGGCGCGTGCCCAGGGATCGATCGTCAACGTGACCTCGATCGCCGGCACGCGGGTGCATCCTTTCGCCGGCGCAGCCTATGCCACGTCGAAGGCGGCACTCTATGCCCTCACGCGCGAGATGGCGCACGACCTCGGCCGGATCGGCGTGCGGGTCAATGCCATAGCGCCAGGCGAGATCGACACCTCGATCCTTTCGCCCGGCACCGCCGAGATCGTCGAGCGGGAGATTCCGCTGCGACGGCTGGGCCGGCCGGAGGAGGTGGCATCCACCATCTATTTCCTGTGCACCGCGCCGGCTTCCTACGTGAACGGCGCGGAAATCCACATCAATGGCGGCCAGCACGTCTGACGCCATGCGCCTGCCGCCGCTCCTCGGTCTGCAGGCTTTCGACGCGGTGGGGCGGCTTGGTTCCTTTAAGGCTGCGGCGGCGGAACTGGGGCTCACGCCCTCGGCGGTCAGCCATCGCATCGCCCAACTCGAACAGGCGCTTGGCCTGCAGCTCTTCGAGCGGCGGCCGCGCGAAGCGACCCTGACGCGCGCCGGCGCGCAATATGGCATCCGCGTGCGACAGGCATTCGATGAACTGCTCTCGGCCTCGCGCGAACTCGCCCGCCGGCATGGCGATGGCGTGCTGCGTGTCAGCGCGCCACCCATGGTGGCGAGCCTCGTGCTGATGCCGGGGCTCGAGGAATTCCTGGCACGCCATCCCGATATCGAGCTCAGCCTGTCGACTTCGACCATGGTGACCGATCTGGCGCGCGAGGAAGTCGATGTCGCCATCCGCATCGGCCAGGGTCCCTGGCCGGGCGTTCATGCGCATTCCCTCTCACCGATCGCGATCTTGCCGGTGGCGGCGCCTAGCCTGCTTGCCCGCACGCCGCTTGCAATGGCTGAGGATCTTGTCCGCCACACGCTGATCCACTCGGCGAGCGCGCCGGATCTGTGGGCGCAGTGGCTCGCCGGACGCGGTCTGCCGGCCCTCAAGCCGCGCCGCAACCTGCATCTGGACGGAATAGGGCCAGCTCTCGATGCGGCGGAACGGGGTCTCGGCGTGGCGCTCGGCATCCTTCCTTTCGCCCAGCCGCTGATCGAAGCCGGCCGGCTGGTCCAGCCGTTTCCACCGGTCAGGCCCAAGGGCTATGCCTGCTGGCTCGTCTGCCGCAAGGGCGAGGAGCGGCGGCGCAAGATTGTGCTGTTCCGCCGCTGGCTGGCGGCACGGCTCAGGCCGGATGGATGAATTTCGCTCAGCTATCGAAGGGT
>JAHCJQ010000006.1 GCA_026126215.1 Alphaproteobacteria bacterium
GCCTATCTGGCGGAGGATGGGCGGGCCTCGGTGCGGGTGTGGGACGAGCCGTCCGGGCAGTGGAAGCAGCCGGTCGGCGAACGCTGGAGCGTGGAGGGCGAGACCTTCTGCCTGAGCGCGGAGCGGCTCTCGGTCGGGCTGCGCCGCTTCTGCATGGAGACGATCGTCTGGCACGGGGTCTTTTCCGGAACCTCGGTCCCCGGCGGCGGCGACTTCATGGTCAAGGGCAACCTGATGCAGGGCAACCCGCAGAAGCTCTGAAGTTTCCGCCGCAAGCCTCAGCGCGCAGGGGTCGCGCGCCGCGCCTCCTCGCTCGGCTTCGCGTCCTCGATACGCCAGTAGACGAGAAGCGCCAGCGCCAGGCACAGCGCGAGCGTGCCGAACATGGCGCGGTAGGCGCTTTCCGGCGGCACCGCGCCGTCCGCGGTGCCGAAGGCGCTGATGACGAGGCCGGTCAGATACTGCAGGGTGAAGCTGCCCATCATGGTGCCGAAATTGAGCACCGTCATGCCGCGCCCGACGAGACGCTCCTCGAAGACGCTGCGGCCATGCGCGAGCACGAAGGCGAAGCTGCTGGCGAGGAAGCCATGGGCGGCAAGCAGCGCAGAGACCTGCCAGAGGGCGAGGCCGGGCACGAAGGCGAGCAGGCAGAGAACGGCCACGATGCCACAGGCGCCGCCGATCACCAGCCATTTGCGCGTGTCGAGGACCCGGTCCAGCGGGCCGAAGGCGAGATAGCCGATGATGGAGGCGATCGCCATGTTCTGGAGCACCTGCCCGCGCGCCGCGGTGTCGAGGCCGTGCACGTCGGCAAGATAGGGGCCGCCCCACAGGCCGAGCACCGTGATGGTGCTGGGGTAGGCGGTGAAGTTCATGGCGAAGATCAGCCACATGCGCCTGTTGCGCAGCACCTCGCGGATGCCGCGGAAGCTGTCGATCAGCCGTTCCGGCTCGCGGGTCAGGAAGGGATGGCCGCTTGGCCCGTCGCGCACCACGACGAGGATCAGCACGGCGAAGAGCGCGGTGATCGCCGTCATGCCGAGAAAGGCGCCGCGCCAGCCGAAGGTGGCGGAGGCCTCGGCGAGCGGCGAGGTGGCGAGCAGGGTGCCGAGCGAACCGACCGCGATATGCACCGATGTCAGCAGGCCGAAGCGCTGCGGCGGGAACCAGCGCGCATAGACGACAAGCGGCCCGATCAGCAGCGCCGAGTTGCCGATGCCGAGCAGGATGCGGGCAAAGGACAGACCCTCGAGACTGCTGGAGACGGCAAACAGGATGGCGCCGGCCACCGCCACGACCATCAGCGCGGTCATGCTGAAGCGCGGGCCATAGCGGTCGAGGAGCACGCCGACGAAAGGCTGCACCAGGCCGAAGGCGATGAAGAAGCTCGATGTGATGATCGACAGCTCGACCGGGCCGAACTGCAGCTCGCGCGTGATGTCGGGGCCGATCACCGCATTGGCGGCGCGGTAGAACTGGCTCAACGTGTAGGCCAGGCAAAGGACGGCGAAGATGGTCCAGGCGCCGCCGCCGGCGCGGGTCGATGGCTGCAATCGGTCTTCCTCCCCCGGCCCATGATAGAGAGCCGCGCGCCGATCCGTGAGCCTTTGCGCCCCGTGAATCCCGCATGCTAACCTGCGCCCCATGCAGGGCGGCTGGTCCGCCCAGGGCCGAGGAGGACAGGCATGCTGAGTTACCGGGTCGCCAGTTTCGGGGAGCAGCTCAAGGAAACGCGCGAGGCCGATCCGGAGCCCAAAGGCGCGGAGGTGCTGCTGCGCATCGAGGCGAGCGGCGTCTGCCATTCCGACCTGCATCTCTGGGAAGGCTATTTCGACATGGGGGCGGGCAAGAAGCTCCCCTTCGGCAGCGCGCTGCCGTTAACGCTGGGCCACGAGATCGCCGGCGAGGTGCTGGCCGTGGGCCCGGAGGCAAGTGGCGTCAAGGTCGGCGACCGGCGCGTGGTCTTCCCCTGGATCGGCTGCGGCCAATGTGCCTTTTGCCGCGCTGGCGACGAACATCTTTGCGGCAAGCCGCAGGCCCTGGGCATAAACCGTCATGGCGGCTATGCCGACCGCGTCCTCGTTCCGCATGCGCGCTACCTGATCGATTACGCGGGCGTGCCGGCGGATCTGGCCTGCACGCTGGCCTGTTCCGGACTCACCGCCTTCGGCGCGCTCAAGAAGGTCGGGCGGCTGGCCGAGGGCCAGCGGCTTCTGATCGTGGGCGCGGGCGGCGTCGGCATGGCCGCGGTGCGCCTGGCGGAGATCGTCACCGGCCAGGCGCCCATCGTCGCCGATATCGACGATGCGAAGCTCGCTGCGGCGAAGGCTGCCGGTGCTGCCGAGGTGATCAATACCCGCGAGGACGGCGCGGCAAAGAAGATCGTCGGCATGAGCGGCGGCGGTGTCGCGGCCGCGCTGGATTTCGTCGGTTCCGAGCCCTCGGTCAATTTTGCCATCGGCGCCCTGAAGAAGGGCGGCCGCCTCTTCATCGTCGGGCTGTTTGGCGGCCTGCTCTCCATGCCGATCCCGATGTTCCCCTTCCGGGTCATCCAGATCGGCGGCTCCTATGTCGGTTCGCTTGCCGACATGCAGGAGCTGGTGGCGCTGGCGCGCTCGGGCCGGGTGCAGCCGATTCCCATCACCCGCCGGCCGCTGGCCGAGGCGAGCCGAACGCTCGAGGATCTGAAGGCCGGGCGGATCGTCGGCCGAGTGGTTCTCGCGCCGTGATACCCGTGCGGCGATCGGTCGCGCCGGGGGCGGTTGGCGGGCGGCTGCCGGGCGCCTAGTTTCTCTGCGCCCTTCCATCGATCCTGCGAGCCGTGCACATGGCGAGCCTCAGCCCAAGTGCCGCGATGACCGATCCGCGCGAAGCCGCGCGCCGCCAGGTCGGATGGTGGCTGCTCTTTGTCGCCCTGCTGGTTTTCTGCATGGTGGTGGTGGGCGGCATCACGCGGCTCACCAATTCCGGCCTCTCCATGGTGGAATGGCGGCCGGTGACGGGCTGGCTGCCGCCGCTCTCCGAGGCGGCGTGGCAGGAGGAACTTGAGAAGTACCGGCAGTTCCCCGAATACCAGAAGATCAACCGGGGCATGTCGCTCGACGAGTTCAGGGCAATCTACTGGTGGGAGTATGGTCATCGCCTGTTCGGCCGCATCATCGGGCTGGTTTTCCTGCTGCCTTTCCTGTTCTTCCTGCTGACGCGCCGCATCGCCACTTCCGAGGCGCCGGGGCTGTTGCTCCTTTTCCTGCTGGGCGGCGCGCAGGGTGCGCTCGGCTGGTTCATGGTGAAGAGCGGACTGGTCGATCATCCCGATGTCAGCCACTACCGCCTCACCGCCCATCTCGGCCTCGCGGTGCTCATCTTCGCCCTGCTCCTCTGGCAGGCGATGAACCGGCTGACGCCGGCCCGCCGGTCCGTCCGCCCCGAGGCCCGGCTGCGCGCTCACGCCGATCTGGTGATCGGCCTGGTGGGCCTGCAGATCCTCTCGGGCGGGCTCGTCGCCGGCCTCGATGCGGGCCATGTCTTCAACACCTGGCCGCTGATGAACGGCGCGCTGCTGCCCGACGATTTCCTGCACCGCGCGCCCTGGTGGCTGAACTTTCTGGAAAGCCATGGCACGGTGCAGTTCACGCACCGCACCATCGCCTACATGATCGTGGCGGCGGTGGCGGCACTCTGGTGGCGGGCGCGCGGCAGCGAGGTGGCGCGCCGGACCGACCTGCTGCTCGGTGCCATGCTGTGCCAGGTGCTGCTCGGCGTGACGACGCTCCTGCTCATGGTGCCGGTGGCGCTCGGCGCCCTGCACCAGGCGGGCGCGCTGATCCTGCTCGCCGCCGCGCTCTGGCTGCGGCATGGATTGCGTTCCCCCCTGGCGGGAGGTGCCAATGGACGATGACCGGCTCTACCGGGCGGCGTTGCGGCGCGTGCGGGCGATGAAGATCTTCTACATGCACCTGATCGTGTATGTGGCCGTCAACCTGCTTCTATTTCTCATCGACATGATGACGACCGGCGGGCCGTGGTTCTTCTGGCCGCTGGTCGGCTGGGGCTTCGGCCTGGCGTTGCAGGGCGTTTTCACCTTCGGACCGCTGTTCTTCGATCCGGCCTGGGAGGAGCGCAAGGTCGGCGAACTGGTGGCACGGGAACGCAACCGGCGCGGCAGCAAGGATTCTAGCGGAACCGCGCCGGGCTGAGCGCGGCAGCGCGCGCCCCCAGATCCTCGAGATCGGCCGGCATCGGCAGGCCACGCGCCAGTTCGGCGACCAGCCGTCCCATGGCTGGCGCGGTCTGGATGCCATAGCCGCCCTGGCCGGCAAGCCAGAAGAAGCCGGCATGACCGGGCTCGAAGCCCACAACGGGGGTCTTGTCGGGCGCGAAGGTCCTGAGGCCGGCCCAGCGGCTCTCGATCCGCCGCACCTCGATCGAAGTCGCGGCCTGCAGCCGGTCGACGCAGATCGCGATGTCGAGTTCGTCGGGCTGCGCGTCGCAGGGCTCGCTCGGCGTCTCGTCGGCCGGCGAGGCCAGCAGCCGTCCGGCATCGGGCTTGAAGTAGAACCGCTCGTCGGCATCGATCAGCGCCGGCCAGGCCCTGATGCTCTGGCCCGCCGGCGGATCGAAAGTAATGGCCGTCCGCCGCTTGGGCGAGAGGCCCACCGGCGGGATGCCAGCCAGGGAAGCGACACGGTCCGCCCAGGCACCGGCCGCGTTGATCAGGACCGGCGCCGCGAAGCGCCCGGCCGGCGTCTCCGCCTCCCACGATTCGCCCCTTCGGGCGAGCGCGAGGACTTCCGCATCGGTCCGCACCGCACCACCGGCGGCGCGCAGGCCGCGCAGGAAACCCTGATGCAGGGCATGAACGTCGATATCCATGGCATCGGGCTCGTCGACGCCAAGCAGCGCCTGCTCCGGCCGCATCACCGGCACGCGGCGGAGTATCTCGGCCTGGTCCACCAGGCGCACGCTCGCCACCAGCCGCCGGCCTTCCTCATGAATGCGCTCCACGCTCGCGCGCTGTGCCGCGCTGCCCACCACAAGTACGCCGCGCGCCGCGAGCAACGGGTGATCGGTGAAGCCTGCGGGCGGCGAGATGAAGAACGAGCGCCCGCCGGTGGTGATGGCCCGCACGGCGGCATTGCCATAGGTCTCGGAATAGAGCGCGGCCGAGCGCCCGGTCGCGTGATAGGCGGGCTGGCTCTCCTGCTCCAGCACGATCACCCTGCCGTGACGGCCGAGAAAGAAGCCGGCCGAAACGCCAGCCATGCCGGCGCCCACCACGAGAAAATCGCATTCCGTCACAGACATCGAAACTCCAGGACAGACCGGTTTGCCGACAGCTTGACTGCCGTGTCCGCACGGCTGCGGCAATGGGTCGGGGCGCGCATGTTGGCCTTACCGCCAGCGCTTGTCGAGCCGGCTTTGCTTCTGGCACGCCGATTGCGTCGGTCATGGCGGAAACCGGAAGGGAAGGTGCCATGCAGGCGACAGATCGGCGGATTTCGGGCCTTCACGCCCAAGCCGGCGGTGGCGGACCCGGCAGCAATTGCCGGGCGCACGCGATGGTCCGGTCGAAAATGCCGGCCGGCGGGCAGCGGCGCGCCAGGAGGTCAGAGCCATGAACCGGGTCGGTACCTACAACCAGTCCTACTGGCTGCAGCAGGCCATCCTGCAGCGTCAGGACCGGCTGGCGGAAAGTCAGCGCCAGGTGGCTTCCGGCTACAAGGCCAACGACTTCAAGGGCGTGGCCCGGGACGCGACCGCGCTGCTCGCCACCAAGTCGCTGATCAGCCGTTCGGAAAGCTTCACCGCGACCGGCAAGCTGCTCAAGCTCCGCCTCGACCAGTATGACGCGGCGATGAGCGGCCTGCGCGCCTCCTATGAGACGATCAAGCAGGAGATCGTCGGCGCCATTGCCAAGCGGGACGCCTCCAACCTGATGAACCAGGTCGGGCAACTCTTCGATATCGTTTCGAGCCAGCTTACCAGCCAGGTGGATGGGAAGTACATCTTCGGCGGTACCCGCAACAGCGAGAACCCGCTCGGCTTCAGCACGATCGGGGACCTCCTTGCCCTGCCCGACGCGGCGTCGGGCTTCCTCAACAACCAGACCCGTTCGCAGGCGCAAGTCGACGACAACCTGATCATCAGCGACGGGATCCTCGCCGATGAGATTGGCGCACAGGCGATGCAGGTGATCCGCAACATAGCCCGCTTCCATGCCGGCACGCTCGATGCCGGCGCGGGCGCGCCCCAGCTCGCCTCACCGCACCTGGCCGGCGCCACGACCCTGACACTGGACGGTTCATCCGGCACGCTGGCGGGCAGTGTGGTTCCTGGCGATACCATCAGCTTCGCCGGCGATCCTTCCGGTACGATTCACACGGTGACGGCGGCGGCGACGGCGGCCGGCGACAGCATCACCATCGATATCGCACCACCTTTGCAGCAATCCTTCGCTGCCGGCACGGCCGTTTCCTTCGGCGGTCCGTTCGGGTCCGAGATCACGCCCCAGCAACGCCAGTTCCTCGAGGAACAGCTCGGCATGATGGCCGGCGCTACGCGCGCGCTCGATCTGGCGCAGGCCGAGAATGGCATACGCCAGCAGCAGATCACCGGCATCCTCGAGCGCCACGAGGGCGCGCGCGTCACGCTGCGCGGCTTCGAGGCCGATCTTCAGGAGGTCGATCTCACCGAGGCGATCTCGCGGCTCAACCAGGACCAGATCGCCCTCGAGGCCAATCTGCGCGTGGTGAGCCAGATCGGGCGTCTCAGCCTGCTTGATTTCCTGCGTTAAGCGCCGCTTAACGGACCCCAACTAGCCTGAGAGCCGAGGGGAAAGGACTCCGGATGCTGGGTGTGCAGTCGAGCCTGGTGCAGTTCAAGCTGGTGAACCGTCAGTTCGACCGGCAGATGCAGACGTTCGAGCGGCTGCCGCAGGTCCGGCGCGACCTCGAGTATTTCGAGAACAAGGCGCCCGCCGTGAAATCGGTGGACGAGCTGCTCAAGGACCGCCGGCTCACCGAATTCGTCCTGAAGGGGTTCCAGCTCGAGGAGCGGGTGGACGCAAAGGGTTTCATCCGCAAGATCCTGACCGAGGATACCGAAGAGCCGAAGGCCCTGGTCAATCGCCTGAACGACCCGCGGTTCCGCCAGCTCGCCAAGGCGCTTCAGGGCCTGGCTGAAGGCAAGGCCATCTTCGCCGATCCGGACGCGCGCGCCGCCATGGTCCGGGCCTATAAGACGAACGAGTTCGAGAAGTATCAGGGTGAGCAGGCGCCGGGCCTGCGGGAGGCGCTCTATTTCCGGCGCGAGATCGGCAAGATGGAGAACATCTTCCAGGTCATCGCCAGCAAGCCGCTGGCCACTGTCATGCGCGTGGCGCTCGGCCTGCCGGAAGAGTTCGCCACCCTGCCGGCGGCGCAGCAGAAACGCTTTCTCGATGGTCGCTTCGATCTGGAAAAGCTCAAGGATCCCAAGTTTCTTGACCGCTTCCTGGATCGCTTCCTTGCCAATAACGACCTGAGGAACAACAATGCGGGCAGTCCTTACGCCATGCTCTTCTCGCCCGGACCCGGTCTCGGCGTGAATCTCGGGCCGCAAGGGCTGATCATCTGAGCGCAATCCCGGCCCGGGCTCCGATGGGCCGGCCATAACCCCTGGCGAACATGGCACTGGTCCTCAAGCTGAAGCCCCGCGAGCGACTTCTGGTCAATGGCGCGCTGATCCGCAACGCTTCCGATTCGGTGGCGACGCTGCACCTGATCAACCGCGCCAACATCCTGCACGAGAAGGATATCCTCTTGCCGGAGCAGGCCGCAAACGCCCTCGGCCATCTCTATATCGCGCTGCAGGACCTGCTTCTGGAGCCCGAGCGCAGCGAGACGCGGCGCGCCGCCGCGATCCACATGGCGGCGCGCATCTACGCCGACGCGGTGACGAGCCGCGAGAACGCGACCTGCAATCTGATCGCCGAGGTGATCAAGGTGGTGGGAGAGGACAACATCTACCGGGCACTGCGTCTGCTCAAACCCCATCTCGGGCCCGGAACCGCGCCGCAAACGACAGCGGCGCCCGAACGGCCTGCGCGGGCCGGGGCAAAAAGCAAAGCGCGGAAGTGACGCGCGGCGACTATACGGACTTGTCCACCTTTCCGGCGAGCTGCTCGCGCAGGAAGGCGACACGGCGGATCATGTCCTCGTTGGGGAATTGCTGCACGACCCTGCCGGTTGTGGGCTCCACGCTCTGATAGACGAAGCGGGCCGCTTCCTTGTTGAACTCGATGCGAAGCCGCGTCATGACCGTGGCATGCGGCTTCTGTACCGCCTGCACCGTCTCGGTCTTCGGCGCCGCTTCCGTTTCGGCGACAGTCGTGGCAAAGGACGAACTGTCGCCCGACCTTGGCGCGCGGGTGCGGCCCGGGTCGGCTTCCGGCTCGCTTACTGGCCGCTTTGACGTCGAACTCACCACTTGCGCGCCGACGGAACCCAATCGTTCGATCGACATGAGGCTTCTCCTTGCAACTCCGGCACCGTCATTCTGACGGTCCGGTATCCAACCCGCGTTTTGCCGGCTACATCGCCGGCTGGGCCGCGGGCATGCCCTTCGCTCCGTCGGGGACCGGCGGCGCGGCCGCCGGAGGCGGACGCAGGCCCGCCATGATCTCCCTGTTCACCTGGATCAGCGGCGCGGCATCCGCCTCTCCCGCCATCACCTTGGCGCCATATCGAAGGCTCCAGAGCGCCAGCGAGATCAGGCGACCGCGCAGATCCTGCGGCAGCCGATTGTCCGGACTCGCCAGGTCGGCGGCGAGGATGTTCCACAGGCGGTTGTTCATGTAGACCGCCTCGACCATCTTGGCCGGACTGTCGGCCGCCATCAGCTTGCCGATGACCAGGCCGAAGGCCCGGTATTCCGTGTCCCGCGGATCGGCCGCGAGTTGGGATGCTCTGGAATATGCGTTGACGCTCATCGACTTCCCCCAAGTCTTCCTGAGACCCTGTCCGCGGTCAGAAGGGCAAGGTAGCCCTCCACCGGCGCGCCGAACTCGTGACGCAAGACAATGCTTTCCAGGCGCTCCACGCGAAGCCCGGCGGTGGCGGCCGCTGCCGCCACGTGCGCGCGACCATGCGCGTAGCGGCCGGAGGGCAGCAACTCGACGCCATCCTCGCGCAGCGCCTCGAGGGTAAAAATGAGATGGCCGTCAGGCTGCAGCGCGCCGGCCAGACGGCAGAAGAGGCTGGAGAGATCGCCGAAATAGCAGAACACGTCCGCCGCCACGATCAGATCGAAGCTTCGCGGATGCAGCGCGAGGAACGCGCCGATTTCATCGGCCGTGAGGTTGTCATAACAGCCTCGTGCCTGTGCGCGCGCGAGCATGCGCGGCGAGAGGTCGACGCCCTCCAGCCGTTCGCCGAGGGGGCGCAGCTTCGGGCCACAAAGACCGGTGCCGCAGCCGGCATCGAGGATGCGCCGTGCCATGCCACCGGCCAGCACTTCAAGGGCGGTGGCCGCCACATGCTCGGGCGCGCTGTAACGCAGGCTGGCGAGCTTTCGGTCGAACTCGTCGGCAAAGCGATCGAATACCTGCCGCACATACTCGTTGCTGGCGCGCTCCGCCACGTTGCGGCCGCTGACCGCCGCCAGCATGTGACCGACGACCGGATCGCCGGGGCAATGGTCGAGAGCCTGGCGCAGTGCCGCCTCTGCCGCGTCCCGGCGGCCGGCGCGCATCAAGGCGCGGACCTGATTCTCGTAGAGCTGCGGCAGCGTCGGGAAGAGGCGGATCGCCACCCCGTAGGCGCTGGCGGCCGCGTCGTACTGGGCGAGGGCCATCAGCACGTTGCCCATGTCGTTGAAGATGGCTGGCGTCTGGCGGCCGCCCGTCACCGCTTCCTGGAGCGTGCGCAGCGCGACGATATTGTTGTCGAGTTGATGATGCACCCGGCCGACGAGGTGCAGGCATTCGCCCGAGCGCGGAGCGAAGCCCATGGCCTGACGCAACAACCCTTCGATCTGCTGGAATTTCTCCAGGCTGAGCGAGGCGCGCGCCTGGCGCAGCATCTCGCGCACCGGATGTTCGCCGGGCGAGCGGGCGCGGCGGGCATCGGAAATGCTGGGCAGATCCGCGCCGATCGGGACGCCTGGCATGGACATGGTTGCTGCAAATCCGCTCAAGGTGAGGCTCCGGCCGTTCAACCAGGCGAGTATTCGCCACGATGTTTAAGAAAGGGCGAAGAGGCGCGGTTAACGACTGGTTGGGGCGGGCGTGCCCGCCGGCCGGACGGTCGAAGGATCGACCGGCGGCCGGCGGGTCATTGCGCCTAGCGGAACAGGGCGAGGACCGCGCTCGGACCCTGGTTGGCAATCGCCAGTGCCTGGATGCCGAGCTGCTGGCGGGTCTGCACCGCCTGCAGGTTCGCGCTTTCCTCCGCGAGGTCGGCATCGACCAGCGTGCCGACACCTTCGGTCAGCACGTCGGTCAGCGACTTCACGAAGTCACCCTGCGTCTTGAGCTGGTTCAGCGAGGTGCCGAGGGTGGCGAGCGAGGTCTTCACCGTGGTGATCGCCGACTCGATGGTGGCCAGCGCGGCGGCGCGGTCACCGCCCGCCACGTCGGTCGATTCGAGGCCGGTAGCGTTAGTCGCGGCATCGACCGTCACCGTCCCGTCGGCATGGCTGACCACGATCTCGCCTGCCGTGTTGTAGCCCGCGCTGAAGCCCTTCGACTGCAGGGCGGCGATGAGGTTGGCGAGCGTTTCGCCATTCGAGCCGCCGATCACCACCGCGGTGTTCTCGGCCGCCGTCAGGGCGCTGGTCAGGTCGTTGACGAACTCGAAGGTATAGACCGTGCCGTCGACATCGAGGGCAACGAACTCGCCTTCGGCCGGCGCCAGGTCGCCGTCGGAGTCGAATAGCGCCACCGTGCCGTTGGTCACGTTGATGCCGTCGATGCCGAGGGTGGTGGAGGTGATGTTCTGCTGTGCCACGTCGATATAGGCCGCTGTCGGCGCCGAGGAGGCGTCGGAGCGGTTCAGCGAGGAGAGGACGCGGAGATCGCTGTCCACGCCATCCAGCAGGTTGACGCCGTTGAACTGCGCGGCGTCGACGATGGCGCCCACCTGGTTGACGAGGGCGTTGATGTCGTTCTGGATCGCGTTACGATCGACGTTATCCGCCTGGGCGGCGACGATCTTCGCCTTGATGGTGTTGAGCGTGTTGGAGACCTGCTCGGCGGCGCTGAGCGCCACGTTGGCGGTCGCCTGGCCGAAGGCGATGGCTTCCGAGATGGCCTTGAAGCCGGCAATGTCGGAGCGCAGTCCCTGGGCGATGGCGAAGGTCGAGGCGTCGTCCTTGGCGCTCGCGACCTTGAAGCCCGAATTGATGCGGGCCTGGGTGGTCTCGAGCAGACGGTTCGTCGCGTTCAGGGTGCGAATCGCGGCGAGGGCGGAAGCATTGGTGTTGACGGAAAAGGCCATCTTGAAATCTCCCCTTCTGGAGCGAGCCGCCGCTTCTGCGGCGTACGATGGATTGCCATCGCGGAAGGGAGATTGCACCTGCGGCCTTTAATGACGATTTAATCGGGACGGTTAATGCCGCTAAATTGCCGGCAATTTGCTTCAGGCCCGGAAAACGCGGGAAATCTGCCGGTTCAATAGCGCGAGCCGTGCCGCGGGGCGCGTTTACCATGCCGGAAAAAAGCGAAAGGCCGGCGCCGCTGGGCGCCGGCCGGTCGCGATTGTCGCCCCTCGGGAGCGGGGTCTAGCCGCGGAAGAGCTGCAGCACTGCCGAAGGCGCCTGGTTGGCGATGGAGAGGGCCTGCAGGCCGAGCTGCTGGCGGGTCTGCACCGCCTGCAGGTTGGCGCTCTCCTCGGCGAGGTCGGCATCGACCAGCACGCCCACACCTTCGGTCAGGGTATCCTGCAGCGCCTTCACGAAGTCGCCCTGCGTCTCGAGCTGGCGCAGCGAAGTGCCAAGACGGGCGAGCGAGTCCTTCACCAGCGTGATGGCATCTTCGATGGCGACCAGTGCCTGTTGCGTGTCGCCGGCGGCGATCACGGTCGGGAAAGCGACCTGGTCCGCATTCTCCAGGCTGCCGGTGGCGAAGCTTTCCGCGAAAGCGGTGATCGAGCCTGCGGAATGAGTCACGATGATATCGCCATCGGCATTGTAGCTGGCAGAGAAGCCACGCTCCTGGAGCTTGGCGTTGAGCGCCGCGAGATTGGCCTGGGTCGAGCCGGCCGGGTCGATGTCGACGGCGATGTTGCCGGCGTTGGTCAGGCCATCGACGGCCGGATCGTCGACGAACTCGAAGGTATAGTCGGTGCCATCGACGGTGAAGGTAACGGTGTCGGCGGTGGCAAAGGCGAGATCGCTCGATGCCCGCAGGCGCGCAAACCCATTGTCGATGTTAAGGCCGGCGATGCCGAGGCCGCCCGAGGTGGTGAGGTTCTCCCGCTGCACGGTGATGTAGTAGGGCTCGGGCGCCGTCTGCGCATCGAGCCGGTTCAGCGAGGCGAGTACCGTGAGATCGCCGTCGGTGTCGTTCAGCAGGTTGATGCCGTTGAACTGCGCCGCATCGACGATCGCCTGGATCTGGTTCGTCATCGCGACGATGTCGTTCTGGATGGCGCGGCGGTCGACGTTCGCCGCCTGGGCGGCGACGACCTTCTGCTTGATCGTGTTCAGCGTGTTGGAGATCGTTTCGGCGGCGCGCAGCGCCACGTTGGCCGTTGCCTGGCCGAAGGAGATCGCCTCGGCGATGGCCTTGAACGAATTGATGTCGCTGCGCAGGCCCTGCGCGATGGCGAAGGTCGAGGCATCGTCCTTCGAGCTGCTCACCTTGAGGCCCGAATTGATGCGCTGCTGGACCTGCTCAAGCTGGCGGTTCGTCAGGTTGAGCTGGCGGATCGCCGCCAGCGACGACACGTTTGTGTTGACTGAAAGAACCATTGTTCGTCTCCGTTCTGGTCAGAAGTGTCAGCCGTGAACTCGCGCCAGTGCTTTGCGAGTTCCGTGCCAAGTGCGGAAATCCGCGGGGGAGAGCCAAATCTCGGAAATGCGCATGCCTGAATGACAGGGTCGGCGGCGCAGGAATTTCCCGCTGCCCGGCAAGCCTTGCCGGGTGGTGCAACCGCGCCTTGGGTCCGGTTTCCGGGTCATGCTCACACCGCCTGGTTGACGACGACCGACGCCGGCCGGGAATTCAGGCGCGGATTGGGCGTAATGGTGCGCATCACTCCGTCCTTGCCATAGCCCTGCACCGGGGCACTGCGGCGCGCGAGCTGTTCGCCCACGGCCTTGACGATCCCCTCGTTGATCGTGCGCAGTCGTGCGAGCTTGCCCTGTTCGCGTTCCGCCAGTTCGGCCAGTGCGCCGGCTGCAGCCTTGAGTTCGGCGAGCAGCGCCGGATTGCCCTGATCTGGCATGTCCATCCCGGCGCGCAGCAACGCGAGGCGCGAACGGTAGGCGGCGAGCAGTTCGTTCTTCTGCTGCACCAGCCGTTCGAGTTCTCGCGGCCGCTGGCGATCCAGCACTTCCATTTCCTCGGTCATGAGCTGGCGGATGCGCTCCACCAGCGCCAGAAGATCGACCAGGGCGCGCTCGCGCTCCCGGGCGGCGGCGAGTGCGTCGGCGCGCGTGTTCATCCTTCCTCCTGCATGCGCAGCATCTGCCGGTAGACGGCATCGGCGATGCCGATGCCTCCGCGCGCGGCGATGGCGCGGCCATGATGTTCGTTGAGCAGCGAGCGGTAGACGCCCTCGCCGTGGCCGCCGCCGAAATTCGGGTCCGGCCGGATGCCGGCGGACATGAATTCCAGCATCTGCTGCAGAAAAAAGCTCTCGTAGGCGCGCGCCGTCTCGCGCAGCTTCGCCTCGTTGCGGGGGAGGCGGGCCGTTTCGGGCGCCCGCGCCAGCCCGGCCTCCATGCGCGGCGACTGGAGCGGACCTGGTAGCATCAGCGCACCACGATCTCGGCCTGGAGCGCGCCCGCGGCCTTGATGGACTGGAGTATCGAGATCATGTCGCGCGGGCCAATGCCAAGCGCATTGAGCCCGTTGACCAGTTCGCCGAGCGAGATGCCGGCCGGCAGCACGGCGAGCTGGCGCTGGTTCTGCTCGTCGACCTCGATATTGGTGCGCGGCACCACCACGGTCTGGGCGCCGCCGCCGATCTGGCCAGGCTGCGCCGGCACGTTCGGAACCTGGGTGCCGGGAACGAGTTGCTGGACCGGATCGAATATCGGCCGCCCCTGGCCGTCGACCGCCTGGCTGCCGTCCGGATTGAGGCGGGGCACGAAAACCGGCGCGACCTGCGGTGCGATGCCGGTCGGCTGGCCAGGCTGGCCCTGCACCACGCCGGGGCCGGGCGAGAACGGCAGGGGCTGGGAGACCTGCGGCGTCTCGGTGATGCGGATGGTGAGGTTGCCCTGGGCGATGGCGACGGTGGAAATGCGCACGTCCTTGCCCATGACGATGATGCCGTTGTTCTCGTCCACCACCACGCGGGCGATCTGGTCGGGCTCGACCTGGAGCTGCTCGATCTCGCCGAGCAGTCCGGCAACGTCCTGCTGGCGATCGGCCGGGATTTCCAGCACCACCGTGCCGGGATCGGTCATGCGCGATAGCGGCGCACGCAGATAGGCATTGATCGCCTGGGCGACCCGGCGGGCAGTGGTGAGGTCGGGGTTGCGGAGCGCGATGCGCACGCTGGAGAGCGTGGTGAGATCGAAGCCGACCTCCCGCTCGACGATGGCGCCGCTTGCGATGCGCCCGGAGGTCGGCACGCCCTTGGTGACGGATGCGGCCTGGCCTCGCGCGGTGAAGCCGCCGATCACGACCGGTCCTTGCGCCACCGCATAGACCTCGCCGTCGGCGGCCATCAGCGGCGTCACCAGCAGCATGCCGCCCTGCAGGCTCTTGGCATCGCCGATGGCACTCACGGTCACGTCGATGCGCGAACCCTGCCGGGCGAAGGCCGGCAGGTTGGCGGTCACCATCACCGCCGCGACATTGTCGGTGTTGACGTTGGATTCCCGGATGTTGACGCCCATGCGTTCGAGCATCGCCTCCAGGCTCTGGCGGGTGAAAGGCGAATTGCGGAGCGAATCGCCCGAGCCGTTGATGCCGACCACCAGGCCATAGCCGATCAGCATGTTCTCGCGCACGCCCTCGAAGTCCGAGACGTCCTTGATGCGCGAGGCACCCGCGCCCGGCGCTGGCCAGAGGGCGAGCGCCAGGGCAAGCGCCGTCAGAAGGGCGGCGAGTTGGCGGTGGATCGGCATGGCGTTCTTCATGTCTGGTCCCGGACCTGGCAATTCTTGCAAGGCCCGGCCTTGCGAAAGCCGTGCCAGCGCCGGACCGGCGGAGGGCTGCGGTTTTTCCCGGCGCGTGCCGTCGTCGCGCGGCAGGGTGGACCTGGTGGCCGGCAGGAATTGCCGGGCTTTACCGGGCGTTAAGGCTGTTTCTGCCAGTCTGGCCCGCATTGGAGGCGCAGGTTTGCGATGAAGGTCCTAGGCCCCGGCCGAATTCAGCCGGCCCGTATCCGAGGCAGCGAGCGCTCGCATGGCGCCGGCGGCGATTTCGCGCGTCATCTCGTCGACGATGCGGCCGCGCCCGGGGCCAGCGCGCCGGCCAGGCCGGTCCAGGCGGTCAACCCGCTTCTCGCCCTGCAGGAAGTTCCCGATGCGCTGCACGCGAGGAAGCGTGCCGTCCGCCGGGGACAGGAACTGCTGGAACGCCTCGATTCGCTTCGCCACGCCCTGCTGACCGGCCGACTCACGGACGAGATCCTACGCCGTCTGGCGGACGAGGTGACGCGTGAGAGGCCGCTCGTCAGCGACCCCGGGTTGCAGCAAGTCCTTGACGAAATTGAGATTCGGGCCCAGGTGGAGCTCGCGAAACGCGGCCTGGCCTGACCGGTTCGGATGACAAATTTGCAATCAGAATCAGGCAGTTGAATGCGCTTGTGATGGGCGGGGACGATCCATATACTCCGCCGCGTTTTTTGGATGCCGCCGTGCCGGCTGTGGGGAGTCGACGATGGGTGTGAATTTGTCCGCGAATTATCGGCCGACCGAAGACGAGCCCTTTATGAACAAGCGTCAGAAGGAGTATTTCCGGCGCAAGCTGCTCGCCTGGAAGGACGATATCCTGCGCGAGTCCCAGATCACCCTCCAGCACTTGCAGGAAGATACGGTGGCGGAACCGGACCTGGCGGACCGGGCCTCGACCGAAACCGACCGGGCGCTGGAACTCAGGACCCGGGACCGCCAGCGCAAGCTGATCGCCAAGATCGATGCCGCGCTGCGCCGCATCGATGAGGGAACCTACGGGTATTGCGAGGAAACCGGCGAGCCGATCAGTCTGAAGCGTCTTGATGCCAGGCCGATCGCCACCCTCTCCATCGAGGCGCAGGAGCGTCACGAGCGGCGGGAAAAGGTCTACCGGGACGATTGACCGCTTGCCTCGCGCGGCTCGAGGGGTAGAGTGCCGCGCCATGTCCGATCTCATCTTTCTCCATACCGCGCCGGCCAACGAATTGCTGTTCTCCGACCTGATGTCGGAGCTGGCCCCCGGCCGGGCCGCGCTGCACGTGACAGAGCCAGGCCTGCTCGACGAGGCGCTGAGCGCCGGGCGGGTGACGCCGGCCATCGAGGCACGGCTGTTGCGGCTTGCAGGGACGCTGGGGGCGCCGAACGAGCAGGGGCGGCCGACCGTGATTTGCACCTGCTCGACCCTGGGGGAGGCGGCCGAGCAGGCCGGAAGAGCGGCCGGCGTGCGGCTGGTGCGGATCGATCGGGCGATGGCGGAGGAGGCCGTGCGCCTCGGCGACAGGATCCTTGTCGCTGCCTGCGTGCCGACGACGCTCGCGCCCACGGAGGATCTGTTGCGCGAGGTGGCGGGACTTGCCGGCCGCGAGGTCGAGATCCGCGCGCTGCTGGTCGAGGATGCCTGGGCGCATTTCCAGCGCGGCGACCGGGTTGCCTATTGGCGACGGATCGCCGAGGCGCTGGAGGGCGCCGTGGGCACGGCGGATGTCGTCGTTCTTGCCCAGGCATCCATGGCGGGCGCCGTCGATTTTCTCGCCGGCCTCGGGCGACCGGTGCTTTCCAGCCCGCGCCTCGGTCTCGAAGCCTGCCTCGCCGGCGCGCTCCCCGTCTAGAAGGGGAAAATCACATCGAATATCTGCTGGCCGTAGCGCGGCTGCTGCACGTCCGAAAGGATGCCGCGCCCGCCATAGGAAATGCGCGCCTCGGCGATCTGGGTGTGGTTGATCACGTTCGTCGCGGTGATGTCGGCGGGGCGCACGACGCCCGTAATCTGCAACTCGCGCATCTCGAAGTTCACGCGCACCTCCTGCCGGCCCGAGATGACCAGGTTGCCGTTAGGCAGCACCTGGGTGACGATGGCCGCTACCTTGAGATTGATCGTCTCCTCGCGCTGCAGCGAGCCCTTGCCCTGGGAGTTCGAGGTCGCGCCCACATCCAGCGCGTTGCTCACGTCGATGCCGGGGAAGAGCCGGTCGATCGGCGCGCGCGAGCGCGAGATGTTGGAGGTGGCGGACGTCAGTGCCTCGGCACCGAGCAGCTTGGGAAGATCGACATTCTCGCTATTGTCGCGCTGGCGCGTGGTCGAGTTGTTGAACTTCGCCTTGTCGGAGATCGATACGGTCACCGTGATGATGTCGCCCACCTTGGCGGCGCGCTGGTCCTTGAAGAACTGGCGCGAGCCGGGGCGCCACAGGCTGTTCGCCTGGAAGGATACCGGCTCGGGCCGCGGCATGGGCAGGGCGACGGGCCGGTAGTTCTTGTCGACGGTCGGGTCCTCGATCTTGCTGAGCGGCGGCGGCGCGCCGAGATTGGCCAGCCGCTCGGCCGCGTTGCATCCGGCAAGCAGCCCGCCTGCCAGGACCAGCAACGCAATGCGGCGGAAGGGCGGGTTCACGATCGAGCTGGGCATGGGGCTTCTCCCGAAATGCATTTCTTCAATTGAGTGCGGCAGCAATCCGCGCGGCGCCGACCTCGACCTGGTTGGGGCCGACCACGACGCCGGTGACGGTGCGCTTGCTCTGCAGGTTCATGATCTGGATGACCTCGCCGGCGGCGCCCGCTTCGAGCGCGCGGCCGATCGCCGAAAGCTGCATGTTCGGCACGGTGACCGACATCGAGACGAGCGCGCCCTTGCTGACCAGGGAGGGGCGCTGCAGGTCGGAGGCGCGCAGCGGGCGGCCGGGTGGCAGGGAGCGGCGCGCCGCCTGCCCGACGATCTCCGTCATGTCGGTGAGGACATTCCCGCCGAGGCGCAGGCTCGGTACGCCGACCCATTCGATATCTGCCTCGCCGATCACCTGACCGGCGGAGACGGCCTGACGCAGCACCGGAACCTCGCTCACTTGCTGCACGCGACCCTGCACGCGCAGCCGCTGGGCATCCGCTCCGTCGCTTGCGACGATGGTGGCGTGGAACCGGCGGGCATGGCGATCGAAATCGACGTCCTCGACGCGGATTTCGGGATCGACGCCGACCGGCAGCATCATGGCGATGTTGCCTGGCAGGATGATGGCCTGCCCGCCGCCGGCATCGCCGAGGTCGAGCGCCTCGGCCAGCCGGCGCAGGATTTCCTCCCTGGGCACGGTCCGGCCCGCCCGCTCGACCACTACGGCGCGCAGGCCAGGGTCAGGCGACCAGGAGATTCCCACCTGAGCCGCCATGGCCTGCACGGTCTGCGGGCGGTAGATGGCGCGCTCGCCCGGCGGGGGCGCCGCCGCGAAAACTTTCTCGCCGCCGGCGCCGGCGCGGATGAACAGATCGGCGAAGGTCACCTCCGGACCGTCCACGAGAACGACGGGCTTCAGGCGCGCTTCGGCAAGGGCGAGGCCGGGCAGCAGCAGCAGGCAGGCGCCGGCGAAAAGGGTGAGGACGAGGCGTTTCATCAGCGGATCGCCTGGTTGGCCTGGGCGAGCATCTCATCGGAGGTCGTGATGACCTTCGAGTTCATCTCGTAGGCACGCTGTGCCGTGATCAGGTTGGTGATCTCCTGCACGGGGTTGACGTTGGAGGTTTCGAGGAAGCCCTGGCGCACGGTGCCATAACCGGCGGCGCCCGGCACGCCGACCTGGGCGGCGCCGGAGGAAGGCGTCTCCAGGAACAGGTTGTCGCCGATCGCCTCGAGGCCCGCTTCGTTGAAGAAGCTGGCCAGTTCGAGCTGACCGGCCACCTGCGGCTGCACCTGGCCGGCGAGCTTGACCTGCACCTCGCCGGTGGCATTGATCGACACATCCACCGCATCCTGCGGAATGGCGATACCGGGCTGTACCACGTAGCCGTCCTGGGTGACGATCTGGCCGGTCGGCGAGAGCTGGAAGGAGCCGGCACGGGTATAGCCGATATCGCCGTTGGGGAGCTGGATGCGGAAATAGCCGTTGCCCTGGATGGCGATGTCGAAGGTGTTCTCGGTCGATTGCAGGTTGCCCTGTTCGGTAATGCGATAGACGGCGCCGGTCTTGACGCCGATGCCGACCTGAACGCCCGCCGGCACCACGGTGCCCTGATCGGAGGAATTGGATCCGATGCGCCGCATGTTCTGGTAGAGCAGGTCCTGGAACTCGGCGCGCTGGCGCTTGTAGCCGGTCGTGTTCAGGTTGGCGATGTTGTTGGAGATGACTTCCACGTTGAGCTGCTGGGCCAGCATTCCCGTCGCGGCGATGCTCAGTGAGCGCATGTCCTGTCCCTCGGTTCTTCGTGATGTTTCACTGGCGGCATCAGGCGATCTTGCCGAGCCGCTCGATGGCGCGCCGCTGGATCTCCTGATCCGCCTCCAGAACGCGCTGCATCGCCTGATAGCTGCGATGCAGCTCGACCATGTTGGTCATTTCGACAATCGGCTCGACATTCGATCCCTCGATGGCGCCCTGCACGAACTGCGCGCCCTCCGCCGGGAGTTCCGGCTCGTCGCTGCTGTAGAGATTGTCGCCGGTCTTACGCATCTGCTGTTCGTTCTCGAAACGCACGAGGTTCAGCCGGGCGACCAGGCCGTTGGCATTGCTGACGCTGCCATCCGGCGCGATGGTGATCTTGCCGTCGGCCCGCTCCAGCCGGACCGGCGCGTTGCGGTCGTCGAGGACCGCATGTCCGTCGCGCGTCGTAAGCTCGCCCTGCTCGCTCAGCCGCAGATGGCCGTTGCGCGTGTAGCGCCGGCCTTCGGGCGTCTCGACGACGAGAAAGCCGCGGCCGCTGATCGCTACGTCGAGCGGATTGCCCGTGGTCTCGATCGGCCCGTCCCGCAGGCTGCGGAGCGTGCCCCAGTCGAGGACGAAGGATGCCTTGGCCTGCTCGCGCCCGGCCATGCGCATCAGGTGCTCCTCGAACAGCATCTGCTCGCTGCGAAAGCCGGCGGTGTTCATGTTCGCCAGGTTGTTGGCGATCACGTCCATCTGCCTTCGCATCGCCATCTGGCGGGACAGCCCGATATAGGTGGCGTTCTCCATTCTGGTCTCCATGGCGCGGACGGCCGTTCTTGGCCGCCGACTGAATGCTGGGGTCGGACATGCAGGGGCCATGCCAGATGCGGGATGGCGGGAATCCGCGCCGAAGCAGAGGCGCGCGGAACGGGCCGGCGGTGCGGGGGCAGCGCTTGCCCGGCAGGATTTGCCGACCCTTGTCCGGACTTCACCGCTTGTTAACCCAAGCCTCCCCAGAATGCGCCGCGGATGACGCCGCATCTCCGGCGAGGCAACGGGAACGGACGGACAAGCATGGCCGACATCACCGCCGATCAAGCGGACGCACAGGCGGCTGCCGAAGGGACGGTCCGCAAACACAGGATCTCCGGCAAGGTGCTGGTGCTGTTCATCGTGCTGCCACTGCTTCTGGTGGGCGGCCTTGGCGCGGCCGGCGCTGGCTACTTCCTTGGCTGGTTCGGCTCTGGCGATGAGGCGGCCGAAGCGGCCAAGCCGGTGGCGCCGCGCGCCGTGGTCTTTCACGATCTTCCCGAGATGCTCGTCAACCTGCAGAGCACGGGCCGCCAGGCAAGCTATCTCAAGATCCGCGTCTCCCTCGAGCTCGACGATGCGGAGGCAGTGAAGCGCGTCGATCAGGTGATGCCGCGCGTTCTTGACAATTTCCAGGTCTATCTGCGCGAACTCCGTCCCGATGAGCTGCATGGCTCCGCCGGCGTGCAGCGCCTGAAGGAGGAACTTCTGATCCGCGTCAACGCCGCCGTGGCGCCGGCGCGGGTCAACGACGTGCTGTTCAAGGAAATGCTGCTGCAATAGACGGACAAGGCCAGATGGCTGACGAGAGCGAAAGCGGTATCGACGAAGAGAAGCTCGCCGCCGAATGGGCCGCGGCCGCCGAGGCGGATCAGCCGGACATGGAGGCGGAGGCGGCTCGAGCGGCGGACGAGAATGGCCAGCCGGGACCTGCCGTCGGCGGCGGCCAGGCCACGCGCGTCCTGAACCAGGACGAGATCGACAGCCTGCTCGGATTCGACAGTTCCGATGACGAGGATCGCGAGAGATCGGGTATCCGCGCGATCATCAACAGCGCCCTCGTCTCCTACGAACGCCTGCCCATGCTCGAGGTGGTCTTCGACCGCCTGGTGCGCCTGATGACCACGTCGCTGCGCAATTTCACTTCCGACAACGTGGAAGTCTCGCTCGACCAGATCACCTCGATCCGTTTCGGCGATTACCTGAACTCGATCCCGCTGCCCGCCATCCTTTCGGTGTTCCGGGCGCAGGAATGGGACAATTACGGGCTGATCACGGTGGACAGCTCGCTCATCTACTCGATCGTGGATGTCCTGCTGGGTGGCCGGCGCGGTACCGCCGCCATGCGCATCGAGGGCCGGCCGTATACCACGATCGAGCGGAACCTTGTCGAGCGCATGATCAGCGTCGTGTTGAACGACCTCAGTCAGGCTTTCGAGCCGCTTTCACCGGTCAATTTCGTCTATGACCGGATCGAGACCAATCCGCGCTTCGCAACCATCGCCCGTCCGGCCAATGCGGCGATCCTCGCCAAGTTCAGAATCGACATGGAGGATCGCGGCGGCAGGTTGGAACTGATGCTGCCATACGCGACGCTCGAACCCGTGCGCGAACTCCTGCTGCAGATGTTCATGGGCGAGAAGTTCGGTCGCGACAGCATTTGGGAGAACCACCTGGCGACCGAGTTGTGGTCGACCGACATCGACATACAGGCCGTGCTCGACGAACAGTTGATGACCTTGCGCGAGGTCATGAACCTGGAGGTCGGGGCCACCATCATGCTCAACGCAACGCCCGATACGCCGGTCGAACTGCGCTGCGGCGGCATTCCGCTGCTGCGCGGCAGGATGGGTCGCATCGGACCGCAGATCGCGGTCCGGGTCGACCGTTCGCTCCGCCCCATGAGGCCAAACCCATGACCCTGGCACTTCTCCTCGATATCCTGTTGATCGGCCTGCTGGTCGCGACGCTCGGCTTCTGCATACGCCTCAATGGCCGGCTGCAGGCGGTGCGCGGCGCGAACCAGGAATTGCGCCAGCTCGTCACGTCCTTCGATACCGCGACGGAAAAGGCGCGTGCGGGCGTCGCTGAACTGAAGGTCGCGAGTGAAGCAGCCGGGCGCGACCTCAAGGACCGGATCGAGAAGGCACGGGCGCTGGCCGACGAACTCGCCATCATTACCGAATCGGGCAACCGGCTTGCCGACCGCCTGGAGCATGGTCTGACCAGCCGCCGGACCGGCGCACGCCGCCAGGGCGCGAGCGCCAGCGATGAGGATCCGGCCGAGGAAGAGGGCGAACCGGCGCCGCGGATGAAGGCCGAACGCGACCTTCTCCAGGCGCTCAGGCGCGTGAAGTGAGGTCCCGATGAGCTATCTCAACGCGCTGGCCACCCGGCTCCGCCTGCGCCGGCCGAGGCTGCTGCCCGTGCTGGTAGCGGCGATCACTCTTGCCGCCGGCATGAAGGTCGGCACGGTCTGGACCGATGCCACGTTGATGCTGGGTTTCCAGCGCGCCGATGCGCAGGCGCAAACCGGCCGCGCGCAACCGGGTCCGGCTCCGGCCGGCAACGGGGCGCCCCGGCCGCTGCTGCCCAAGGGCGCGGAGGCGCCGCGCCCGCCGATGCCCGACGCTCCGCCGCCGGCCCGGCCGCAAGCGCCGGTCCAGCAGCAAGCGCCGGTCCAGCAGCAATCGCCGGTCCTGGCCCAGGCCGAGCCGACGGCTTCCGCCAGGCCGCAGGAGGGGGCGGGCGCCAATCCGTCACCGCCGGTGCCGCCGCAATCGGCGATGCGAGATCCGTCCAGCTACTCGAAGTCCGAGGTCGAGATCCTCCAGAGCCTTTCGCAGCGGCGCGAGGAACTGGAGGCGAAGGCGCGCGATATCGAGTTCCGCGAACAGCTTCTCGGTGCCACGGCAAAACAGGTCGACGAGAAGATCGCCGCGCTCAAGGAGATCGAACGCCGGATCGAGGACCTGCTGAAAAAGCGCGACGAGGAAGAGGAGCGCAACCTGCGCAGCCTGGTCAAGGTCTACGAGAACATGAAGCCGGTCGATGCAGCGCGCATCTTCGAGCAGCTCGAGATGGCAATTCTGCTCGACGTGGTGGAACGCATGCGCGAGGCCAAGGTCGCGCCGATCCTCGCGCAGATGAATCCGGGCAAGGCAAAGAAAGTTACGGAGGAACTTGCCGCACGGCGGGCATTGCCCTCGCGCATGCCCGCGGAGAGTGGCCAGGATTCCGCGCGACGGGGCTGATTGCGCCCATCGTTTGGGCATTTACCATGACTTAACAGCCCGAGGTCTAACGTCGCCAAGGCGCGCGAAGCGCCGATCCGCCAGGCGTAAAGTCGCTGCCCAAGGAGCAAGCCCCATGTCGGTCGACAAGTCGATGCCGATCCTGATCGTCGATGATTACAAGACGATGCTGCGCATCATCTCCAACCTTCTGAAGCAGCTAGGGTTCAGCAACATCGACGAAGCGACCGATGGCGGCGCGGCACTCGGCAAGCTGCGGGAGAGGAGCTACGGTCTGGTGATCTCGGACTGGAACATGGAACCGATGACCGGGCTGCAGCTTCTGAAGGAGGTGCGGGCCGACGAACGTCTTAAAGGTCTGCCGTTCATCATGATTACCGCCGAGAGCAAGACCGAGAACGTCATCGCTGCCAAGCAGGCCGGGGTGAACAACTATATCGTCAAGCCGTTCAACGCCGAGACGCTCAAGAAGAAGATGTCGTCGGTGCTGGGCGAGTTCTGACGCCGCGCAAGCGCGACGAGGAAGGAAAAGCTGCCGATGCCAGTAACGAACCTGGCCGCTTCCGGACTGGACCGCCGCATCGCCGAGTTGCGCGCCGTGCGCGGCGGGAGCGTGCGGCTGGAGGAGGTGGGCGAGCTCGTCGAGAGCATGATCGGCAGCCTGCAAGGCGACTTGTCGCCGGGCGAGATCATCGTCCAGAGGGAACTGGGCGAGCTGGTGGACTATATACGGCAGGCCCATGCGGAGATCGCCTCCATCCATCCCGCTGAAATCGGCTCGGTGCACATCCCCGCCGCGACCGACGAGCTGGATGCGGTGGTGAGCGCCACCGCCGAGGCCACCAACGCCATCCTCGATGCTGCCGAACAGCTCAACCGCATGGCGGAAAGCCTGCCCGCGAAGCATGCGGAGGCGCTGGCGGAAATTACGACGCGCATCTACGAGGCGTCAAATTTCCAGGACATCACAGGTCAGCGCATCACCAAGGTGGTGCGGACCTTGCGCCATATCGAGGACAGGGTTCTTGCCCTGGCGCACAGTTTTGGCGAGGCGGCATCGGTGCCTGTCGATACCTCAAGTGGCTCTGCCCGGGACGACGAGGCGTCCTTGCTCAACGGTCCGCAGCTTCCAGGCCGGGCCAACAGCCAGGCGGACATCGATGCGCTGCTGGAAAGCTTTGACTGAGAGATGACGCGCGCGGGACCACAATCCCGGATCGAAACACGCGATCCGAGCGTGATGGTCTTCATGTCGCTGTATCTGATCCTGCTCACGTTCTTCATCGTCCTGGCGGCCCTCTCGCGCGTCGAAAACCGGCGGCTCGAGCAGGCGCTCATCGGGGTCGAGCATTCCTTTGGCGGTGCCGGCGGGCGGAGCCGGGTCAGCGTCATCGAGCCGCTCGATCCGTCGGCGCTTCCCGGAAGCGACGTAGCGGCACTGCTGAGCGAGGAACTGGCCGCCCTTGCCGTCCTGCCGTTCGCGTCGCTCTCGGCCGAGCGGGGCGAGGTCCGGCTCGCGATGCCGGCACGGCTCTTCTTCCCGCCCTCGGGCAGCGAACTGACCGGTCTGGGCAAGCGGGTTCTCCATAGCCTTGCCAAAGTCGCCGCGCGCGTGGAGGAGCCGTTACGGCTCGGCATTCTCCTGGTCCGCCCGGCAAGTTTCTGGGGTCTCGGACCGTTGCCGCTCGATCGTGCCGCAGCACTGCGCGCGGCCTTGCACGAGGCGATCGCGGGCGCGGACATCGGCATCGTGGATGCAGGCGGCGGCGACATCGTTTTCCGCTTCCGCATCGTTCAGGAGGAGTAGCGGAATTGATCCGCCTGTCTTTTGCATCGGGATCGGGCACGCCGCTCTGGCTGGTGACGCTGGCCGATCTGCTGGCGCTGCTGCTTGCCTTCTTCGTCCTGCTCTTCGCCATGTCCAACCTGGAGGCGCCGGCCTGGCGCGCGATCAGCCAGTCACTCGGCACCGCGTTCAATCCGGCGGCCTTGATCGGAGCTGGTCGGGCGAGGCAGGACGTGCCTGGCCGCGCCATGGCTCCGGCGACCGACCCTGGATATCTGGCGACGGTCATCGCCGGCAAGCTCGCCAGCGATCCGGCGCTTGCCGGAGCGCGGACCGATCTGCGTGCCGATCATCTGGCGATCACGCTGCCGCCCGGCATTTTCTTCGCGCGCGGCGCGGCGGAAATGACCGAGCCGGCGCGCCGTGCCGCCGTTTCCCTCGCGACGACCCTCGCCTCCCTCGGTAACCGGATCGAGATTTATGGCGCGACCGATCTCCCCGCGATCGGGGAGGAGCGCGATGCCGCGTCGTGGATTCTGTCACTTCGGCGCGCCCATGCGTTGGCCGGGGCGCTCGCCGAGGCCGGTTATCCGGGGCCGGTCCCGGCCTTCGCTGCCGGAAGGACCAGTGCCGATATCGAAATCGTCATCGCGCTCGAACACCGGAGCGACCCGCATGCGCCCTGATTTCCTCGCCATCCCGACACTCTGCCTCGCTCTCTTGCTGCCCTCGGGCATGGCCGGGGCGCAGGCGCCGCAAGTGCGCGCGGGCGAACATGCCGGCTACAGCCGTCTGGTCGTCGAGTGGCCGGGCGCGTTCAGCTATGAAGCGAAGGTGGAGGGCGGGCGCGCGCGCATCGTGCTCGATCGCGGTTCGGAATTCGATCTCGCGGCGGCGGCGGGAACCCTGCCAAGCCGGCTGCGAGCGGCACGTGCGACGATGGAAGACGGCAGGCTGGTCATTGAAGTCGAAGCGGTCCCGGGCGCCGGGCTCAAAGTGGCGCGCTGGGGCAACCGGCTGGTGATCGACGCGGCGGCCGCCGCGCAAGCCAAGCCCGCGCGGGCCGAGTCCAGGCCGGCGCCGAAAGCGGCGACGCCGGCCGCGCCGCCGCCGCCGGCCGGACCGGAACGACGGGCGCCACAACCTGCTTCCACTCCGCCCCAGGTGCGGGATGCGCTGCCCGCTGCCACGCCTCCGGCGGCAAAAACTGTCGCGGAGCCACGACCGGAGGCGGCGCAGCCGCAACTCGCGCTTGCACTCGAAGCCGAAAAGCGTCCGGACGGCGCCCGCCTCGTCTTTCGCAGCCCGACCCCGCGGGCGGCGCTGGTGCTGCATCGCGCCGGCACGCTCTGGGTCGTGCTCGATGGCGCGCCGGCGCGCCTCGACCTCGCGGGTCTCGTTCCGGCGCTGGGAGAGGCCGCCGGCCGGGCGGAGCAGATCTCCCATGAGGCAGCGACGATCCTGCGCCTGCCGCTCAGGCCCGGCCTGTTGCCGGTTGCGCGCCGCGCCGGCAATGATTGGGTCGTCGAACTCCGGCCCTCGGCCGATGGTGCGCTGGCCCGTCCGGTCGAGGTGCGGGCCGAACGCGATGGCACCGGTGGACGCCTTCTCGTGGCGTTGGTCGAGGCGGGCGAACCGCTCGCCCTGACCGACCCGGATGTGGGGGACCGGCTGGTCCTGGTGCCCAGCGCCGCGTCCGGTCTCGGCATGAACCTGCCGCGCCAGTATCCGCAGCTCACCATGTTGCAGAGCGCGCAGGGGCTTGCGATCCAGGTGAAGAGCGATCATCTCGCGGTGACGCGCGCCGGTTCGCAGGTGGCGATCCATGCGGAGGGCGGTGTGCTGGCGGCGGCGCTGGGTGCGGCCGACGTCAAGCCGAGCGGCGGGCTGCTTCGCTTTGGCGACTGGGCCGGGCCGCGCGATGGCTTCGTCCGGCGCGAGCAGGAGCTGCTGGCAGCGCTCGCGGCGGCCCCTGTCGCGCGCCAGCCCTCGGCGCGCCTCGATCTGGCGCGCTTCTATCTGGCCAATGGCATGGCGCAGGAGGCGGTCGGCGTGCTCGGTCGGCTGAGCCGTTCCGACCCGGCCATGTTCGAGGAGCGCGGAAACCGGCTGCTGCGTGGCGCGGCGCTGGTCGCGGCGCGCCGGCCCGGCGAGGCGGAAGCCGACCTCACCCACCCGACGCTGGCGGAAGATGGCGAGGGCGCGCTCTGGCGCGGGCGGATGTATCTGTTGCAGGAGCGCAATGGCGAGGCGCGGGCCGAGTTCATCAGGGCCGGCGACAGCTTCGTCCGCTATGGCGAGCCATTGCGCAGCCGCATGCTGACGGAGATGGCCGAGGCCTATCTCCAGGCGGGCGACAAGGAGAGCGCCGCCGCGGTTCTCGCCGTATTCGACAAGGCGGCGGCGCCGGAGACAATGGCCAGCCGGATCAGTTATCTCAAGGGTCGCTTTCATGAGCGCCACGACGATCCCGCTTCGGCGATCCTGGCCTATGAAATGGCGGAGGCAGGCGGCGAGCGGCTGACGCGTGCCCGCGCCCTGCTGGCGCGCACCGCATTGCAGGTGCGTGGTGGCAAGATCGAGAAGCAGGAGGCGATCGAGCGCCTGGAGGGACTGCGCTATGCCTGGCGTGGCGACAGGGTGGAACTCGAGACCTTGCGGCGCCTGGGCGATCTCTACCTGGCGACAGGCGACTACCGGTCCGCGCTCGCCACCATGCGACAGGCGATCACGCTCTTCCCCCGCTCGGCAGAGGCGAAGGAGCTGGCCTCGGCCATGGGCCGGGCCTTCGAGCACCTGTTCCTGGACGGGCTGGCCGACCATATGCCGCCCGTCGAAGCTCTCGGCCTCTTCTTCGACTATCGAGAACTGGCCCCGGTCGGCGCGCGCGGCGACGAGATGATCGGGCGGCTGGCCGGTCGGCTGGTGGCGCTCGACCTGCTCGACCGGGCGGGCGAACTGCTGGAGCATCAGGTCGGCTCCCGCCTAACCGGCACGCCGAAGGCGCTGGCCGCCATCGATCTCGCGGCCATCCGCCTGCTGGACGGCAAGCCCGAAAAGGCGCTCGCCGCCCTGCGCCACGCGGCCAGCGGACTGCCCGAGGCGCGGATGCCGGAACGGCGCCTGCTCGAGGCACGGGCGCTGATCGCGCTCGACCGGCCGGCCGAGGCACTTGCGGCGATTGCCCAGGAAACCGGCGAGCAGGCGCTTGGCCTGCGCGCGCAGATTCACTGGAGGGGGCAGAATTGGCCCGGCGCGGCCGAGGCACTCGGCGCATTGCTGCGACGGGGCGGCGGACCTGGCGAAAAGCTCGATGCCGCTGCCCGGCAGCGGGCGTTGCAGCTCGCGGTGGCGCTCGCTTATGCCGGAGACGGCGCCGGCATCGACCGGCTGCGTGCCGAGTTCTCCGCCCGCTTCGAGGGCAGCGCCGAGGCGCCAGCCTTCCGGGTGCTGACGAACCGGGTCAACCGTAACGAGACGGAGTTCCGGGAGCTTGCCCGCAGCATTGCGGGGCTGGGCCAGCTCGATGCCTTCATGAGCGAGTACCGCGACAGGCTGCGCAAGAGCGCATCCTGATCGAAAGGACTGGGGCGGGCGCTCAGGCGCCGGCGAAGCTGCGCACCAGCGATCCGGCCAGCAGGTTCCAGCCGTCCACCAGGACGAAGAAGATCAGCTTGAAGGGCAGGGAGAGAATGATGGGTGGCAGCATCATCATGCCCATCGACATGAGGAGCGAGGCCACCACCATGTCGATGATGATGAAGGGCACGAAGAGCAGGAAACCGATCTCGAAGGCGCGCTTGAGTTCGCTGATCATGAAGGCCGGGATGAGGACGCGCAGCGGTATTGCCGCGGGATCCTGAACACTCTCGATCCGTCCCATGTCCATGAACAGCCGCAGGTCGTTCTCGCGCACGTGTGTGCGCATGAATTCGTGCACGGGCGCCACCGTGCGCTCGAAGGCTTCCGCTTCCTCGATACGATCCTCGATCAGCGGCAGGATCCCGTCCCGATAGCTGCGCTCGAACGTGGGCGCCATGATGAAGGCGGTCAGGAACAGCGCCAGGCTGATCAGGACCACGTTGGGCGGCGTCATCTGCGTGCCGAGCGCGCTGCGCACCAGCGATAGCACGATGACGATCCGCGTGAAGGACGTGACGACGACCAGGATCGAGGGCGCGAGGCTCAGTACCGTGATCAGCGCGATGAGCTGCACGATCCGGCCGGTGAGCTGCCCGCTTTCGCCGAGATCTATACTGACCGACTGGGCCAAAGCCGCCCCCGGGGCGAGGCAGGCCAGCAGGACGGCAGGGAGGAGGAGGGACATTCTACGCATGCGTTGCATCCTGGCTGGCCGGAGCAGGCGCCTCGCGCCCGGCGTCCTTCTCGATCAGCAGCGCCCCGCCGGCGCCTAGAAGCAGGAGATGCTCCCTTCCGTCGCGGCGAACCAGGAGGAGGCGGTGGCGCGCGTCGATTTGCAGGCTCTCGACGACGCCGAGCCGCCGCCCCTGGCGTGCCTGCGCGATGCCGAGACCGGCGCCGAAGCGGCGCAGCGCCCAGGCGGTGGCGAGGATGAGGCCGACAACGAGCAGCAGCGCGGCGGCGAAACGGAGATAGTCGAGGGCGCTCATGTGCGGAGGGAATTTTCCATGCTGGCGCGCCAATCCTCGCCGAGGATTCGGCGCTGCTGCCGCTCCATAGCTCGCCCGGTTTCGTCGAGATCGCCCATCAGCTTCTCGATCAGCGGCACCAGGCGAAGGGCCTCGGCCCGGTCCATCGACTGCAGCCTGGCGCAGACCCCCTCGATCCGCGGGACGATCGCGGCGAGATCGCAGATCCGGCCGTCATTGGCCTTAAGGCGGGCATCGGCAACAAGGCCGATGACCTCCGCGATGTCGTAGCGCAGGGAGCGCGGTTCGTTCATCGGGCGGGCTCCGTCGCGGGCGGCGCATCCGCCGGCGCATGGGCGGGCGTCGTGCGGCCCTGCATCCGGTAGAGGTAGTGGAGGATTTCCATGACGGCGGGCAGGGCTTCCAGCGGAATCGGGCTGTCGATGTCGAGCTGCTCGAGGATTTCCGCCAGATCGGCATCCTCGCGCACCTTGACGCCGTGATCGAAGGCCAGCCGCAGGATCTCTTCGGCGAGCGCGCCGCGACCCTTGGCCAGGATCCTCGGCCCTTCCCGCCCCTCAAGCTCCAGCGCCACCGCCTTCTGCGGAGCGGCGCCGGCGATCTTTGAGTTCTGCGACATTCCACGCCCCGCCTTGCCTGCGCGGCAGGATCGCCGGTCATGCCTAACATGTGGTTAACGGCGGCCGGCGCGCCATTCACCATTCGTTAACGCAGAACGCCCATGATCGCGAAGAACTGCAAGGAACCGCGACCGATGCGTCGCCGGAGGGCCCGACTATGGACCTCGACAGGATGCCGATCTTCTCCGCGCTGACGCGCCGCATGGACTGGCTTTCGGAGCGCCAGCGGGTGATCGCGCAGAATATCGCCAATGCCGACACGCCCGGCTACCGGCCCCAGGAACTCAAGCCGCTTTCCTTCCGCGAACTTGTGGCGAGGGAAGGGGCGCCTGGCGGGCGCATGGCGCCGGTCCAGACGAGCGAGGGACATATCAAGGGCGGCGCGACGCAGGTCCGCCACCGGGTGGAGACCCAGCGCCAGACCTACGAGACCGCGCCTTCCGGAAACGCGGTCGTGCTGGAGGAACAGCTCGTCAAGATGGCCGAAACGCAGCTTGAATTCTCCACTGCCGCTAATCTCTATCGCAAGCATGTGGGCCTGCTGAAGCTCGCGCTCGGACGGCGCGGCTGAGGGCGGAGGGTAAGGACGCTCGCCATGGATCTGATGAAATCGGTTCTCGTCTCCACCTTCGGCATGCGCGCCCAGGGCGAACGCATGCGGGTGATCTCGGAGAACCTCGCCAATGCCGACAGCACGGCGAAGGACGCCGAAAGCGACCCCTATCGCCGCAAGGTGGTGACCTTCCGCAACGAACTCGATCGCGCCATGGAAACCCGACTGGTCAAGGTGGCGAAGGTCGGCTTCGACCGGTCGGAGTTCCAGCTTCGGCACATGCCGGGCCACCCGGCGGCGGACGCCAACGGCTATGTGCGGATGCCAAACGTCAACGCCCTGATCGAGCTCGCCGACATGCGCGAGGCGCAGCGCTCCTACGAAGCCAACATGGCCGCCATCGATGCAGCCAAAGGCATGATCAGCAAGACCATCGACCTGCTGCGCTAGCGCAGGGGCACTGAAGGAAGGACGCACACGCCATGGATGCCAAGATCGCCAATGCCTCGCTGGCCTATGCCCGGGCGCTGGAACGGCTGGGGCAAGGCGGCGGAACGGCCAGTTCCGGCGCGAGCGGCGGAACAAGCTTCGCCGAACTGGTGCGCGAGGCCGGCGCCGGCGCGATGGAAAGCGCGCGAAGCTCGGAGGCGCTCTCCCTCAAGTCGCTGTCGGCCGCGAAGCCGGAACTGACCGAGATCGTCGCCGCCGTCACCAATGCCGAGGTGGCGGTGGAAACGGTGACGGCGATCCGCGACCGCGTGATCGGCGCCTACCAGGAAATCATGCGGATGCCGATCTGAGGCCCCGCCCTTGTCGCCAGCGGAAGTCATCGACGTCACGCGCGACGCGCTCTGGGTCCTGATCAAGGTCGCCGGCCCCATCATGATGATCGCGCTTGGCGTCGGGCTGATCGTCTCGCTCTTTCAGGCCCTGACCCAGGTCCAGGAAATGACGCTCGCCTTCGTGCCGAAGATCATTTCCATCTTCTTTGCGCTGCTCCTGTTCCTGCCTTTCATGATCGGCAGCATGACCACGTTCATGCAGGAGATCGCCGAGCGGATCTCCGCCCTGCAATAGGGCGGCGCGCCATGCTCCAGCAGATCCTGCCGGTCGAGACTTTCGCCTTCCTGCTGGTCTTTTGCCGCGTCGGCGCCAGCCTGATGCTTGTACCCGGCATTGGCGAGGTCTATGTTGCCGCGCCGATTCGCCTCGTTCTGGCGCTGGCGGTGAGCTTTCTCATCGCTCCCTTCGTGGTCGCCGGCCTGCCGCCCCTGCCGGCGGATGGCATCGGTGTCTTCCTGCTGATCGCCAACGAGACACTGATCGGCCTTTTCATCGGCGGCGTGGCGCGGCTGGCCATCTCGGCCCTGCATGCCGCCGGCACCGTCATCGCCTTCCAGTCGAGCCTCGGCTTCTCGACCTTCTACGATCCCACCCAGGGCGCGCAGAGCGCGCTGATCGCCACTTTCTTCTCGATGCTCGGCGTCATGCTGATCTTTGCCGCCGACCTGCACCTGCTGATGCTGCGCGCCACCGTGGATTCCTACGTCCTTTTCCCGGCCCGTGCGCTGCCCCCGCTCGGCGAGTTCGCCATGCTGGCGGCCGGCTTCGTCGCCGGTGCCTTCAAGCTCGGCATCCAGGTGGCGGCGCCCTTCCTCGTCTATGGCATCGTGTTCAATATCGGCCTCGGCGCCGTCAACCGCCTGATGCCCAGCATGCAGGTCCTCTTCGTCGCCATGCCGCTGCAAATCCTGCTTGCCTTCGTGCTGCTCACTTTCAGCGTCGGCGCAGCGATGATCTGGTTCCTCGAGTATTACGAGGGGGCGGCCTCCGCCCTGCTCGCCAGGTAGGAGGCGGGAATGGCCGAAGACCAGGATCCCGCATCGAAAACCGAAGAACCGACCTCCAAACGGCTCGATGATGCGCGCCAGAAGGGCCAGATCGCCCACAGCCAGGAGGTCAATCACTGGTTCATGATCGCGGCGATCACGCTTGCCGCCGCGACCATGTCGGGCTGGGTCGGCACCGATATCTTCGGCCAGCTTCGGGCACTGATGGAAGTGGCGCACGATATGCCGCTCGAACCGGAAGGCATGGCGTCGCTGCTCGCCTCGCTCGCCCGCTCGGTCGGGCTGGCGCTGCTACCGGTCATTGCCTTGCTCGCCGCCGCGGCGCTGCTCGGCAACATGGTCCAGCATCCGGTCGGAATTGCCGCCGAGCGGATCAAGCCGCAGCTCAAGCGCCTCTCGCCGCTGTCCGGCCTCAAGCGCATCTTTTCAGCGCGCGGCATTTCCGAGTTCGTCAAGGGCATCCTGAAACTCTGCCTGGTCGGCGCCGTCGGCACATGGCTGGTCTGGCCGCGGCTCGATTCGATCCCGCAGATGGTCACCGCCGATCCGGTCGGCATCATGCGACTTGTCCTGGAACTCTCGCTCACATTCCTGGCCGGCGTCGCCGCCGTTCTTGCCTTCATCGCCGGTGCCGACCTCCTCTACCAGAAATGGGAGCACCGCAAGGGCCTGCGCATGAGCCGGCAGGAGATCAAGGACGAGATCAAGCAGTCCGAAGGCGATCCCCAGATCAAGGCCAGGATCCGCGCGCTGCGTCTCGAGCGCTCGCGCCGGCGCATGATGGCCGCCGTGCCCGGCGCCGACGTGGTGGTGACCAATCCGACGCACTTCGCCGTCGCGCTGAAGTACGAGATGGAGAAGATGGGCGCGCCGCGCGTCGTGGCCAAGGGACAGGACCTGATCGCCTTCGCAATCCGCGAGCTGGCGGGCAAGCACAAGGTGCCGGTGGTGGAAAATCCGCCGCTTGCCCGCGCCCTCTTTGCCGCCTGCGACATCGACCAGGAGATCCCGACGGAGCATTACAAGGCGGTGGCGGAGATCATTTCCTACGTGATGCGTCTCAAGGGCGCGCGGCTGCCGGCGCGAGGGCGCATGGCAACGCCCGGCCCTCGCCGGCCCTGAAGCGATGATCTAGACTGTCCGGGAAGGATTCGGGAGACCGGCAGAGGTGGCAAACGGCGCGCATATGGGCGGGGTGGGTTCGGCGATCGGCCGCCGGGGTGCCGCCGCCATCATGACCGCCGTGGCTGCCGGCATCGGTGGCTTGTTCGGCGCGCTGCTGCTGGCTTCGAGCGTCGGCATGGTGGTGGCGCTGCTGCTGGCCATGCTCGCCCTTGGCCCGTTCGCCTTCGTCGCCTGGTGTCTCTGGCGTGGCCGCGGCATCAGCCTGCTCGACCGGCCCGCCCGCATGGCGCTCTCGGCGGTCGAGGAAGCCCCCAATGCCCGGCTGATCGTCGATCGCGCCGACCGGCTGCTCTATCACAATCCCGCCTACCGCCGGCTCGTCGGACATGTGCGAGGCCCGGTGCCCGGACCGATGGCGCTGTTTGGCGGCGACCCGGAATTGGCCGAAAAGGTCCGCCGACTTCGCCACCAGGGCACCGGCGGCCTGGATTTCAGCCGCATCGGGCCGGGCGGCGAGCGGCAGTGGCTCCGCCTTTCGGTGCAGCGGGCCAATAATGGCGCGGCCGCGGAATACTGGCGCATCGAGGATATCAGCGCCGAACATGAACTGACCTCGACCATTCACGCGGAATTGCGGCGCCTTTCGGATTTCATCGACCGGGCACCGGTCGGCTTCTTTTCGGCCGATGCCGAAGGTCGCTTCGATTTCGTCAACGCGACCCTGGCAAGCTGGCTCGGCCTAAGTCCCGAGGCACTGGCCAGCGGCAAGATCCGGGTGGGCGACCGCATCCGGCCGGCGCCGGAGCTGGCGCTCGGCGAAAGTGCGGAGTTCCGCCGTGGCGGCGAAGCCTGGCTGATCCGCGCCGATGGCAGCGAGATGCCGGTCCGGGTCGAGCGCGGCGCGGCGGCCGGGCAGGGGGTTTCCGGTTCGTCGGCGGTGGTGCACGACCTGACGCAGGAACTGGCCTGGCGGCGCGCGCTGCGACAGGCGGAGGCGCATTTCGGGCATTTCTTCGATTTCGCCCCGATCGGCATCGTCGTGCTCGACGAGCGCGACCGCGTGACGGAAGCAAACAAGGCGTTTCTCGCCATGCTCGGAGCCGGCGGTGCCGACGCGCTCTCGGGCGGCATGCTCGACCTGGTCGCCGAGGGCGACCGGCAGGACATGCGCGAACGCCTGCAGGCGACCAGGGAGGGCCGCCATGGCGGACCGATCGAGGTGCGCCTGTCGACCCGGCCCGAGCGCGTGGCGCAGGTCTTCGCCTCGCGGCTCGATCCGCAGACGGCCGGCAACAGCGGCCTTCTGCTGCATCTGATCGACACGACCGACCAGAAGAATCTGGAACTGCAGTTCGCGCAGAGCCAGAAGATGCAGGCGGTTGGCCAGCTTGCCGGCGGCATCGCGCATGACTTCAACAACCTGCTCACCGCCATGATCGGCTTCTGCGACCTGCTGCTGCTGCGCCATCAGCCTGGCGACCAGTCCTTCGCCGACATCATGCAGATCAAGCAGAACGCCAACCGCGCCGCCAACCTGGTGCGCCAACTCCTTGCCTTTTCGCGCCAGCAGACGCTCAGGCCCAAGGTGCTCGACATTACCGACGTGCTTGCCGATCTTTCCAACCTGCTGCGGCGGCTGCTCGGCGAAACGATCGAATTCCGCCTGGTGCATGGCCGCGATCTCGGCCTCGTCAAGGTCGACCAGGGACAGTTCGAGCAGGTCGTGATCAACCTCGCGGTCAATGCGCGGGACGCCATGACCGACGGCGGCGAACTCACCATCCGCACCGCCAACGTGACGGCGGAGGAATCGACCCGGCTCGGGCATGAACTGATGCCGGCTGGCGAATATGTGCTGATCGAAGTGAGCGATACCGGCAAGGGCATTCCGAAGGACATCCTCGGCAAGATCTTCGAGCCCTTCTTCACCACCAAGGAAGTGGGTGCCGGCACCGGCCTTGGTCTCTCCACCGTCTACGGCATCATCAAGCAAACCGGTGGGTTCATTTTCCCCGAGAGCGAGGTCGGCCGCGGCGCCACGTTCCGCATCTACCTGCCACGCCACCGGCAGGCGGCGAACCGTGAGGTGGCGCAGCTTGCCGAGGCGGGCGAGAAACGCGCCTCGCGCGATCTGACCGGCAAGGGGACTGTCCTGCTGGTGGAGGACGAGGACGCGGTGCGCATATTCGCGGCACGCGCGTTGCGCAACAAGGGATATACGGTTCTCGAAGCGAATTCGGGCGATGCGGCGCTCGAGCAGGTCCAGCGCCATGCCGGTGAAATCGACATTCTCGTCTCCGACGTGGTGATGCCGAACATGGATGGGCCGACGCTGGCGCGCGAGATCCGCCGGCGCCGGCCCGACCTCAAGATCATCTTCATTTCCGGTTATGCCGAGGATGCGTTCCGGCGCAACCTGGACCGCGATGTCGAGATCGACTTCCTGCCCAAGCCCTTCAGCCTGAAACAGCTCGCCGGCAAGGTGAAGGAAGTGATCGAGCGGGAGAGCGTGAAGGGTTAGTTTTCGCCGAGCCCATGCGCGCGCGCGAAGCGGGCACGGGCAATCCGGCGCGCCTCCGCCCAGGTCCGGCTGGTCTCCAGGCGCGGGGCCGGCTCGCGCGGATCGGGAACTTCCGGCGCCACGCCAAGATCGGGATGACGGCACAGCCAGCGGTCCGGTGCGCGTTCTCCGGCGCCGTCCTCGATCTCGAGGACGCGGAGGGCAATCACCCGTCGCCGCTCCGCCGGCAGGTTCGCGAAATGCCGCTCCATGTCGGCGAGCTGGAGCGAGGCATCCTCGATCCGGAACAAGGCCCCCTCGCGCAGCGCGCACCAGCCGCCATCAATGATCATGGCAAGCTTGGCATAGGCCGCCCACATGGCGGCGATCTCGCCGAATTCCGCGCGTTGCCGATGGCCGCCGGCGCCGGCCAACCGCCAGTGGCTCCGTGCCTGCAGCACGGCATACCAGGCAAGGCTCTGCCCGCCCATGATCCGTGCCGCGAGCCAGTTCCTCGCCGTGGCGGCCTCGCGCGGCTCGCCGGCGCCTGCGATGGTTTCGGCCAGGCCGCCGCCCGGCACGGCCTCCAGCCGGTCGAGGCGGATGGCGAAGGCGCGGTCGGGACCGGCCGCAACGGGAGTGGGTGCCTGGTTGCGCCGCTGCGGCGGAGCCGATGCGCCCGATGCCGAATCGGGCGGGGCCGCGCCGCGCGGCAGGGCCGGTTGCGGCCGTTCGCTGTCCCCGCAGGCGGCAAGCAGCGCGAGCGCGAGGGCGATGGCAAGGGGCGCGGCGCGGCGCGCTCGCGGCAGGTGGGCGAGGGACGAGGCAAACATGGCCCGATGATGGGCGCGGTCGCCCTCGTGCCGTGTTCAAACCTGCGTGTGCCGGGCGCACGGGGATTCGCCGCGCCATGACGGCTATGGCGGGTGGAAGCCATCATGCCCAAGGCCATGAACGTATCTGGAACGGAAAAAATAGCTATTATTTATCAATATGATAAGAAAAACATGGACAGTGAGAACAAAATAGGTACATTGACCGTGTTTGCGCCTCCGTCGCGGCTGTGGAATAAGGAGCAAGGGCATGAGCAATCCAGTTTTGCGCGTCGTCGAGAAGGACAACATGGACAAGAACAAGGCACTGGAAGCGGCCCTTTCCCAGATCGAGCGGGCCTTCGGCAAGGGCTCGATCATGAAGCTCGGCCAGAAGGACAGCCTGGTGCAGATCGAGGCGATCTCCACCGGTTCGCTCGGGCTCGATATCGCGCTCGGCCTGGGCGGCCTGCCGCGCGGCCGCGTCATCGAGATCTATGGGCCGGAAAGCTCGGGCAAGACCACGCTGGCGCTGCATGTCATCGCCGAGGCGCAGAAGAAAGGCGGCAACTGCGCCTTCGTCGATGCGGAACATGCGCTCGATCCGGGCTATGCCCGCAAGCTCGGCGTCAATGTGGACGATCTGGTCATCTCCCAGCCCGACACGGGTGAGCAGGCGCTCGAGATTGCCGACACGCTGGTCCGCTCGGGGGCCATCGAGGTGCTGGTGATCGACAGCGTGGCGGCGCTGGTGCCGCGCGCCGAACTGGAGGGCGAGATGGGCGAGATGCAGGTCGGCCTGCAGGCCCGCCTGATGAGCCAGGCGCTGCGCAAGCTCACCGCCTCGATCTCGCGTTCCAACTGCATGGTGATCTTCATCAACCAGATCCGCATGAAGATCGGTGTGATGTTCGGCAATCCGGAGACCACCACCGGCGGCAACGCGCTGAAATTCTATGCCTCCGTCCGTCTCGATGTCCGCCGCATCGGCGCCATCAAGAACAAGGAGGACGTGGTCGGCAACCAGACCAGGGTGAAGGTGGTGAAGAACAAGGTCGCCCCGCCCTTCAAGGTGGTCGAGTTCGACATCATGTATGGCGAGGGGATCTCCAAGACCGGCGAACTGATCGATCTCGGCGTCAAGGCAGGCGTCGTGGACAAGTCCGGCTCATGGTTCTCTTTCGATAGCCAGCGCATCGGCCAGGGCCGTGAGTCGGCCAAGCAGTTTCTCAAGGAGAATCCGGACGTGGCGGCGGCGATCGAGGAGAAGATTCGGGCCAATGCCGGCATCATCGCCGAAGCGGCCGCGGGCGGCATCGACGCGGCGGAGACCGAGGAAGCGGTCTGAGCGACCGCCTCCGGACAGGACGCGCGGCGGCATTTCCAGGCGGCTCCGTTCGCAGTCGCGAGCCCGGGAATGCCGCCGTCGCCCCTTGGGGTCGGCGCGCGCGGGTGGAAGGAGATCTCGATCAGCCCGGAATGTGAGCGAAGAGCCCGGTCGGTGAGCGGGGATCGAAAGCGCTCAGACCAAGCCCAGACAGGATCCGGGCGATGACCCGGTCGGCCAGCCGGCCGGCTACTGGGCAGGCGGCCTGGACGCGGAAGGCAATGCTCTCCACGATTTCCCGCTCGCCCAGTTCGATCTCAAGCCGGAAGCCTTGACCTCGCAGGAGCCCGAATCCGGCCTCGATGAAAGCCGCGGACGGCTCGACCTTTAGGATGGCGGCGGCAAGGCCGGCGCGGGAGCCAAGCGGCGCGGGTTCGTGATCGGCGGGGATGTCATCGAAATGCCGCGCCGCCGGCGGCAGATCCTGCGCGTAGATGGTCCAGCTTGCGGCGCCGTCCATGGGGCCTCCTCGGATCGGGGCAAGATGCCGCTGCTGGCGGGGCGGGTGCCAGACAAAAGCCCGTGAAGGTTGCGCGAGCGGGCTGGCTGGACAGGCCGCGGCATGAAGGCTAAAAGCTCAGGCTCGCGTGAGGCACGGCCTCGGGCGCGTGGCATTCTTCCGGGTGAAGGCATGACGACCGGCAACGATATCCGCAGGGCATTCCTCGACTATTTTGTGCGGCATGGCCATACCGCCGTGCCTTCGAGCCCGCTGGTGCCGCACAACGACCCGACCTTGATGTTCACCAATGCCGGCATGGTCCAGTTCAAGAACGTCTTTACCGGTGCCGAGAGCCGCCCCTACAGCCGCGCGGCGAGCTCGCAGAAATGCGTGCGGGCCGGCGGCAAGCACAACGATCTCGACAATGTCGGCTATACGGCGCGGCATCACACCTTCTTCGAGATGCTGGGCAATTTCTCCTTCGGCGACTATTTCAAGGACCTGGCGATCGAGCTGGCCTGGAACCTGGTGACGAAGGAATACGGCCTGCCCAGCGAGAAGCTCTGGGTGACCGTCTATCACGAGGACGAAGAGGCATTCGGCCTGTGGAAGAAGATCGCCGGCCTGCCCGACGAGCGCATCGTGCGCATCGCGACTTCCGACAATTTCTGGGCGATGGGCGATACCGGTCCCTGCGGCCCCTGCTCGGAGATCTTCTACGACCATGGTCCGGGTATCCCGGGCGGGCCGCCCGGCAGCGCCGATGCGGATGGCGACCGCTATGTGGAAATCTGGAACCTGGTTTTCATGCAGTTCGAGCAGGTCAGCCGGGACGAGCGCATCGCATTGCCCAAACCCTCCATCGATACCGGCATGGGACTGGAGCGCATCGCCGCGGTGATGCAGGGCAAGCATGACAATTACGACACCGACCTGCTGCGCAGCCTGATCGAGGCCTCGGCCGACGCCAGCGGCGCCGCGCCGGACGGGCCGCATGCCGTCTCGCACCGGGTGATCGCCGATCATCTGCGCGCGTCGAGCTTCCTGATCGCCGACGGCGTGCTGCCGGCCAACGAGGGGCGGGGCTACGTGCTGCGTCGGATCATGCGCCGCGCCATGCGCCATGCGCAGATGCTGGGCGCACGCGAGCCGCTGATGTGGAAACTGGTGCCGGCGCTTTCGGCCATGATGGGGCGCACCTATCCTGAACTGCTGCGCGCCGAGAGCCTGATCCAGGAGACGCTCAAGCTCGAGGAAACGCGCTTCCGCCAGACCCTGGAACGGGGCCTTAGGCTGCTGGACGAGGAACTCGGCCGGCTCTCGCCGTCGCAGAAACTGCCGGGCGAGGTCGCCTTCCGCCTCTACGACACCTACGGTTTCCCGCTCGACCTGACGCAGGATGCGCTGCGCGCCAAGGGTCGCGAAGTCGACGTGCAGGGCTTCAGCGAGGCCATGGCGCGCCAGAAGGAGGAGGCGCGGCGCGCCTGGGCCGGTTCGGGCGAAGCGGCGACCGAGGCGGTCTGGTTCGAGATCCGCGAGGCGGTGGGCGCGACCGAGTTCCTTGGCTACGAGACCGAGGTGGCGGAGGGCCGCGTCGAGGCGATCGTCGTCGATGGCCGCCGCACAGGAGAGGCGCCGGCGGGCGCGCGGGCGTCGGTCGTGCTGAACCAGACCTGCTTTTATGGCGAAAGCGGCGGCCAGGTGGGCGATACCGGCGCGATATTCACCGCCCATGGCGTGGAGCTGCGGGTTCTCGATACGCAGAAGAAGCTGGGCGAGTTGCATGTGCATGTGGGCGAGGTGCATGGCGGCACGCTCAAGGTCGGCGATCTGGTCGAGATCCGCGTCGATGGCCGCCGCCGCGCTTCGGTGCGCGCCAATCACTCGGCCACCCATATCCTGCATTCGGCGCTCCGCCGGCGTCTCGGCGATCACGTGACCCAGAAAGGCTCGCTCGTGGCGCCCGACCGGCTGCGCTTCGATTTCTCGCATCCCAAGCCGGTCTCGGAACAGGAACTCGCCGATATCGAGGCTGAGGTCAACCGCGTGATCCGCCAGAACGCCGACGTGGCGACGCGGCTGATGACGCCGGACTCGGCCATCGAGGCCGGGGCTTTGGCGCTGTTCGGCGAGAAGTATGGTGAAGAGGTGCGCGTCGTCTCCATGGGCATCGAGGATGCGGAGCGCGCCTTCTCGACCGAGCTTTGCGGCGGCACGCATGTCCGGCGCACGGGTGATATCGCTCTGTTCCGCATCGTTTCCGAGGCGGGCGTGGCGGCGGGCGTGCGCCGCGTCGAGGCGCTGACCGGCGAGGCGGCGCGCCTTTACCTGATCGAGCAGGAACGCAGCCTGCGCGAGGCGGCGAACGCGCTCAAGGCGCCGCCGGCTGAGGTGGCGGCGCGCGTGCGCCAGCTCATCGAGGAGCGGCGCCGGCTTGAGCGCGAGCTGTCGGAGGCGCGCCAGAAGGCGGCGACCGGCGGCGGCGTTTCGGCGCGCAAGCTGGGCGACGTCAGTTTCGTGGCGCAGTCGCTGGAAGGCGTGCCGGCCAAGGATCTGCGTGGCATGATCGACGCGATCAAGAAGCAGGCGGAGAATTCCGTGGTCGCCCTGGTCTCGGTCAGCGACGACAAGGCCGCGCTGGTGGTGGGCGTCGCTGACGGGCTGACCGGGCGGGTCAACGCGGTGGACCTGGTGCGGGTCGGCGCCGCCGAACTGGGTGGCAAGGGCGGGGGCGGGCGCCCGGAATTCGCCCAGGCGGGCGGACCGGACGGGGCGCGCGCGAAGTCTGCCCTGGAAGCGATCGAGAAGGCTCTGATCGAGCGCATCGGGGCCTGAGCGGCGCCGGCCCCCGTCCCGCATCGGGGCCTGAGCGGCGCCGGCCCCCGTCCCGCAGCGGGGCAGGGGGCCGGCGCTCCGGCCTGGGTCAGGCCATCGCCTTCTGCAGGTTCTGGTCCACCGCATCGAGAAACTGGTTGGTGGTGAGCCAGGGCTGATCCTTCGAGATCAGGACCGCAAGGTCCTTGGTCATCTTGCCGCTTTCGACCGTGGCGATGACCACCCGCTCCAGGCTTTCCGCGAACTTGCGCAGCTCCGCGTTGCCATCCAGCTTGGCGCGGTGCATCAGGCCGCGGCTCCAGGCGAAGATCGAGGCGATCGGGTTGGTCGAGGTTTCCTTGCCCTTCTGATACTCGCGGTAATGGCGCGTCACCGTGCCATGGGCGGCCTCCGATTCCACCACCTTGCCGTCCGGCGTCATCAGCACCGAGGTCATCAGGCCGAGCGAGCCGAAGCCCTGCGCCACGATGTCCGACTGCACGTCGCCATCGTAGTTCTTGCAGGCCCAGATCAGCTTGCCGTTCGACTTGAGGGCGAAAGCCACCATGTCGTCGATCAGCCGGTGTTCGTAGGTGATGCCCGCCTTGGCGAAGGCGCCGGCGAAATCCTTCTCGAACACCTCCTGGAACAGGTCCTTGAAGCGGCCGTCATAGGCCTTGAGGATGGTGTTCTTGGTCGACATGTAGAGCGGCCAGCCGCGCGAGAGCGCGTAGTTCATGCTGGAGCGGGCGAAGTCGCGGATCGAATCGTCGAGATTGTACATGGCGAGCGCCACGCCCGAGCCGGGGAAGGCGAAGACCTCGCGCTCGATCGGCTTGCCGCCGCCCTCGGGCTCGAAGCGGATGGTGAGCTTGCCCTTGCCGGGCACCTTGAAATCGGTGGCGCGATACTGGTCGCCGAAGGCGTGGCGGCCGACCACGATCGGGTCGTTCCAGTGCGGCACGAGACGGGGGACGTTGCGGCAGATGATCGGCTCGCGGAAGATCGTGCCGCCCAGGATGTTGCGGATCGTGCCGTTGGGCGACTTCCACATTTCCTTGAGGCCGAACTCCTCGACGCGCGCCTCGTCGGGCGTGATGGTCGCGCATTTCACCGCCACGCCATGCTTGAGCGTGGCCTTCGCGGAATCGATGGTGATCTGGTCGCCGGTACGGTCGCGGCTCTCGATGCCGAGGTCGTAATATTCCAGCTCGATATCGAGATAGGGCAGGATCAGCTTTTTCTTGATGAAGTCCCAGATGATCCGGGTCATCTCGTCGCCGTCCATCTCGACGACCGGGTTGGCCACCTTGATCTTTTTCATCTTATGTCCTCAGCCAGGGGATACGAACCAGGGGTGTGAAACCGGGGTTCAGAAACGGGCGCCAAAATAGCACCCGGGTAGAGTGGGTTGAAGCCGAAAAGCCCCGCAGGCTGCGGCGAATTGGCGCTGCGGTGAACGGCGGGCGCTACATCTTCGCCGCCTGCGCGCGCGTCTTCGGCTCGGGCTCCGCCAGCAGTTCCGGCAGCAGCGCGCCGACGCCCTCGACCACGCTGTAGAGACGGCGAATCGTGGGGCGGGCGAAGCCGCTCTCGATGATGTGGTCGAGAAGCGACAGGAACGGGTTCCAGTAGCCGGCTTCATTCACCACCACCACGGGCTTGTCGTGCAGGCCGAGCTGGCGCCAGGTGATGATCTCGAACGCCTCGTCCATGGTGCCGATGCCGCCGGGCAGGATGGCGAATGCATCCGATTCCTCGAACATCATCTGCTTGCGCTCGTGCATGCTCGACACGATGCGCAGTTCGCCGCCGCGATGGCCGACTTCCGCTGCATCCAGGTGTTGCGGAATGATGCCGAGAACGCGGCCGCCGCCGGCGAGGGCCGCATCGGCGCAAATCCCCATCAGCCCGACCCGGCCGCCGCCATAGACGAAGCGGATGTCCCGGCGCGCCAGTTCCTCGCCGAGGCGGCGGGCGGCCTCCCGGTGCACCGGATCGACGTTGCTGGACGAGCCACAATAGACGCAGAGGGAAGTCACTCGGGCCATGAGACCTGCCGTGTTGAGCCGTGCAACGGGAATGCTCCGGGGTTTAATGCAAGCAGCGCTCCGGGTCCACAACCTAGATATTCAGGTGCGCGGCGCTCCGGGCGATGCCAGAGTTGGAGGGCGGACGACACGGAATAAACCCCGGGGCCTGGACGTCTGTCATCCGGAGTGCTCTCACAGAACAGGGAATTCCCAAAATGAGAATGTGGATTGGTAAGGTTGCGCTTGGCTTCGCGCTTACGGGGCTGCTCGCCGGCGCTCCCGCCATGGTCGCTCTCGCCCAGGCGGATGCAATCAAGGAGCGCAAGGACAACCGGCAGGAGATGCGCAAGGCGATGGGCGCCATCAAGGCCGTAATCGACGCAAAGGGCGATGCGAAGACCGTGGTGCCGCTGGCGGAGCGCCTGGTCAATCTGGAGAAGGCCTTTTCGGGCCACTTCCCGGCGGGGTCCGACAAGGGCGAGACCAAGGCCCTGCCGGCGGTCTGGAGCGACTGGAACGGCTTCCTTGCGGCCTCGAAGAACACGCAGGAAGCGGCGACGAAGCTCGCCCAGGTGGCGGCGGCCGGCGATCTGGCTGGCGTCGGCCAGCAGTTCGGCGCCGTCGGCGGAACCTGCGGCGCCTGCCACGACAAGTACCGCGCCAAGTAGGAAGGCAAAAGACCGAGGACAGGGAGGCGCGCGCGGAGGCCGGGCCAGCGATGACCCGGCCTCTTGTCATCCGGCAGCCTATCCCAGGCTGACCAGACCCAAGACGGCGAGCGCGGAGACCGCGAGCAGGAGCAGGGCGCGCGGCAGGCCGGCGATGCGGGCCGGTTCCATGCCCGGCCGGCGCGGCTTCCGGCCGGTGAACATCGGCCGGATCAGGTCGTGGCGGGCGATGGTGAAATAGAGGATCACTGCCGCCACATGGAGGCCGGCCAGGATCAGGATCAGGTCGAAATTCAGCCGGTGTATCGTGCTGATCCGCTGCACGGTGTCGTAGCTCGCGAGGCTGGCGAGCGGTCCGCTGGTCGCCACGTCGTCGTCGGTGAAGAGGCCGGTCAGCCCTTGCAGCGACAGCACCAGCAGCAGGACGATCACCATCCAGCCACCCAGTGGGTTGTGCCCGACCTGATCGTCGGGCTCGCGCGCCAGCATGTGCCGCAGATGCGCGAGCGCCGCCCCCGGTCCCTTGAGGAAGTTCGCGAAACGTGCTGTCGAGGAGCCGGCCAGGCCCCAGAGCAGGCGGAAGAGCAGCAGCGTCAGGATGGCGTAGCCCGACCAGAAATGCCACTTGAGCCAGGAACCGCCGGTATTGCCGCTCCACCAGGAGAAGCCGATGAGGAGCACCAGCGCCCAGTGGAAAACACGTACCGGCAGATCCCAGACCGGAATGCGTTCCGGGGCCGCGTCCTTGCCTGCCATATGTCGCCGGTCCTTGCCTGAGAATTCCGTCGCGCCTCGCGCAAATCTTGCCCCGCTCGGCGGGCGCATGGCAAGGCCGGGCGAGCATTGCGCCGATGGGGCACGCGTATTAGGCTGCGGCGTTCTCTAGACAGGGCGGTCAGTTTTGCGCGGTCCTTGGATTGCAGTGATTCTCGCGGTGATCGGCGCCGCGCTGATCATCACGTTCACCTTCGTGCGGCCGCCGGAGCCGCACCGCGCCGGCCTGCGCCCGATCGAGCCGCCTGCGCCGCCGCCGCAAGCCCAGCACCAGCCGGCCGCTCCGGCCGCGCCGCGGACCGCAGCCGCACCGCCGGCCCCGCAGGCAGGGACGGCGGCGCGCGCACCGGCAGAAGCCGCGCGGCCTGCCGATGCGCCGGCCGCAGCCGCGCCGGCCACGCTCGCCGGCCCGACCTTCGACGTGGTGCGCGTCAGCCAGACCTGCACCGCGGTGCTGGCCGGCAAGGCGATGCCCGGCATGGTGGTGGTGGTGCGCTTCGGCGAACGTGAGATCGGACGGGTGACGGCAGACCAGCGCGGCGAGTGGGTCCTGGTGCCCGACCTGCCGCTTCCGTCGGGTGCCCAGGAACTCACCGCCGCCGGCCTCGTCCAGGGTCGCGCCGAGCCGGTGCCAGGACAAGAGGCGGTGGCGCTGGTCGTGCCGAAATGCGCGCCGGGCGAACCAGATCCCGGGGAGACCGCGGTTGCGGTGCTCGCGCCGCGGCAGGGCGCCAGCCGCCTGCTTCAGCCGCCGGTTCCCGAAGGTGACGTCAGCGCCGCGAAGGGGCTCAATCTCGATACGGTCGATTACAACGATGCCGGCCTGCTGATCCTTTCCGGGCGGGCCATCCCGCGCACGACGGTGCAGATCTATCTGAACAACCAGCCGCTCGGCACGGCGGTCGCCGACGAACGCGGCCGCTGGACCCTGACGCCCCGGGATCTGGTCGATCCGGGCATCTACACGCTGCGCGTCGATCAGGTGCAGGAGGCGGGAAGGGTGGCCGCCCGGGTCGAGGTGCCTTTCAGCCATGCCCGGCCCGAGGAATTGCGCCGCGATGGCGGGCGCATCATCGTCCAGCCCGGTAATTCGCTCTGGCGCATCGCGCGGAGAACCTATGGCGAGGGCGAGCTTTATACCGTCATCTACCGCGCCAATCGCGAACAGATCCGTGATCCCGACCTGATCTATCCGGGCCAGATCTTCGACATTCCGGAGTCGCCGGTTACGCCCGAGCCACCGCCGGCACCGGCTTCGCGCTGAACGGCCATCAGACCGTTACCCGGCGCGTACCTCCCGCGCCAGTTCGAGGTAGGGCGCGGCCTCCAGGGCAAGACGCACCGCTTCCGCCATCACCGAGGCTGCGCAGGTGCCCCGGGCCTCGCCGCTGGCGAGCAGTCCAAGGCGATTGCGGCCAGAGACGACGAAGCGGGCATCGCCTCCGCCTTCGCGCCAGGCGGCGAGTTCGAGCAGCCGGCGGCGGCGGTCCGGCGCCTCGCCGGTAAAGGGGACGACGCCGAGATCGCCAAGCAGGCGGATCCGGGCGGTTCCCCGTTCTGTCAGGTCCGCCCGAGCGTCGAACCTGGTATCGCGCCAATGGAAACGAAAGCGGAGGGGATAGCGGGCGGCAAAGCCGTGCAGCCGGCGTTCCGCATCTGCCAGCCGGCCGGCAAGGGCGCCTGTCGGCCACTGTGCAGTCATGGCTGTTTCTCCCCCAATCGTCGATGGCGATAATCCGCACGCCGGGCTTAACAGCGGGTAAACTGCGACAGTCAGGCAAGCCATCGCACGATCCCCCCGACCGGTCCGAACCCATGCGTTCCCTCAAGCCCTCCGAGCGCGCCGAAGGCGCGAAATCCGATTTCGGCGAACGGCCCTTTGCCACGCTGGTGACCCTCGCCCGTCATCTCTGGCCCGATGGCAGGACCGATCTGAAGGCGCGGGTTCTGTTCGCCCTCGGGTTGCTGGCGCTAGCCAAGCTCTGCAACGTCTCGGTGCCGTATTTCTACAAACAGGCGGTCGATGGCGTCTCGGGCGCGGGGGGCGCCTGGCTGCTGATGCCTGCCATCCCGATCCTCGCCTATGGCGGCGCGCGGGTACTGGCACAGGCATTTGGTGAACTCCGCGATGCCGTCTTTGCCCGCGTCGGCCAGCATGCGGTGCGCGAACTGGCACTCACCACTTTCCGCCACCTGCATGCGCTCTCTCTCCGCTTCCATCTGGAGCGGCAGACGGGAGGCATCACCCGCGCCATCGAACGCGGCACCGCCGGCATCAACTTCCTGCTGAGCTTCATGCTCTTCAACATCCTGCCGACCCTGCTCGAGATCGGGCTGGTCTGCGGCATCCTGGCCCACTTTTATGGCTTCGACTTCGCGGCAGTCACTTTCGTCACCATTGCGCTCTATATCGTCTACACCTTCGCCATCACCGAGTGGCGAATCAAATATCGTCGCGAGATGAACCTGCGCGAGCAGGAGGCATCGACACGCGCCATCGACAGCCTGCTGAACTTCGAGACAGTCAAGTATTTCGGCAACGAGGCACACGAGGCTCGCCGCTATGATGGCTCGCTCGAGCGCTATCAGCGTGCGGCCGTGATCAGCCAGCAGACGCTGAGCCTGCTCAATATCGGCCAGGGCCTGATCATCGCCGCCGGCCTCGTCGTGGTCATGCTGCTTGCCGCGCGTGGCGTCCAGTCCGGGGAGCTTACGATCGGCGACTTCGTTCTGCTCAACACCTATCTGGTCCAGCTCTACATGCCGCTCAACTTTCTCGGCATGGTCTATCGCGAGATCAAGCAGAGCCTCACCGACATGGAGCGGATGTTCGGCCTGCTGGCCGAGCGCGAGGAGGTACGCGACGCGCCGGATGCGCGGCCGCTTGCCGTGACGCGGGGCGAGATCGAATTCGAGCGAGTGGATTTCAGCTACGATGCCCGTCGCGCGATCCTGCACGGCGTGAGCTTTCGTGTCGGCGCCGGCGCCAAGGTGGCGATCGTCGGCCCCTCGGGTTCCGGCAAGTCGACCATTTCGCGGCTTCTCTTCCGCTTTTACGACGTTACTGGCGGGCGCATCCTGATCGACGGCCAGGATCTCAGGACGCTGACCCAGTCCTCGCTGCGGGCCGCCATCGGCATCGTTCCCCAGGACACGGTCCTGTTCAACGACACCATCCTCTACAACATCCGCTACGGCAGGCCGGATGCGAGCGAGGAGGAGGTGCGCGAGGCGGCGCGGCTGGCGCAGATCGACGGCTTCGTCTCGCAGCTTCCTGACGGATACCGGACCATGGTGGGCGAGCGCGGGCTCAAGCTTTCGGGCGGCGAGAAGCAGCGCGTCGCCATCGCCCGCACGATTCTCAAGGGACCGCGCATCCTGCTCTTCGACGAGGCGACCTCGGCACTCGATTCGCACACGGAAAAGGAGATCCAGGCGGCACTCGCCCAGGTCGCGGCCAACCGGACGACCCTGATCATCGCCCACCGCCTTTCGACCATCGTCGATGCGGACGAGATCATCGTGCTCGAAGGCGGACGGATCGTCGAGCGCGGCCGGCATGGCGAACTGCTGGCAAGGGGCGGGAAGTACGCGGGCATGTGGGCGCGCCAGCAGGAGGCGGAGGCGGGGCAGGCTCGGGTGGCGGCCCAGGCATCACCCTCGCCGCCCGGCAACGCGCCCGCGACGTCGTGATCGTGAGTTGGGCCGGTCCGCTCTCCGCGCGGGGTGCATTTCCGGACCTGTCTCCCTATATTAGGCCGGCTATTGCAATGTTCGAGGAGCGGATCCGTCCATGGACCCGATGCGCAAGGTTTTGGTGCCCATCCATCGCGAGGGCTGGCGTTTCATCGCCATATTTGCCGTCGTCACGCTGGTTCTGTTCCAGCTTTCGGACTTTCTCGGCTGGGTCGGCGTGGTCCTCACGCTCTGGTGCGTCTATTTCTTCCGCGACCCGCCGCGCATCGTGCCGACCCGGCCGGGCCTGATCGTCAGCCCGGGGGATGGCGTGGTGCAGATGATCGAGCGCGCCGTGCCGCCGCCCGAACTCGAGATGGGCACCGATCCGCGCCCGCGCATCTCGATCTTTCTCAACGTCTTCAACGTTCACGTGAACCGGGTACCGGCGGATGGCAAGGTGGTGAAAGCCGCCTACCGGCCAGGCAAGTTCTTCAATGCCGCCCTCGACAAGGCCTCGGACATGAACGAGCGGCAATCCGTGCGTCTCGCACTCGACGATGGCCGCGAGATCGCCTTCGTCCAGATCGCGGGGCTGGTGGCGCGCCGCATCGTCTGCGACCTGGTGGAAGGGCAGCGCACCCGCGCCGGCGAGCGTTTCGGCCTGATCCGCTTCGGCAGCCGCTGCGACGTCTATCTGGACGAGGGCATGGCGCCGCTGGTGGCGGTCGGGCAGAGCGTGCTGGGCGGCGAGACGGTGATCGCCGACGCGCTCTCAAACGAGCCGCCGCGCCAGGGCGAAGAGCGGTGAGTCGGCGGGGGAGAAGGAGTATGTTCGGTCCGGCCGGATCGCGTTTCCGTGGGCTTCCGATCCGAAGCCTGATTCCCAACAGCCTCACCGTGCTGGCGCTCTGCGCCGGCCTTACCTCGATGCGCTTTGCCCTGCAGGGCCACTTCCAGACGGCGGTGACGCTGATCCTGGTCGCGGCCGTGATCGATGGGCTGGACGGGCGCATGGCGCGCCTGCTCAAGGGGACGTCGCGCTTCGGCGCGGAACTCGATTCGCTCTCGGATTTCGTCTGTTTCGGCGTCGCGCCCGCCTTCCTGCTCTATCAATGGAGCCTGTCCGACATGGGCGGCCTGGGCTGGATGGCGGTGGTGGCTTACGCGGTCTGCTGCGCGCTCCGACTGGCGCGCTTCAACACCATGGTGGACGATCATTCCCGGCCGGCCTGGACGGCGCATTTCTTCACCGGCGTCTCCTCGCCGGCCGCGGCGGGCCTTGCCATGCTCTTCATCATCCTGAGCTTCGAGGCTGGCGATACCCTCTGGCGTCTCGCCCCGCTCAATGCGCTCTGGCTGATCTTCGTCGCCGCGCTGATGGTGAGCCGCCTGCCGAGCTATTCCTTCAAGAAGCTCCGCATCCGTCGCGAAGCAGGTCTTCTCATCCTGCTTGGCGTGGCGCTGACGGCGGGCCTGCTCATCAGTTTCCCCTGGTACACTCTCTTCGGTTTCGGCGTCCTTTATCTGCTGAGCCTGCCGCTAGCCTATCGGTCCTACATCCGCCATCAGGAGCGCGACCGCGCCTTGCCGGAAGAAGACGCGCCCCCGCCGCAGGCGCCGGCCGTCGAAGACGAGGCGGCCACGCGCCACCTGCACTGACGATCGGGGCGCCGCTTACGCCTATTCTGCCGGCTGTGGTTCGGGCTGCCGGCGCAGTATGCGGCGAAACAGCCGCCTGGCGCCGAAGCCGAAATTCTCCCCCAGCACCAGCAGTGATGGCGTAATCACCAGGGTCAGCACCGTAGCGAAGCCGAGACCAAAGGCGATGGCAGTGGAAATCTGCACCCACCATTGCGTCGCCGGCGCGCCGATCGAGATTTCCTGCCCGAAGAAATCCACATTGACGCGGAAGACCATGGGCAGGAGGCCCAGCACCGAAACGATCGCGGTAAGGAATACCGGGCGGAGGCGCTGCACGCCCGTCCGCACGGCCGCTTCGATCGGCAGCAGGCCGCGCTGGCGCAGCTCCGCATAGGCGTCGATGAGCACGATATTGTTGTTAACCACGATGCCGGCGAGCGCGATGATGCCGATGCCGGTCATGACGATGCCGAAAGTCTGACCCGTGACGATCAGGCCCAGCACGACGCCGATGGTGGAGAGCACCACCGAAGTCAGGATCAGGAAGGCGTGGTAGAAGCTGTTGAACTGGGTCACCAGCACGATCGCCATCAGGAACATCGCGAGCAGGAACGCCTTGCCGAGGAAGTCGGCAGCCTTCTGCTGTTCCTCGTCCTTGCCGCGGAAACGCCAGTCGATGCGCGGATCGAGGCCGGCCTCGCTTTGCAGCCATTGCCTGAGTTCGCGCACCTTGTCGTCCGGCAGGACGCCGTCCTCGACATTGGCCCGCACCAGCATGACCCGACGCCCGTCGAAGCGGTTGATCGAGCCCACCTTCTGCTGCGGCGTGCGGGTGATGAAATTGGAGATCGGGACCGAGCCCTTCGGTGTCTCGACGCGGAGGTTGTCGATCTGCGAAATGCCGCGCTCGTCGACGGGGAAGCGGACGCGGATATCGACCTCCTCGTCAACGCCGTCGGGCCGATACTCGCCGACCTTGATGCCGGTGGTCACGAGCTGCACCACCGCGCCGACAGAGGCGACATCGGTGCCGAACCGCCCTGCCTGGGCCCGGTCGACCTTGACCTGCCATTCGATGCCCGGCTGCGGGCGGGTATCCTCCACGTCGATCAGTCCTTCCGTCGCGTCGAAGCGGGCGCGCACCCGGGCGACGGCCTCGGGAAGAAGATCCGGGAAGTGACTGGCAAGCTGGATCTGGACGGCCTTGCCGGTCGGCGGGCCGGCTTCGGGGATGCGCGTCTCGACCGAGATGCCGGCCAGGTCTGCGGTCTTCTCGCGAAGCTGGCGCAGGATTTCCTTGGCCGGCGGCCGGGACTTCCAGTCCTCGAACTCCATGCGGATGACGCCGATCGTGTCCTCGGTCTCCTCCGAGCCCTGGGTGCGGCCGCCGGTGCGCGTATAGACCGTGCGGATGCCGCGATGGCCTATCACGCGCTGCTCCACCTCGCGCACGAGCGCGTCCTTCTCCTGGATCGAGAGGTTGCCGCGCGCATGGACATAGATCAGCGCCTGGGGCGGATCGACATCGGGGAAGAATTCGACACCGTTGCCATGGGTCGCGTAATAGCCCTGCACGCCGACCAGGATCAGGATGGTGGCGATCGTCACCTTGGCCGGGTGGCGGACCAGTAGTGACAGGACGCGCGCGTATGAGCCAAGGAAGCCACCCAGCTCGCGAAGGTCGCCTCGCTCCGCCACCTCGACCTCGCGCGCGCTGGCGGCATCGGCGGCGGCCGGCTTGCCGAAATAGGATCCGAGCACGGTGACGAAGATCAGTGCCACGATCAACGAGGCGGTGAGCGTGATCACCTGGGTAAGCGGCAGGTATTTCATGAACTCGCCGACGACGCCCGGCCAGAAGAGCAGCGGCATGAAGGCGCAGGCCTGGGTCGCGATGGAGGCAATGATCGGCCATGACATGCGGCTCGCCGCCATGGCATAGGCCTCGCGCTTGGGGATGCCTTCGGTCATGCGGCGTTCCGCATATTCCGTGACGACGATGGCGCCGTCCACCACGTTGCCGGCGGCGAGGATCAGGCTGAACAGGACGACGATGTTCACCGTCAGTCCCATGCCGGCCAGGACCAGGATGCCCATCAGGAACGAGGCGGGGATGGCGATGCCGACCAGCGCGCCGGAGCGCAGGCCGAGCGAGGCCACCACCACGATCATGACCATGACGATGGCCGAGAGCAGGTTGTTGCCGAGATCGCTCAGCATGTCGCGGATGTCTTTCGAGGCATCCTGGGTGAAGGTCACCTCCACCCCCTCCGGCCAGCGCGCCTTCTCAAGCTCGACCGTGCGCTGCACGTCCTCGATGGTGAGGATGACGTTCTCGCCGATCCGCTTCTTGATCTCCAGCGCGATGGCCGGCTGGCCGTTCAGCCGCGCGAACGACGTCGGGTCCTTGAAGGTGCTGCGGATGGTGGTGATGTCGCCAAGCGTCACCACGCCTTCGGCCGAGACCTTGATCGGCAGGTCGAGGACGTCGCGCGCCGTCTCGAACAGGCCCGGCACCTTGACCGAGAAGCGGCCCTGTCCGGTGTCGATGGCGCCGGCCGCCACCAGGCGGTTGTTCAGGGTCACCGCGTTGATCAGTTCCGTCTGCGAGACGCGGTAATTCTCGAGCTTCTTCGGATCGACGATGACCTCGAGCAACTCCTCGCGCTTGCCCACGAGCTGAGCCTCAAGCACGCCGGGCAGCCCTTCCAGCCGGTCCTTCAGGTCGCGGGCGAGCCGCGTCAGGGTGCGTTCCGGCAGGTTGCCGGACAGGGTTACGATAAGAACGGGGAAGAGGCCCACATTGACCGACTGCACCACCGGCTCGTCGGCATCGCCGGGCAGGTCCTTCTTGCCCTGATCGACCTTGTCGCGCACGTCGCGCAGGGCCTTGTCCGCATCGAAGCCGGCCTCGAATTCGAGAATGATCGAGGCCTGACCCTCCACGGTGGTCGCCCGCATCTCCTTCAGTCCCTCGACGGTCTTGAGCTTGGTCTCCAGCGGGCGGACGAGCAGGCGCTCTCCATCTTCCGGCGAGATGCCTTCGAGGGTCACGGAGACATAGATGATCGGAATGTCGATGTCAGGCTGCGATTCCTTCGGAATCTGCTGATAGGCGATCGTGCCGGCGACCAGAATCATCACCAGCGCGGCGAGCACTGTGCGGGAACGGTCGAGGGCCGCGTAGATGATGGCTTGCATGATGTTTACCTGTCTGCCCCGGTATTGCTCGGCCGGTCAGCTTTCCGGCTGCCCGACTGGAACCGCCTTCACGGTCTGGCCTTCCTTGACGAAATCCTGGCCAACCACGATGACGCGGATCCGTTCGGGCAGGCCGGACAGCCAGACGCCGTCCAGACCCTCCGAGAGAATTTCCGCCTCGCGGAACTGGACCCGTCCGCTTTCATCCACGATCCGCAGTCCGACCTGGCCCTTGTCGTTGAGGGTCAATGCCTGCGGCGAAAGGCGGTGGGCCATGACCGACCGCACCGGCAGGCGCATTTCGGCGGTGATGCCATCGCGCAGAGTGCCATCGCGGTTCGGCACCTCCAGTTCGACCCGGAAGGTTCGCGTCGCCGGTTCGGCCGTGGTGGCGATGAAGCGGACGCGGCCCTTCACTTCCTCGCCCGTGGCAAGCACCGCGCGCCCCTCGTTGCCGAGCTTCACCTCGGATATGTCGCGTTCGGAGACCTGCCCGATGACGAGGAAGGGATCGCGCGCCACCAGGGTGGCCAATGGATCGCCGACCTTGAGGAAAGCGCCGATCTCCGCCGCGCGCTCCTCCACCACCGCGTCGAATGGCGCGACGATCTCGGTCTTGGAGATTTCCATTTCCATGCGCGCCACCATGGCGCGCGCCGCATCGTAGAGCGCCTCGTTCTCCTTGAGGCGATTGGCGGGACGGTAGCCCTTGGCGGCCAGCTCCTGGCCTGCGCGCAACTCGACCTCGCGCAGGCGCATCATCGCCTTTGCTTCTTCCAGCCGTTCCTTGCGGTCATCCAGGGCAAGGCGGGCGATGACCTGGCCCTTCTTGACCACGCTGCCTTTGGGCGCCGGCAGTTCGACGACGCGCGCCTGCACTTCCGACTTGATTTCGACCTTGCGTTCCACCGCCGTGCGTCCGCGCACGACGATCTCCCGTTCGCGCCGTTCGGCTTTCGAGTCGAGGACGCGCACGGCGATGACGGCCTCTTCGCGCGCGGCGGTCGCGCCGGCGGCGGGCTGGGCCGGGCCATCCTCGCCGCCGCGGCCATCGGCGCCGACAATATTGAAGGTGAGCGCCACATAGGCGCCGAGACCGATGGCGAGCAGGCCGGCGATGAGATACGAGCGGTTCATGACGATACTCCGGGTCCGGTTCGTTCAGTCGGCGGCGGCCGAGCCAGGCGCGCGGCCCAGCAGCGCCGCGCCCTCGATCACATGCCGGCGCTCTTCGAGAAAGTTCACCTCGGCCTCCAGAACAGCGATGCCGTAGGCGATGACGAAGCGGTCGCCCGCGGCGCGCGCCTCTTCCTTTGCCTGCGCGCGCAGTTCGGCCAGAAGGCTGCGCGTCTCCGCCAGGCGGCCGTCGATCAGTCCGGCGATCTGGCGCGGCGAGAGCAGGTCGGCGAAGAGGATCGTCGCCAGGAAGTCGGAGCGGATGCGGTCATGTCCCGGCGGACGGCCGAGCGCGTCGATGAAGGCAAGCCGGCCAGCGGGGGTGATGCGGTAGACTTTCTTGTCCGGACGCTTGTCCTGCGGCTCTTCCTTGCAGGTGACGAGGCCCTCCTCGGTCAGCCGCGAGAGCGCCGGATAGATCGAACCGAAGCTCGCATCGTAGAAATGGCTGAGGCCGCTCTGGAACGCCTTCTTTATCTCGTAGCCGGAGGCTTCCGAGCGCGTGAGCAGGCCAAGGCACAGCGTGCGGACGTCCATCGGCGGGGCCCCCGTAATGACGAATACATCGCATTCTATATTGAACCGATATATGACGAGTCAACATTTCCATTTCGCTGCATCAGCGCGACGCCGCGTCCCGACAGGAATTACGTAGCGTCAACAAGCCACTTAGCTAAATAATTGAGGTACATGGAAAAATTCGCATGGAGGATGGCCGAGCGGGTGTCGGCGTGCCTATAATCGCTCAACGAACGGGCGAAAGACCCTTGGGAGGAACGATGTCGACGCAGCTCCGCTATACCCTGCCGGTGGACCAGACGGAATGGACCGTCAATGGCGAGACCTCGACCACGCTGGTCTGGGAATACGAGGATGGCCGGGATGCCCTCCTCAATCTGTACGACAAGGGCAAGAAGCAGCAATGGGACGCCAGCGACCGCATCGACTGGTCGCTCGATCTCGATCCGGAGAATCCCATGCTGATGCCCGACCAGGCGGTGCCGATCTTCGGCTCGCGGGTCTGGGAGAAGCTGACCGAAAAGGAGAAGGTCCAGGTTCGCCGTCATGGCCAGGCCTGGCAGATCTCGCAGTTCCTGCATGGGGAGCAGGGGGCGCTCGTCTGCACCGCGAAGATCGTGCAACAGGTGCCGGACATGGACGCGAAGTTCTATGCCGCGACCCAGGTGATCGACGAGGCGCGCCATGTCGAGGCCTATTCGCGCCTGCTGCACGAGAAGTTCGAGCTGGCCTATCCGATCAATCCGCATCTGAAGGCGCTGCTCGACAACATCATCTCCGACAGCCGCTGGGACTTCACCTATCTCGGCATGCAGATCCTGATCGAGGGGCTGGCGCTCGCCGCCTTCCAGCGCATCCGCGACGTGTCGCAGAACCGGCTGGCGGCCTCGGTCAACGCCTATGTCATGCAGGACGAGGCGCGCCATGTCGCCTTCGGCCGGCTGGCCCTGCGCGACTATTATCCGCACCTCACCGAGCACGAGCGGGCCGAGCGCGAGGAATTCGTGGTCGAGGCCTGCTACCTGATGCGCGACCGCCTGCTCGCCGAGGAGGTCTGGGGCGCGGTCGGCCTTCCGGTCAAGGAATGCCTGGAATATTCCCGCGATTCCGATGCGATGCGGCATTTCCGCGGCCGCCTGTTCAGCCGCATCGTGCCGACGGTGAAGGATATCGGTCTCTGGGGCAAGCGCGTGCGCGATGCCTACGAGAAGATGGGCGTGCTCGACCTCGCCGCGCTCGACAGCCAGGCCATGCTCGACCAGGACGCCAAGGTCGCCGACCAGTTCGACATCGAGACCCGCATGGCGCAGGCGCGGTAGACCGCGCCGGATTGCCGGACAATCCTTGGAGACGCCGGAGCAAAGCCAGTTCCGCCCCGTCCTGTCATCCTGCGATCGTTTCGTGATTGCGGGAGTGGACGATGAACGTGGAGATGCTCGCCGCCCTGACGGGCTTCGCTTTCGTCATGTCGATTTCCCCCGGGCCGGGCAATTTCCTGCTGCTGGCCTCGGGCGCGAACTTCGGCTTCCGGCGCTCGCTGCCGCTGCTGCTTGGCATTTCCAGCGGGTTTCTGACCATTCTCTTCTGTGTCGGGCTCGGCCTCGGCGCGCTGCTGCAGCGCCATCCTGAGCTGCACTTCTTCCTCCGCCTCGGTTGCGGGCTCTACGTGCTCTGGCTCGCGCTCCGCATCGCGCGCAGCCGCTCGGCCGGCGCCGCCGCGGACCCCGGGGCGGCGCGGCCGATCACGTTCCTCGAGGCGGCGCTCTTGCAGATCGTCAATCCCAAGGCCTGGGCGGTCTCGCTGATCGTCACCGTCAGCTACACGCGCCCTGAACAGTTCATGGCGAGCCTGCTGCTGCTCATCGCCGTTTTCGCCATGGTCAACCTGCCCTCGCTCGGCGTCTGGGTCGTGTCGGGCAGCGCGCTGCGCGGCATGCTGGCCAAGGGGCGGCGCATCGCCGTCTTCAACGTCGCGATGGCCTTGCTCCTGGTCGCCTCGATGGCGCCGGCGCTGCTCGCATCAGGCTGAGAGCGGTTGCAATCAGCCGGAATGTTCCGGCGCGCTTGCGTAGAGGGCGGCCCCGGGAGCTGCGAGCTGCGCCTGGTAGCGCTCGATCTGGGCCAGGATGTCGGCGATCAGTTCATCCCGCGAGAGACCCATCACGTCGTAGCCGCGCCGGCCGTCGCTGAAGAAGGTGCGGGCCTCGAAGCGCGACTGGTCCCGCGCGGCATCGAGGGTCGAGAAGACCGGAAGCCGCCGTCTCGCCGCGGCGACGCCATAGATGAAGTCCCGCACGCCTTCCGCCGGGGCGACCAGGCTGACCGCACCGCTCCCTTCGTCGGTTTCGATGCGCGCCGCGCGACCGCGCCTGGCCAGTTCGTCGGCGACCGATTGCAGCGCCGGGCGCGCGATCTCGGCCATGAAGCGCCGCAGGTCGTTCTCGCGCGGGGTGCGCAGCATCAGGCCGAGGCGGCGCTGCCATGGCAGGCCGATCGCGGCGGCCGCCGGGCTCGCCTGCGCGCTCGTCGCGCTCGCGAGGTCCGCCTGCATGCCGCGATAGAGACCCCAGCAGAGGGCGAGCATGACGAAGGCGAAGGGAAGGGCGCTGGCGATGGTCACGGTCTGCAGCGCGGAAAGTCCGCCTGCCAGCAGCAGGACCGCCGCGACCACGCCTTCCAGCACGCACCAGAAAACGCGTTGCAGCGCCCAGGTCTCGGTCTCGCCGCCGGCCGCGATTGTATCGACAACCAGCGAGCCCGAGTCGGAAGAGGTGATGAAGAAGACGCTGACCAGCGCCACCGCGATGGTCGAGGTGATGGCGCTGAGCGGCAGATACTCCAGAAATCGGAACAGGGCGACAGACATGTCGGCGGCGACCGCCCTTGCGAGTTCACCTCCCGCGACCTGCGTGTCGATATGGATGGCTGCATTGCCGAACACCGTCATCCACAGAAACGTGAAGCCGACCGGAATGAAGAGCACCGCCACCACGAACTCGCGCACCGTTCGCCCGCGCGAGATGCGCGCGATGAACATGCCGACGAAGGGCGACCAGGAAATCCACCAGGCCCAGTAGAAAAGGGTCCAGCCATCGATCCAGCTTCTCGGCTCGTAGGCATAGATGTTGAAGGTCTTGAGCAGGAACTTGTCCAGGTAGAGGCCGATATTCTGCACGAAGGTCTTGAGCAGCAGTGATGTCGGTCCGGCAAGCAGCACGAAGAGCATGAGCAGTACCGCGAGCATCAGGTTCAGTTCGCTGAGGCGCCGCACGCCGCGGTCAAGACCGGTGACGACGGAAAGCGTGGCGATGGCGGTGATGAGCGCGATCAGGCCAACCTGCATCGCCGGCGAGACGGGCAGGCCGACAAGGTGTTCGAGGCCGGAATTGATCTGCAGGACGCCGAAGCCGAGCGAGGTCGCGATGCCGAAGACAGTACCGACGATGGCGAAGATATCGACCGCATGCCCGATCCAGCCGTTGATGCGGTCCTTGAGGAAGGGGTAGAGGCCCGAGCGGATGGTGAGAGGCAGGTTGTAGCGGTAGCCGAAATAGGCGAGCGACAGTCCGACCACGGCATAGATTGCCCAGGCATGGATGCCCCAGTGAAAGAACGTCACCAGCATGGCCTCGCGCTGCGCGGCGATGGATCGGGGCACCGCCTCGGGGGGCGAGGCGAAATGGGTCATCGGCTCGCCGACGGCGAAGAACATCAGCCCGATCCCCATGCCCGCCGCAAAGAGCATGGCGATCCATGTCAGATAGGGGAAATCCGGCTCAGCATCGTCCGGACCGAGCCGCAGGCGGCCGAAACGGCTGAAGCCGATCGCCAGCATGGCGACCAGGAAGATCGCCACGGCGAGGATGTAGAACCAGCCGAAGCCGCGCAGCACCTCCGATTGCAGGAGCCCGAAGGCCCGCGCCGCGCGCTCCGGTGCCAGCACCCCGAGAGCAACAAACGCAATGATGATGGCCGCCGAAGTGCCGAATACGGGATAGTTGAGTTTCAGCCTTTCCATCGTGACGCCCCCGGCCGTCATGGCTGAAGCCACGATCCTAGATGTCAGCGCCCGGGTTTTCCAGTTGCACATTGTAGATCGGTATCCAGGCATTGCCGCTGCCGGTCCGGGGCCCTAGATTGTCGGCCATGAATCCGAAACCCGATCTCGCGAGGCGGCCATCCCGGCGGCGACTTCTGGTCATGGCCGGCGGTGCCGCCGTCGCGCTGGCTGCCGCGCGCATGCTGGCGGGGCCGGCGCAGGCCGCGCCGGCAGAGGCGCGCCGTCTGCTCGAGCGTCTGACGCAGGGCAAGGCCAAGGCCGGCCGGATCCGGCTGGGCGTGGCTGAGATCGTCGAGAATGGCAACCTGGTGCCCGTTACCCTCTCGGTCGACAGTCCGATGACAGCCGGGGATCACGTGCGCCGGCTGCACCTGGTTGCCGAGCGCAATCCGCAGGCGCTGGCAGCGTCCTTCACCTTCACCCCGCTTGGCGGCAAGGCGGAGGTGCAGGTGCGGATCCGCCTGCTCGACAGCCAGACCGTCTTTGCCGTGGCGGAGATGAGCGACGGCAGCCTGTGGATCGCCGAGAAGTCCGTCCAGGTGACGGTCGGCGGCTGCACCGGCTCGGGTTGAGGGAGGGAGGCATGTCGTCGGGCATCAATCCCCGCGTGCGCCTGCCGGAACGGCTGCGCAAGGGCGAGGTCTTCGAGATCAGGACGGTCGTCTCGCATCCGATGGAGAGCGGACAGCGCCGCGATGCCGATGGCCGGCTGGTCCGGCGCCGGATCCTCAACCGCTTCACCTGCCATTTCGGTGCCTCGCTGGTCTTCGAGGCGCAGCTCGAACCGGCGGTGGCCGCGAACCCCTATATCTCGTTCCACATGCGGGCTGAGGAGAGCGGCGTCCTGACCTTCGCCTGGACCGACGACGATGGGACTGTCCATCGACTCGAGCGGCCGATCACGGTGACTTGATCGCCCGATCCCGTTCAGTCGGACGGCGCACTGCAATGTGAAGTGCCCGTTACCGAAGCCTCCCGCATCCTGTCGTAGGCCGGGCGACCGTCCGGGCGGCGCGCTTGCCTCGCGCTTCTCCGGCGACCCGGCGGCTGGCAACGGCAGTGGCGGCGACGAATCCATGAGCGTCCTGATTGCGGCACTGGGCCGTGCGAACCGCGTGGCGGCCGGTCGGCGGCCCCCGGCGCGGCGCGTGCTGCCGGAACTGCCGACCCATGCGCTGTTGGCGTTGGGCTTGGCCCTGCCGGCCCTCGGCGGGGCGACGGGTATCCTGACCGGCCAGGCCGCGCCCGCGACGCTGGTGCCGCCGATCCTGCGGTCGGCGCTGCCGGCCCCGGCAAGCCTGCGCCTGACTGCTCCCGAGCCACCGCGCGCCGAGTCGCTGGCCATGCCCGCGCTGGCCGCCCTGCCGGCACCGATCGAAGTGCCGGTCCGGCCGCGCCATGCGGCGCCGGCGCAGATCGACGAGCCGCCGCATGCGCCGCCGCCGGTGGCGGCGCGCCCGGCCCCGGTCACGCCGCGCCCCGCCGCCGCCCCGGTGCGGCCGGTTGCCCTCGCCGTGCCGCCACGGCGGCCGGACCCCCAATCGGCGAGAGACCCGGTTGTGACGGCACCGAAGCCGCCTGCCGGCGAACGGCCTGCCGGCTCTCCGACGGGCGGCGTTCCATCTACCGGGGGCTGGAAGCCGCAAGTCTCCTTCACCGGCGGATCTGCCGCCGCCGCCGCGCGTTCGATCCCGACCGTGCGCGGCGAGAGCTTGGCGACGCTGCGCCAGGTGCTGCCCGATGGCGGCATGCAGGTCGCGGTCCGCCTGCACCAGCAGAACCTGCAGCGGCGCCATCGTCCGCCGCCGCCGGCGGAGCGCCCGCAGGGCGAAGCGGCGCGCCGCCTTCGGGACGTGCTGTCGCTGCTCGAGCGCGCCGAGCAGGCAGCGCCCAACGCGCCGCAGATCGAGGCGCAGATCGCCCTGGTCCAGGCGGCGCTCGGCGATCTGCCAGCGGCCATCGGCAACATGCGGCGTGCGGCGGAGCGCCAGCCTGCCAATCCCGCCTTCCGCGCCTTCCTGGCCATCCTGCTCGACCGGGCAGGACAAGGTGCGCAGGCAATCCCGGCCTATCTCGAGGCGCAGCGCCTGGTGCTCGATGCGGATGGCTGGCGCGTGCCCCTGCCGGCCACACTGGCGGAGATGCGCCAGCGCGTCGAGGTCCTGGTCGGGCCGCGACGCTGACCATGCCGATCCTCGCGCATTTCGGCCTGCTGGAATATCCGTTCCGACTGACCCAGGAACCGCGCATGTTCTTCGGCGAAGGGGACCATGCGGCGATCCTGCAGGCGATTGACTTCGCACTTGGGCGCGGCGATGGCCTGCTCAAGGTCGTGGGCGAGATCGGCACCGGCAAGACCATGATCGCCCGCATGCTGGCGGAGCATCTGGGCGGGCGGGTCAATGTCTGCTACCTCGCTCCGCCGGTGCATGAAGGCAACTGGCTGCCGTCGGCGATCTGCCGCGCGCTCGGCATCGCGACGGAGCAAGGCGGCGATGCGACCTTCGCCATAGAGGATTACCTGCGCCAGGAGCGGCTGCGCGAGCGCCGCACTGTCCTTATCGTCGACGAGGCGCAGGCGCTCGACGACGATGCGATCGAGACGTTGCGCCTGCTCGGGAATCTCGAGTTGAAGGGCGACCGGCTGCTGCAGGTGATCCTGCTTGGCCAGCCGGAACTCGACCGCATCCTGGCGCAATCGACATTGCGCCCGGCCGGCCAGCGGGTCAGCTTCTCGTTCGAGACGCGGCCGATCTCCCTGCGTCTGGTGCCACGCTACGTGCGCCATCGTCTCGCCTGCGCCAGCGAACTGGCCGACGGCAAAGTGGAGATATTCACCGGTGGCGCGCTGCGCCTGCTCGCCCGTCTCAGCCGGGGCGTGCCGCGCGTCATTCATCTGATTGCCGACAAGGCCCTGTTCGCCGCCTATGCGGACGGCGTAGGGAAAGTTGGCCGGCGCCATGTCGTGGCGGGTGCGCGGGAGCTCGCCGGCCAGATCATCGCGCTGCCGATGCGATACCGCCACGACTGGGGCCGCATGGCCCTGCTCGCCTGCCTCGGCCTGCTCTCGTTCGCAAGCGGCGTCCTATCCGTCTGGGTCTTTGGTCCCTATCTGCCGTTTGGATGAGCATCGCCCGGTTGACGGCAGGCGGCGCGACCGGCAGCATCGGCGCATGGCAGACGTCCTGGCAACTCCTGGCGCACGCCTGCTCGGGCGGCTCGTGGCGCTCCTGCTCGCCCTCGCCATGTTTGCGCCATCGCCTCCGGCTCGGGCAGGGGCAGGTGTCGGTGAGGCAGAACGGGCCATCGCCGATCTCGCGGACCGGGCGCTGCCCGGCCTCGTCGCTGCGGTGGATTCGGCAGCGCGCGAGCGGGCGGTCCGCCAGCTCCTGCACGAGAGTTTCGACCTGCCGGGCATGGGCCGCTTCATGCTCGGGCGTTTCTGGCGGCAGGCAAGCGAGGAGGAACGGCTGGACTATCTGGCCGCTTTCGAGGATCTCGTGGTACAGACTTTCGCTGCCGGAATCGAGGAGTATCCGGTCGAACGGCTGAGCCTGCGGGCGACGCGCCAGGAGGATGGCGAAAGCGCCTCGGTCCACTCCGAAATCTTCCTTAGGCCCAATCCCGAGCGCCCTTTCCGCGTCGAATGGCGGCTGCGGCGGTCCGACGGGCGCTACCGCATCTACGACATCGTGGTCGAGGGCCTGAGCCTTTCGGTGCTCCTGCGGGATGCCTTCGTGCAGACCACCCAGGCAGGTGGCGGAAACGTGCGGGACTTCATCCAGCGTCTGCGACTGGTGAAGCCGGGCAACTGACCGCGCTCAATTGTCCCACCCGTGGGCGCCATCCTTGGCGGGCGGCCGGTGCGCTGTTATAGATTTCCGGTCCGGCCGGGGGCGGCGCGGACCCGGTTTCGGGGCCATCATCGTTCGGGGATCGATCTTTCGTCATGCTTCGTCGGTATCTTCTGTCGCGCCGCGCCCTGCTGCGGCTCGCTCCCCTGGCGCTCGCCGCCACCCTTCCGCCCGCACCCCTGACCGCACATGCGCTGGTCACCGTGGCCGAACCAACGCCCGGTGCCACGGTGTCCGCCTCAGGCTTCGACATCCGCCTGACCTACAACAGTCGGATCGACCACCGACGCTCGAAGCTCGTCATCCTCAACGAGGAAGACCGTGAAACCGTCGTCCCGCAACTGAGCGAGAGTGGTGCGCCAAACCGCGTCATCGCGCGCGCCCCGGCCCTGCCGCCCGGGCGCTACCGCCTGCGCTGGCAGGTTCTTGCCGTCGACGGGCATGTGACGCGTGGGGACATCCCCTTCCGCGTCGGGCGCTGAAGCGAGGTCCCGCCGGCATGGAACTTCTGGTCGATATCTTCGGCTTCGTCTCCATCCTGCTGCATGGCGCGGCGACAACCCTGCAATCGGTGGCACTGGGGGGCACCTGCGTCCTGCTGGCCTTGGCCCTGCCGCTGCGCGCCGAACTCGGCGCGGCTTTCGGACAAATCGAACGCGGTGCCCGGCGCATTACCATGGCCTGCGCTTTCGGCCTCGTCCTGGTTGCGCTGGTGAACATGCTGCTCAAGTCGCTGGTCGTCATGGGCACCGCAAGTCTGGGCTGGCTCGACCTGGTCGGAGCGAATTTCGTCAATGCCAGCCTGATCAAGATCGCGGCAGCGCTCGCGCTCGGACTGCTCTGCCGCGTGCCGCTCGAGGACAGCCGCAGGGTGACGCTCGTGCTCGCCGCCGTCGCCGTGCTGGTCGGCTCGGCCCTCACCTCGCATTCGGTGGGCCGCGTCGACGGGCGCGGGTTTCTCTACGTTTCCAGCCTGCTGCACCAGGCCGGCGCGGCGATCTGGATCGGCGGCATCCCGGCTTTCCTCGTGGCGCTCCACCATGCGAGGGACGGCCATCTGGCGCGGATTATCGGCCGTCGCTATTCGCTGATCTCGATGGCGGGGGTCGGCATCCTGCTGGCCGCCGGCATCGCCATGACCGTTCCCTATACCGGCGGGCTTGAACCCGAGGCGATGATCGGCACGGCCTATGGGGCGATGCTGACGACCAAGATCTTCATCTTTGTCTGCATCCTGTGTCTCGGTGCCGCCAACTTCTTTCTGGTGGAGCGCCTGCGCCGTGATCCCGCCACGCCCTTCATCCGCCTGCGGCGCTTCGCCGAAGTGGAACTTGGGGTGGGCATCAGCATCTTCTTCATGGCGGCGTCGCTCACCTCGCTGCCGCCCGCTGTCGACCTGACCCAGGACCGCGCCACCATCGCCGAAGTTGCGGAGCGGATGACCCCGCGCTGGCCGACGCTGATGAGCCCCGACCGCAACCAACTTGCCATATCCGAACTTCAAGGCAAGCTCGACGCCGTCCGCGCCGGCGCGCCGGTGGACGAGCGGCCGCGGGCCTACGTGCCGGGCTCGGGGGTGCCGGTCCCACGCAACGCCCATGACATCGCCTGGTCGGAATACAATCACCATTGGGCCGGCATCATCGTGCTGGCAATCGGCCTGATGGCGCTGCTGGAGAAGACCGGAAGGGCGCCCTGGGCACGGCATTGGCCGCTGCTTTTCCTGCTGCTTGCCGCGTTCCTGTTCGTCCGCTCGGAAGCGGAGGGTTGGCCTTTCGGCCAGTTCACCCTGGCCGAATCGCTGCGCGACCCGGAATATGTGCAGCACAAGCTTTTCATGGTGCTGATCACCGGCTTCTCCGCCTTCGAATGGAGCGTGCGGACCGGCCGGCTCACAAGACCGTGGGCACAGTACATTTTCCCGTTGATCTGCGCTTTTGGCGCTATGATGCTGCTGACCCACGCCCATGCCATCGACAATGTCAAGGAACTGCTCCTCATTGAGATCACACACCTGCCGCTGGCGGTTTTCGGCATGGCGTCCGGGTGGGCCCGCTGGCTGGAATTGCGGCTGCCCGCACCCGACAACAGGCTTCCCGGCTGGATCTGGCCGGTCTGTTTTTGCATGGTAGGGCTGATCCTGATCGCCTATAGAGAGAGTTGAGAACGAGCCCCGGGAATAGTCAGGAACAAACATGATTGCGGAGGCTATCGCCCGCCTGGTCGGTGTCTGCCACCGATGGGCGGGCCTGGTCGTCGTCACCGCCCTGGGGCTGGCGGTGCTGATGGCGATCCAGACGGCGCGGGAGATCCGCGTCTCGACCGATACCACGGCCATCATCTCGCCCGACCT
>JAHCJQ010000060.1 GCA_026126215.1 Alphaproteobacteria bacterium
CCGGCCAGCCCGCCGATCAGCGCGCCGAGCGGCCCGTGCAGCGCCATCCCGGCGGCCGCGCCGATCACCTTGCCCCAGATGCTCATACGGGCCGCTCCATCAGTCGAACAGCAGCGCGCGCAGGCGCGCCTGCACCTCCGAAAGCGTCGCCGCGCTCGCCTGCCCCGCATACTCGGCAGCACGGCTGCGCCAGTCGAGGGTGCGGACCTGATCGGCGAGAACCACGCCGGAGATGCCGGCCATATCGATCCCGACCTCGAAGGGATACGACTTGACGCGGCTCGTGACCGGGCAGCAGACGGCCAGTCCCGACCGTCCGTTATAGATCGCGGGCGAAAGCACCAGCGCCGGCCTGCGGCCCGACTGTTCGCGCCCCGCGACAGAGTCGAATGTCAGCCAGACAAGGTGCCCGCGGTCCGGCAGATAGCGCCGTTCACCAGGCTTCACGACCCCGCGACGGCCCGAAATCGCTTTCCTCATGCCTGTTTTCCGCATTGATATCCTGCGCCAGGGCGCGAATGTCGTAACGCCGGGCCGCCGGGCGCATGACAAGCCGCCCGCGCTCGGCCACGATCTCGACCGCGCTGTCCTCGCGCAGGTCGATCTCCTCCGCCAGTCGCGCCGGAATGCGCAGCGCCAGCGAATTGCCCCAGCGCGCGATCCTAGCCTTCATGTCTCGCCTTCCTCGTCATCCAGGCTGAAATGTATCGCCAATGTATAGCCATTGACGACCGCGGGCAAGCGCGCCTCTACCCACCGGGTGGCGTCTCGCGTACGAAAGTGCGGATGAGAGAGAGCCAGCGCGGAAAGGCGGGTTCGTGCTCCAGCAGCACATGGTTGGAGGAGGCGAGCGTTTCCAGCCGCGCGCCCGGAATGAGCGAGGCCATCTTGCGGCCCGCCTTGAGCGGCACCGCGCGGTCGTCGCGGCAATGGGTGACCAGTGTCGGCGCGACGATGCGCGCGGTCTCCGCGGTCACGTCGAGCCGCGCCAGGACATCGAAGATGCGCGCCGCGATCCCGGGCGAGGTCGAAAGCCGTTCGGTCTCGTTGAAGGAGGCACTCTCCTCCAGCGTGCCGCCCGGAATGAACATTGAGGTGAACATCTGCCGGTAGGCTGGCGATTCCCGTCCCCATCCCTGGCGGATCAGGGTCAGCATGGCCTCGTGCCGGGTCAGGCTCGCTTCCTCCGACGTGCCGGCGAGCCAGCCCTTGGCATAGCCGCCATGCAGGATGAGATGCGAGACTTTCTCCGGATGGCGCGCGGCATAGGCGATCGCCACCGGGCAGCCCTGCGAGATGCCGAGCAGCGCGAAACGCTCGAGGCCGGCCGCGCGCACCGCCGCGTCGACATCGCCGACCCAGGCATCGAGCGAAACATCGCCCACCTCCCGGGCGGAGAGGCCGGTTCCGCGCTGGTCGTAACGCAGCAGACGGAAGTCGCGCGCCAGTTCCTGGAACATGCGCCGCCAGACCGGGCCCTCCCAGTCCAGTTCGAGCTGGTTATACCAGTTTGCCGTCTTGACCAGCGGCAGGCCCTCGCCGACCAGTGCATAGGCGATCTTCGTTCCATCGCCCGCCGTGCAGAAACGGATCGACTGCTCCATGGGCGCGCGAGGCGCGGGTCCGGCGACGGCCAGGCCGCCGGGGCGCCAGCGCCAGACATGGAGCGGCTTGCCGATATTCTTGAGCGCGCGCTCGCCCAGATCCTCGAAATCCAGCCCCAGCCTGCCCTCGACGCTCTGACGCACCAGATCGGACACGCAGATGCCGCCGGGCTCGGCCAGCGCCTCGAGCCGGGCGGCGATGTTCACCCCGTCGCCCAGGATGTCCGACCCGTCCACCACGATGTCGCCCAGATGCACGCCGACCCGGTAGCGGATGCGCTCCGCCTCCGGTCGGCCCGCCTCGCGCGCGGCCATCGCGCGCTGCACCGAGACGACGCATTCCATGGCGTCCACCACGCTGGGGAATTCCAGCAGCAGCCCGTCGCCGGTCGTCTTCACGATGCGCCCGCGATGGCTGGCCACGGCGGGATCGATCATTTCCTCGCGATGGCGCTTCTGGCGGGCGATGGTTCCGGTCTCGTCGAGCCCGACCAGCCGGCTGTAGCCGGCCATGTCCGCCGCCACGATGGCGGCGAGCCTGCGCGCGAACCTCTCCTCGGTCATCGGGCGTCCTTTGCCAGCCTGGGGCGAGAATAGCCGAGGCGGGGGCCGGTTAGAAGCGCCGCGCCCAATGCGCACGGCGGTTGACGGGGCGCGGGCGGCTGGCCAAAGTCCGGGCCTGATCTTACAGCCCGACCGTCAAGGAGTTCGCCCGCATGTCCACCCCCGCCGCTGCCGAAGCCTGGGAATTCTGGATCGACCGTGGCGGCACTTTCACCGACATCGTCGGGCGGCGTCCCGACGGCAGCACGGTGACGCACAAGCTGCTTTCCGAGAACCCGGAACGCTACGAGGATGCGGCCGTGCAGGGCATCCGCGACCTGCTGGGACTGGCACCAGGCGCGGCGCTCCCCGCGCAGGCCATCGCCGCGGTCAAGATGGGCACAACCGTCGCCACCAACGCGCTGCTCGAGCGCAAGGGCGACCGCACACTGCTGGTGACGACGAAGGGCTTTCGCGACGCGCTGCGCATCGGCTACCAGACGCGGCCCTATCTCTTCGCGCTCCAGATCCTGCTGCCCGAACAGCTCTACGAAGAGGTGGTCGAGGTGGACGAGCGGGTCGGCGCCCAGGGCGAGATCCTGAAGGCACCCGACCTCGCCGCCGCGCGCGCCGCCATGGAGGATGCCTACCGAACCGGCATCCGCGCCTGTGCCATCGTCTTCATGCACGGCTACCGCTTCCCCGCGCACGAAGCCGCCGTGGCGCGGCTCGCGCGCGAGATCGGCTTCTCCCAGGTCTCGGCCAGCCACCAGGTGAGCCCGCTGATGAAGCTCGTCTCGCGCGGCGACACGACCGTGGTCGATGCCTATCTTTCGCCTATCCTGCGCCGCTATGTCGGGCAGGTGGCGGGCGAGCTCGGCCAGACGCGGCTCATGTTCATGCAGTCGAACGGCGGCCTGGTCGATGCGCACTTCTTCCAGGGCAAGGATGCGATCCTGTCCGGCCCGGCGGGCGGCGTGGTCGGCATGGTCAAGACCGCTTCCATGGCGGGCTTCGGCAAGGTGATCGGTTTCGACATGGGCGGCACCTCGACCGATGTCAGCCATTTCGACGGCGAGTACGAACGCACCTTCGAGACGCAGGTGGCCGGCGTGCGCATGCGCGCGCCGATGATGCTGATCAACACCGTGGCGGCAGGCGGCGGCTCGATCCTGCATTTCGACGGCGCCAGGCTGCGCGTCGGGCCGGACTCGGCCGGCGCCAATCCGGGCCCGGCCTGTTACAGGCGCGGCGGGCCGCTCACCGTCACCGACTGCAACGTCATGCTGGGCAAGCTCGACCCGCGCTTCTTCCCCCGCGTCTTCGGCCCCGGCGGCGACCAGCCCCTCGATGCCGGAGTGGTGCGCGAGAAATTCGAGCGGCTGGCCGGGGAGATCGCGGCCGCGACGGGCACGCAGCGCACGCCCGAACAGCTCGCCGAAGGTTTCCTCGCCATCGCGGTCGAGAACATGGCCAATGCCATCAAGAAGATCTCGGTGGCGCGCGGCTATGACGTGACCTCCTATGTCCTCGCCTGTTTCGGCGGGGCGGGCGGCCAGCATGCCTGCCTGGTCGCCGACAGCCTCGGCATGAAGCAGGTGCTGCTGCACCCCTATGCCGGCGTGCTGTCCGCCTATGGCATGGGGCTCGCCGACATGCGGCTGATGCGCGAGAAGGCGCTCGAGGCCGCGCTCGGGCAGGCGGCGATGGCCCAGGTCGAGGCCGAACTTTCCTTGCTCGCCGCCGAGGGCGAGGCGGAGATGCGCCGCCAGGGCGTCGATGCGGCGCGCATGTCGGTGCTGCGCAAGCTGCATGTGCGCTATGCCGGCTCGGACACGCCGCTGGTGGTCGATCACGGCACGCCTGCCGAGGTGCAGGCCGCCTTCGAGGAAGCGCACCGCGCCCGCTATGGCTTCATCTCGCCCGAGAAGTCGCTCATCATCGAGGCGGTGGCGGTCGAGGTGATCGGCGCTGGGCTCGCCGCCGAGGATCCGGAGGTGGGCGACCCGGCGCAGGGCCGCGCCCAGGTCCCGCCGCTCGCCGGGACGCAAACCTACATGGCCGGCGAATGGCGCGCGACGCCGGTCATCGACCGCGCCGCCATGCGTCCGGGCGACCGGGTGGACGGCCCGGCCATGATCGTCGAGAGCACGGCCACCACGCTGGTCGAGCCGGGCTGGCGGGCGGAGATGAACGCCAAGCTGCATCTGGTGCTGCGTCGCGTCGTGGCGCTGCCACGGCGGGTCGCCATCGGCACCGAGGTCGACCCGGTGATGCTGGAGATCTTCAACAACCTCTTCATGTCGATCGCCGAGCAGATGGGCTCCGTGCTGGAAAAGACCGCCTACTCGGTGAACATCAAGGAGCGGCTGGACTTCTCCTGCGCCATCTTCGATGCCGAGGGCGACCTGATCGCCAATGCGCCGCACATGCCGGTGCATCTCGGTTCGATGAGCGAGAGCATCAAGACCGTCATCCGCCAGAGCGGCTCCACCCTCAGGCCGGGCGATGTGCGCGTGCTGAACGCGCCTTATAACGGCGGCACGCACCTGCCGGACGTCACGGTCATCACGCCGGTCTTCGACCAGGCGGGCGCGCGGGTCATCTTCTACGTGGCAAGCCGCGGCCATCACGCCGATATCGGCGGCATCACGCCGGGCTCGATGCCGCCCGACAGCCGCATTGTCGAAGAGGAAGGCGTGCTGCTCGACAATATCAAGCTGGTCGATCGCGGCACCTTCCTCGAAAGCGAGATCGAGCGCGTGCTCAGATCCGGCCGCTATCCGGCGCGCAACGTGAAGCAGAACATCGCCGATCTCAAGGCGCAGATCGCCGCCTGCGAGAAGGGTGCGCAGGAACTCAGGCGCATCGTCGCCCAGTACGGGCTTGACGTGGTGCATGCCTATATGGGCCACGTGCAGGACAATGCGGAGGAATCGGTGCGCCGCGTGCTCGGCCGGCTGAAGAACGGCAGCTTCACCTATCCGATGGACGATGGCGCGAAGATCGTCGTCGGCGTTCGCATCGATCACGCGAAGCGGACAGCCGCGATCGACTTCACCGGCACCAGCGGCCAGCACCCGACCAACTACAACGCGCCCAAGGCGGTGGCGGTGGCGGCGGTGCTGTATGTCTTCCGCTGCCTGGTCGATACCGACATCCCGCTCAATGCCGGCTGCCTCAAGCCCCTCGATATCATCGTGCCGGAGGGCTCCATGCTCAACCCGCGCTATCCGGCGGCGGTGGTGGCGGGCAACGTGGAAACCAGCCAATGCATCACTGACGCGCTGTTCGGCGCGCTCGGCATCATGGCGGCGGCGCAGGGGACGATGAACAACTTCACCTTCGGCAACGAACGCCACCAGTATTACGAGACGATCTGCGGCGGCTCCGGCGCCGGACCGGATTTCGACGGCTGCAGCGCGGTGCACACGCACATGACCAACGCGCGGCTGACCGATCCGGAGGTGCTGGAATGGCGCTATCCGGTGCGCCTCGAAAGCTTCGAGATCCGCCGCGGCTCGGGCGGCGCCGGGCGTCATTGCGGCGGCGATGGCACCCTGCGGCGCATCCGCTTCCTCGAACCGATGACCGCGGCGATCCTCTCGAGCCATCGCGTCGTGCCCCCGTTCGGCCTTGCGGGCGGGGAACCGGGCCAGGTCGGCCGCCAGTGGGTCGAGCGCGCGGACGGACGCCTGGAGGAGCTGCAGGGGCGCGACCGCACCGAGATGGCGGCAGGCGATGTCTTCGTCATCCAGACGCCGACCGGCGGCGGCTACGGACCGCCGGCGGAACGGCGCATGGCGGCCGAGTAGGACGGCACCGGCAAGGGAGTGGTGGCATGTGGCGCGATACCGAACTGACCCGCAGGCTTGGCATCACTCTCCCCATCGTGCAGGCGCCCATGGCCGGCTCGACCACGCCGGAGATGGTCGCCGCGGTGTCGGAGGCCGGCGGGCTCGGCTCGCTCGGCGCGGCCATGATGACCCCGGATGCGATCAGGAAAGCGATCCGGCGGGTCAAGTCGCTGACCGCGCGGCCCTTCAACGTCAATCTCTTCGCCCTGACGCCGCCGCATGTGGATGCAGAGGCGGTCCGGCGCGGCGCTGAGCTGATGGCGATCTATCGAAGGGAGCTCGGCCTGCCGGAACAGCCGCCGCTGCCCAACCGCCTGATGGAACAGTTCCACGAACAGGCGGAAGCGGTCCTGCAGGAGGGCGTCGCGGTCTTTTCCTTCACCTTCGGGTTGCCTTCCGCCGACTGGATCGGCCGCTTCCGCAAGGCAGGCGCGGCCATCGTCGGCACTGCCACCCATCCGGCCGAGGCGGCGGCGCTGGCGGAAGCCGGCTGCGACATGGTCTCCGCCCAGGGCTTCGAGGCGGGCGCACATCGCGGCAGCTTTCTCAAGTCCTTCGACGAGGGCCAGATCGGCCTCATGGCGCTGCTGCCGCAGGTGCGCCGTGCCTGTCGGCTGCCGGTGCTGGCGGCGGGCGGCATCATGACCGGCGAGGGCATCGCCGCCGCGCTGGCGCTGGGCGCGGCCGGCGCGCAGCTCGGCACCGCTTTCCTCACCACCCATGAAAGCGCGGCGCATCCGGCGCACAAGGCGGCGCTGCCGCACGCGGCCGAGATGGGAACCGAGGTGACGCGCGTCTTCTCGGGAAGGCCGGCGCGCAGCCTGCGCAACCGCATGCTGCGCGAGCTGCAACCCCATGCCGATCGAGTCCCGCCCTACCCCGCGCCGCTTGCCCTCAATGCGCAGATCTACCAGAAGGCGCGCGCCGAGGGCCTCGCCGATTTCATGTCGCTCTGGTCGGGCCAGGGCGGCGCGCTTTGCCGCACGATGGGCGCGGGCGAACTCATGGCGCGCCTCGCCGAGGAGACCGACCAGGCCGTGGCTTCGCTCGCCGGCCGCGCCTGATGGCGCGGGCATTCCTCGAACTGATCGGCCGGCACGCCACGCCGATCCTGGCCGGCGGCGTGCTGCTTGGCCTCGCCTGGCCCGCACTCGCCGAACTGGCGCGGCCGATGCTGGTGCCCGGGCTGGTAATTCCGCTCGCCATCGCGCTGCTCCGCCTCGACTGGGGGGCGCTCGGCGCCTATGGCCGACGCATCGGCCTGATCGGCCTGCTGGTCGGCTGGATCCTGCTCGCCTCCCCGGTGCTGATGGCGGCACTCACCCTGCCGCTCGGCCTGCCCGAACCGCTGCGCGCGGGACTGGTGCTGATGGCGGCATCGGCCCCCATCGTCTCGGCGGCGGCGCTCTCGCTCATCCTCGGCCTCGACGCGGCGCTCTGCGTCGTCGTCATCGTCGCCACCACCGCGCTCGTGCCCTTCACCTTGCCGCCGGTCGCGTTGCTCCTGCTCGGTCTCGAAATTGCCATCGGCCCGCTCGAACTCATGGGCCGCCTCATGCTGCTGGTCGGCATTTCATTCCTCGCCGCCGGCATCGGCCGCAAGTTGATCCGGCGCGAATGGATCGCGGCGCGGGCGCGCATGTTCGACGGCATCTCCGTCTCGATCCTGCTCATGTTCGCGCTCGCCATCATGGCCGGCAAGACCGAGGTGCTGCTGGAACGTCCTGCCTTCTTCTTCCTCGTCGTCGCCTCCTCCTTCGTGGCCAATCTGGCGCTGCAGGCGCTGGCCGCCTTCATCTTCATTCGCGCCGGGCGCAGGCGCGGCCTCTCGGTCGGCCTGATGAGCGGCAACCGCAATATGGGACTGGTACTGGTAGCATTGGCGGGGCAGGCGCATTTCGATGTGGAAGTCTTCTTCGCGCTGGCGCAGATTCCGATGTATGTCTTGCCGGCGGTGCTGCTGCCACTTTATCGTCGGGTGATGCGGGGCGAAGACCAGGCGACATAACCGGGAGGGCCGATCATGCCGACAGTGCTGGTCACCGGAGCCAATCGCGGACTGGGCCGCGAGTTCGTCAGACAGTACCTGGCCGATGGCTGGCGCGTGATCGCCTGCTGCCGCGCGCCTGAGAAGGCGCGGGAGCTCAAGGCCATGACCTCGGCCAACCTCGTCATAAAGCCTCTCGACGTCACCTCGACGGACGCCATCGCGGCACTGGCGCAGGCCCTGCGCAACGACGCCATCGACCTGCTCATCAACAATGCCGGCATCGCCGGCCGCGAGGCGGGCGAGTTCGGCCGTATCGACGCGCGCACCTACGCCGCCACCATGTTCACCAACGCGATCTCGCCGCTGCTGGTGACACAGGCGCTGCTCGCCAATCTCGAACGCGGCCAGGGCAAGACGGTGGTCACCATCTCCAGCCAGCTCGGCTCGATCGCGCGCAACCAGACCGGCGGGCGTTATGCCTACCGTTCCTCCAAGGCGGCCGTGAATGCCGCCATGAAAAGCCTCGCCATCGACCTCGAGCCGCGCGGCATCAACGTCGTGGTGATGCATCCGGGATGGGTGCGCACCGACATGGGCGGCTCCGGCGCCGACCTGACGCCGGAAGCCTCCGTCGAGGGCATGCGCCGGGTGATCGCCGGCCTCGGCCCGCAGCAGAGCGGCCACTTCCTGAACCATGACGGCCAGGAGATTCCCTGGTGAACGGCGCCGCGCTGGCGGAGATCGCGGTCCAGGCCTTCACCATCCTCTTCGTCACTATCGGCCCGCTCGACGTGGCACCGATCTTCCTCGGCCTGGTCGGCGAGGCATCCGCCCAGCTGCGCCGGCGTCTCGCGCTCAAAGCCTGCCTTGTGGCCGCCATCGTACTCTATGGTTTCGCCTTCTTCGGCGAGGCGCTGATGACGGCGCTCGGCATCGGCTTTCCCGCACTTCGGCTGGCCGGTGGCATTCTTCTGCTGCTGGTCGCCATCGACCTGGTGCTGGCGCGGCCCTCCGGACTATCCTCGATCACCGCCGAGGAGCGCTCCGAGGCGGAGCGGGAACTCCGGCATCACACCGATATTTCGGTCTTTCCGCTGGCCATACCGCTGATCGCCGGGCCCGGCGCCATGACCGCCGTCGTGCTGCTCATGGCGCAGCACGAGGGTGAGCGCATCGCGCAGGGGATCGTGTTGGCGACGCTCGCCCTCGTCATCGTGCTTGCCCTGCTGGCACTGCTCTTCGCCGACGTCATCCGCCGCCTGCTGGGGCGCACCGGCGTGAACGTGGTGACGCGGGTCGGCGGCATCCTGCTCGCGGCGCTGGCCGCGCAGTTCATCATCGACGGGCTGCGCTCCAGCCGGCTGTTCGGCTGAAGCACATCACCCCGTCAGACCGAGAAATACTTGGCCTGCGGGTGATGGATGACGATGGCCGAGGTGGACTGCTCGGGATGAAGCTGGAATTCCTCCGATAGCGACAGGCCGATGCGCTCCGCGCCGAGCAGGCGCAGGAGCTGCGTCTGGTCCTCCAGGTTGGGACAGGCCGGATAGCCGAAGCTGTAGCGCGAGCCGCGATAGCCCTGCTTCAGCATCTTCTCCATGTCGCGATCATCCTCGTGGCCGAAGCCGAGTTCGGCGCGGATGCGCTTGTGCACGTATTCCGCCAGCGCCTCCGCCATCTCGACGGAAAGGCCGTGCAGATACAGATAATCCTGGTAGCGGTTCTCCTCGAACCATTGCCGCGCCACCGCCGAGGCCTTCTCGCCGACGGTGACCGCCTGCAGGCCGATCACGTCGCGTTCTGGATCGGAAATATCGCGCAGGAAATCGGCGATGCACACCCCGCCCTCGCGATCCTGGCGCGGCAGGCGGAAGCGCGCGACCTCGCGCCGTCCGCTCTCGTCGAACAGCACGACGTCGTTCTTCTCGCCCGCCGCCTTCCAGAAGCCATAGGCGGCGCACGGTTGCAGGATGTCCTGCTGGATGCAGGTCTCGACCATGCGGCGCAGGATCGGGCGCACCTCGCGTTCCGCCCATTCCCGGAACTCAGCGCGCGACTTGCCGGCTTTGCGGAAGCCCCACTGGAACTGGAACAGCATCGTCTCGTTGAGAAAGGGGATCAGCGCCCGCGGATCGACCCGCTCGATCAGGCGCGGCCCGAGGAAGGGCGGCTCGGGCACGCGCGCATGCGCCGCCAGTTCACCCCGGCGCAGGCGCACCTCCTCGAAATCGACTGGCCTCGGCTCGCGCGCCTCCGCCGGGCGCCCGATGCGCTTGCGCGAGGAAGGCCGACCCTCCCGTTTCTCCTGCACCTGGCCGAGATAAGCGTCGAAGTCGCCGCGCACCACGCGGTCCATGAGGTGCAGGCCGTCGAAGGCATCACGCGCATAGGCGACGCGGCCGCAGGCATAGGCCTTGCTGCAATCCTCCTCGACATAGCGTCGCGTCAGCGCCGCGCCGCCCAGCAGCACCGGAATGTCGATGCCGGCCCGCGTCAGCTCCTCCAGGTTCTCGCGCATGATGACCGTCGACTTGACAAGCAGACCCGACATGCCGATGGCATGCGCCCGGTTCTCGTTCGCCGCCTGCATGATGCTGCCGATGGGCTGCTTGATGCCGAGATTGATCACCCGGTAGCCGTTGTTGGTCAGGATGATGTCCACCAGGTTCTTGCCGATATCGTGCACGTCGCCCTTCACGGTCGCCAGAACGATGGTGCCCTTTTCCTGACCCTCGGCCCGCTCCATGTGCGGCTCGAGCCAGGCGACCGCCGCCTTCATCGTCTCGGCGGACTGCAGCACGAAGGGAAGCTGCATCTTCCCGGCGCCGAACAGTTCGCCCACGACCTTCATGCCATCCAGCAGGTGCGTGTTGATGATGTCGAGCGGCTTCCAGCGTACCATCGCCTCGGCAAGGTCCTGGTCCAGGCCCTGGCGGTCGCCGTCGATGATGCGCTGCTTCAGCCGTTCCTCCACCGTCTCTGCCCGCTTCCTCGCCTGCTTCGTCTCGCCGGAGCGCTTCTCGAACAGGGCGATGAAAGCCTGCAGCGGGTCGTAGCCTTCGCGGCGCCGGTCGAAGATCAGGTCCTCGGCCACGCGCACTTCCTCCTCGGCGATCTTGTGGAAGGGGATGATCTTCGAGACATGCAGGATGGCGCCCGTCAGGCCGCGCTTGAGCGCATGCTCCAGATAGACCGAGTTCAGCACGTGCCGCGCCGCGGCATTGAGGCCGAAGGAGATGTTGGAGAGGCCGAGGATGATCTGGGCGCGCGGCATGTCGCGCGCGATCACCTCGATGGCATCGAGCGTCCAGAGACCGAGTTTGCGGTCGTCCTCGTTGCCGGTGCAGATGGTGAAGGTGAGCGGGTCGAACAGCAGATCGTCCGGCGGCAGGCCGTGTTCCTCAACGGCGAAGCGGTAGAGGCGCCGCGCGATGCGGAGCTTGTCTTCCGCCGTCTTGGCCATGCCCTGCTCGTCGATGGTGAGGGCGATCACCGCCGCGCCGAACTTGCGCGCCAGTTCGAGCCGCCGCGCCGCCGGTGCCTCGCCATCCTCGAAGTTGATCGAGTTGATGATCGGCTTGCCGCCATAGAGCTTGAGCGCCGCCTCGATCACCGGCAGCTCGGTCGAGTCGATGACCAGCGGGGCATTGATCGCGCCGCGCATGCGGGCGACGAGTTCGTTCATCTCCGCCTTCTCGTCGCGGCCGACGAAGGCGGTACAAAGATCGAGCGCGTGGCTGCCCTCGCGCACCTGCTCGCGTCCGATGGCGACGCAGCCGTCCCAGTCGCCCGCTGCCTGCAGCTCGCGGAATTTCTTCGAGCCGTTGGCGTTGCAGCGTTCGCCGATGGAAAGGTAGGCATTCTCCTGGCGCAGCGGCACCTGGCCATAGAGCGAGGCGATGCCCGGAACCCAGACCGGCTGGCGCCGGCGCGGCTCCGGCCGGGCCTGCCCGCCCGCCACCTCGCGCAGCATGCGGTCGAGCGCCGCGACATGCTCGACCACCGTTCCGCAGCAGCCGCCGACGATATTGACCCCGTCCTCGCGCACGAAACGTTCCAGCCATTTCGCCATCTCGCCCGGCGTCAGCGGATAGCGTGTGCGCCCATCCACCAGTTCGGGCAGGCCGGCATTGGGCTGCACGCTGATATGGCCCGGCCAGTTCTCGCCAAGCCATTTGACATGCTCGGCCATCTCCTGCGGGCCGGTGGCGCAGTTGAGGCCGAGCCCCTGCACGTCAAGCGCATACACGATGGTGGCGGCGGCGGCGATGTCGGCGCCGACCAGCAGGGTTCCCGTGGTCTCGATGGTGACCTGGACGAAGATCGGCAACCGCTCCAGCCTGCGCCCGGCGCGCGCCAGACGCGCCCCGTTGACCGCCGCCTTGATCTGCAGCGGGTCCTGGCAGGTCTCGATCAGGATACCGTCGACGCCGCCCTCGATCAGCGCATCCGCCTGGAGCGCCAGCGCCGCCTCGAGACGGTCGTACTCCACGTGCCCGAGCGATGGCAGGCGCGTGCCCGGTCCGATCGAACCCAGCACGTAGCGTTGCCGCCCGTCGCGGAAGAGGCCGATCGCCTCCCGGGCGATCTCCGCCGCCCGCCGGTTGAGCAGGCGCGCTTCCGCCTCAAGTCCGAACTCGGCGAGCGTGATCGGGCTGCCGCCGAAGCTGTTCGTCTGCAGGATGTCCGAACCGGCGGCGAGATAGCCGGCATGGATCTCGCGCACGATGTCGGGGCGGGATTTATTGAGGATCTCCGTGCAGTTCTCCTGACCCAGATAGTCGCGCTCGATATCGAGCGACATCGCCTGCACGCGGCTGCCCATGGCGCCGTCGCACAACAGCACGCGCCCGGCAAGCGCTTCCAGAAGGTCGGTCATCGTCTTGCTCCGGTCAGGCCTGGACCTGCACTGGCGCGCGCAGGCCGAGGATATGGCAGATGGCGTAGGTCAGGTCGGCGCGGTTGAGCGTGTAGAAGTGAAAGTCCTCCACGCCCTCGCGCTCAAGTTCGCGGCACTGCTCGGCGGCGATGGTCGCCGCCACCAGCTTGCGCGTCTCCGGATCATTGTCGAGCCCCTCGAAGAGATCGGCGAGCCAGGCGGGCACGCTGGCGCCGCAGGCGGCGGAGAAGCGCACCACCTGGCGGAAGTTGGTCACCGGCAGGATGCCGGCGACGAGTGGCACGCCGACGCCGGCGGCGCGCGCGCGGTCGCGGAAGCGCAGGAAGCATCGCGGATCGAAGAAATACTGCGTGATGGCGCGGCAGGCGCCCGCATCGACCTTGCGCCGGAGATTTTCGAGATCGGCCCGGCTCGAGGTCGCTTCGGGATGGATCTCGGGATAGGCGGCGACGGAAATCTCGAAGTCTGCGATGCGCCGCAATCCCGCCACCAGTTCCGCCGCCGAGGCATAGCCATCCGGATGGGGCGTGAAGGTCCGCTCGCCCTCGGGCGGATCGCCGCGCAGCGCCACGACGTGGCGGATGCCCGCGTCCCAGTAGCGGCGCGCGATCTCGTCCACCTCTCCACGGCTGGCGGCGACGCAGGTGAGATGCGCCGCCGGCTCGAGCGAGGTGCGCGCGCGGATGCCGGCGACGGTGGCGTGGGTGCGCTCGCGTGTCGATCCGCCGGCCCCGTAGGTCACCGAGACGAAACGCGGCGCCAGCGGTTCGAGACGGCGGATCGCGCGCCACAGGCTCTCTTCCATCTCCGGGGTCTTGGGCGGAAAGAACTCGAAGGAGACCTGGAGCCCGGCGCGCGCCGGCCTGAGGCCGTCGATCGTGGCGGTTGCATTCATGCGTTCAAACCTTTTCGTGGCGGGCCAGCCACAGGCCGACCGTGAGCGGATCGCCTTTCAGCGCCAGATGGCGTTCCTCGGCAAGCCGCGCCTGGGCGAACCAGCGACCGACCTCCTCGGCGGCGAAGCCAAGCCGGCGATGCTGATGCTCGGCCCGGAGGAATTCCAGTTCGTGCGGCAGAAAGTCGACCAGCACCAGCCGGCCGCCGGGCCGGAGCACGCGCGCCGCCTCCGCGACGGCCACTTCCGGCTCCTCGGCGAAATGCAACACCTGATGGATGGTCACGGCATCGAAGCTGCCGCTGGCGAAGGGCAGGCTGTACATGTCGGCATGGCGCACCTGGCAATGGCGCGCCTCGACCTTTTCCAGAGCCGAGCGCGCGAAGGCCAGCATCTCGCGCGAGAGGTCGATGCCGACGCCGCGGCGGATGCGAGGCGCAAGGATCTCGAGCAGCCGCCCGGTGCCGGTGCCGATATCGAGCAGGTCGTCGAGCGCGTCCTCGCCCAGCAGTTCGAGGACGGCCGCCTCCACCGCCGATTCGGCGACATAGAGCGAGCGGATCTGGTTCCATCGCGCCGCGTTGGCGCGGAAATAGGCGGCGGCCGCCTCCGCGCGATTCAATTTCACCGCTTCCAGCCGTTCGAGATCGCGGCTCAAGGTCGGATCGTCGGCCGGGATCAGATCGACCAGGGTGCGCGCCAGATCGCCGTTCGCCCCCTGCTCCGCCAGACGATAGAAGGCGGACGTGCCTTCGCGGAAGCGCACCAGCAAGCCCGACTCGCAGAGCAGCTTGAGATGACGCGAGACGCGCGGCTGGCTCTGGCCCAGGATCTGCGTCAGTTCGGTCACCGTGAGTTCGCCATGGGCGCAAAGCGCGAGCAGACGCAGCCTGGTCGGCTCCGCCGCCGCGCGCAGCCCGCTCATCAGGGATTCCATCGCTTCGGCACTCGCTCCTGTTCGTTCACCGGAAAACATAAACATATCTTTATGTCTTTGTATATGCCCTCCATCGCAGGAATTTTCCGACCCCGCGCGAACACTCGGATAAGTAGAACCGATCTGCGACAAATCAGTCACATCAAGGGCGTCCGTCACGTAAGGGACACGCTCTGGCGCTGGCGCGGCCTCGGGTGCTGTGCTACGCAAGAGGACTTTCCCGCAGCGAATCGCGGGATGGTTCGGGTCGCGCCGGGATCGGGGGATTTCCTGCGCAGCCAACGGTTTAAGTCTTTGGTGATGTTCGTCACCCTAGACTGGCCACCGAGCGGTTGATCGGTGCTGGCCCAGGGGGGCGGGTGCCGGAGGGAGGGAAGGAGGCAAGCGCCGCCAGTCCCTGCCTCCTGTCGAGGGGATGGGATTTCAGGATTTGCACATGTCCACAATGAAAGGTCATCGCGGCGCGGTCATCCTGCGCAGCCTGTTTGTCGCCGCGCTCGTGCTGGGCGCCGGCGCCTGCGCCACCAAGCCGACCGATCCGGTCGCGCTGCAGGCCTACCAGGAAGCCAACGATCCGCTGGAGCCGCTCAACCGGCAGATCTTCCAGTTCAATCGCGGGCTGGATTTCTGGATCGGCAAGCCGATCGCCACCACCTACAACGACCTCGTCCCGGATTTCGGCAAGGACCGGATCCGCAACATGGTCGATAACCTGCGCGAACCGATCAACGCCATCAACAACCTGTTCCAGGGCAAGTGGGAACGGGCCTGGCGCAACACGCAGCGCTTCGTCGCCAATTCCACTTTCGGCCTCGGCGGCATGTTCCACGTCATCGATGCCGAGCCGGCGACCGAGGATTTCGGCCAGACGCTCGCGGTCTGGGGCATGGACGAAGGTCCGTTCCTCATGCTGCCGCTGATGGGCCCGTCCAATCCGCGCGATACGCTGGGCCTGGTCGGCGACGCGGTCATGGATCCCTTCAACATTGCCGCCTGGGTGAGCGGCGCCAAGGGGCTTGAGGTGTTGGGCACCTCGCGCTTCCTTGCGCGGGGCATCGATACCCGCGCCCGCCATCTGGGTTCGCTGGACGAGATCGAACGCACCTCGATCGATTTCTATGCCACGATCCGCAGCCTCTACCGGCAGAATCGCAACGACGAGATTCTTGACGGCAAGCCCGGCGCGCTCATTCCGCTGCCGGAGATCTCCTTCGAGCCGATGGAGGAGAAGCCGCGCCCGGCGCCGCTGTCGCAATTGACCCGGTAGAATCGTGCCGAGGGAGGAGCGCGCCATGCCAGACCGCAGATCCGTCCTGTTTGCCGGCAGCGCCGCGCTGCTGCTGGGCGCTGGCCTGCCCGCCACCCACCTGCGCGCCCAGGACCGGGCGGAGGCGCTGATCCGCGAGCTTGGCCAGGAGCTGCTGGAAATGCTCAGGCTCTCGGAGCGGTCGGAGCGCGAGAAGCGTTTCCGCGGACTGCTGCTCAAGGGTGTCGACGTGGAAACGCTCGGCGGCTTCGTGCTCGGCCCGCATCGACGGTCCTTGAGCCCAGCGCAGCGCGGCGAGTATCTCAAGCTGTTCGAGGATTTCCTGGTGCAGACCTATGTCAGCCGGCTGGGTCTTTTCTCCGGGCAATCCTTCTCGATCCGCGGCACGCAGAAGCTCGGCGAGGCGGAGTATCTGGTGCAAACCCACGTCGAGAAGCCGGAGAGCCGTCCGATCCGGCTCGACTGGCGCGTGCGCGACCGCAGCGGCGCCTACCGGATCATCGACGTGATGGTCGAGGGCATCTCGATGGCGGTAACGCAGCGCGAGGAATTCGCCTCCGTCATCAGCAATGGCGGCGGCCGCATCGAGGCGCTGCTCGACCAGCTCCGCATGCGGATCGCGGCAAGTTGATCCGCCCGAGGGCGGCAATAAACTAGAAATCAAAGGACAAGGGGGCGCCGTCAGCTCAAGGAGACCTGCTTTGCTGTCCCGTCGTCAGTTCCTTCTCGCTTCCACTCTCGCCGTCGCCATGGCGACGGCCAGCGCCCTCCCCGCCCAGACCGCGCCGGCACCCGACCAGTTCATTCGCGAACTGGGCGGCGAACTGCTGTCGCTGCTCTCGCGCAAGGAGATCGGCGCGGCCGAGCGCGAGGCGGAATTCCGCCGCCTCTTCGTCAAGGGCGCCGATGTCGACCTGCTCGCGCGTTTTGCGCTGGGCCGCTACTGGCGCGAGGCGAGCGAGGCGGAGCGGCGGGAATATCGCGAGCTTTTCGAGTCATTCGTCGTGAAAAGCTATGCCCAGCGCCTTGCCGGCTATTCCGGCGAGACCTTCACCATCCAGGACACCCGCGCGATCGACGAGCGCGACACGCTGGTCAACACCCATATCGAGCGCCCCGGCGGCCAGCCGCCGCTACGCGTCGACTGGCGCCTGCGCCGCACCGGACAGGAGCTGCGCGTCATCGACATGATGGTCGAGGGCATTTCCATGGCGGTGACGCAGCGCGAGGAATTCACCTCCGTGATCCACCGCAACGGCGGCAAGGTCTCCGAACTGAACAACCTGCTGCGCGAGCGGATCGCGGCGCTGAACTGATCCCCGCACCGAAAGGACCGCCCGATGTCCTGGCCACCGGCCCGACGCTCCCTCTCGCGCATCTGCTTCATCGGCGATGCCTTCGTCACCGGCGCGGGCGACGAGGAGGCGCTGGGCTGGGTCGGCCGGCTCGCCCGCCACGAATGGCGCGCCAACCACGACATCACCATCTACAATCTCGGCATCCGCGGCAATTCCACCCGCGACATCAGGGGCCGCTGGCGCGAGGAGGTGGCCCGCCGCCTCCCGCCCGCCGCCAATGGCCGTCTCGTCTTCATGTTTGGCGGCAACGACGCCAAGGAAGTGATCGGCAAGGGGATCGAGGTGCCGATCGAGGAATCGGCGGCCAACGCGGAGGCGATCATGCGCGAGGCTTCCGCGCTGCTGCCCACGCTCTGGATCGGCCTCATTCCCATGAACGATACCAGGCCCTATCCGCAGCTCCTGGCCGGCCCGCGCTTCGCCTTCAGCAATGCCCGCCAGGCGGAGTATAACGAGCGCTATGCCAGAATCGCGGAACGGATCGGCGTGCCCTTTCTCGACCTGCATGGGCCATTGATGCGCGATCCGCGCTGGCAGGACCTGACCCAGGCGGGCGATGGGTCCAACCCGGCGGGCGAAGGCTATCAGGTCGTCGCCGACATGATCGCCGCCTGGCCGGCCTGGCGCGCCTGGTTCGACCGCGACTGATCCCGCAACCCTCACCAACCGCTTGGTCCGCTTCGCGGCTCAGACCCGCCTCGCGGGAGAGGGCTCGTTGTTTCCCTCACCCCGGCCCTCTCCCAAAGGGAGAGGGAGATGAAAAGTACCGTCTTTCCCGATCCGGGAGAGGGTCGGGGTGAGGCCGTTTCTTTGTTCTCCCTCTCCCATTCATGGGAGAGGGTCGGGGTGAGGGCGCTTCTTTCTTCGCCCTCTCCCTTTGGGAGAGGGCGGGGTGAGGGAGAATCATTGCAGCGCGGCGAGGATGCGCACAAGAACGCCCTCCATGTTCTCCAGCACGTCGTTGTTCCAGAAACGCAGCACGCGGTAGCCGCGCGCTTCGAGCCAGGCGGTGCGCGCCGCGTCGCGGGCAGCGCCTTCGCCGTGCTGGCCGCCATCGAGTTCGACGACGAGGCGGTGCGCCGGGCAGAGGAAGTCGGCAATGAAGCGACCGATGACCACCTGCCGGCGGAACTTGTGGCCTCCCAGACGGCGATCCCGCAGCGCGAACCAGAGCCGGCGCTCCGCTTCGGTCGAGGAAGCGCGGAGCGCCCTGGCAAGGTGCGTCATGCCGTCCATGTCGCTCCCTCACCCCGGCCCTCTCCCAAAGGGAGAGGGAGATGAAAAGTGCCCTCTCCCAAAGGGAGAGGGAGATGAAAAGTGCCCTCTCCCAGAGGGAGAGGGAGATGAAAAGTGCCCTCTCCCAGAGGGAGAGGGAGATGAAAAGTGCCCTCTCCCAGAGGGAGAGGGAGATGAAAAGTGCCCTCTTTCCCGATCCGGGAGAGGGCGGGGTGAGGGCGCTTCTTTCTTCTCCCTCTCCCATTCATGGGAGAGGGTCGGGGTGAGGGTTCTTACAGCACGAAGTCCGATGCCTGCAGTTCGAGCGCGGCCTGGCCCTGCAGCAGGGCGATCGGCGCTTCGCTGCCGGCGCCGAAGAAGAGCGCGAGGTCGCGGCCCTGCGCCTCCCAGCGGAGCTGGCCGCTTGCGACTAGGTCATCGAAGGCCATGGGCTGGCTCAGGAGGGTGCTGATATCCAGCCGGTCGCCCTGGGCGCGGCTGAAATCGGTGACGCGGTTGCCGATGCCGGCGATGACGAAGAGATCGGCGCCGGCGCCGCCGATGAGCAGGTCGGCGCCCGCCCCGCCAATCAACGTGTCGTCGCCGCCGCCGCCCGAGAGCGTGTCGGCGCCGGCACCGCCGCTGATGATATTGTGCAGCCCGTTGCCGGTGCCGCGGAAATCCCCCTGGCCGTCGAAATACATCGCCTCCAGATTGGCGCCGAGCGCATAGGCGTTCAGGGTGACCGCCACCGAGTCATAACCCTCGTTCGCCCGCTCG
>JAHCJQ010000061.1 GCA_026126215.1 Alphaproteobacteria bacterium
CATCCACACCGTGCTGCAGCCGCGCGGCGTCGCCGTGGTGATCGAGGCGCAGCACCAGTGCATGACGACCCGCGGCGTACACAAGCCGGGCGTCGCCATGGTGACCAGCCGCATGCTGGGCGCCTTCCGCGAGGATGCCATGACGCGACGTGAGTTCCTCGCCATGATCGGCCCCGCCAGCGCGAGCGGCCACGCCGTCTGAGCCGCACTGGCGTATTTACCGGTCCGGCCGGCTCCACTAGGGTGCGGGAAGCGCCGTCCGCGAGCCGCGAGGAACCCCGCGCATGCCAGTCGCCATTTCGCCTCTCGACATGATCGCCAGGCTCGTCGCCTTCGACACGACGAGCCGCAATTCCAACCTCGAACTGATCCATTTCGTGCGCGACTACCTGGACGGCCACGGCATCGCCTCGACGCTGATCCACGATGCGAGTGGCGCCAAGGCCAACCTCTTCGCCACCATCGGGCCGGAAAGCGATGGCGGCGTGGTCCTGTCCGGCCATACCGACGTGGTGCCGGTCGATGGCCAGCCCTGGGGCAGCGATCCCTTCCGCGTGCTCGAGCGCGACGGACTGCTGTACGGACGCGGCACGGCGGACATGAAGAGCTTCTGTGCCGTCGCGCTCGCGCTCGTGCCGGAATTCAGGGCGGCGCCACTGAAGGTGCCGGTGCACCTCGCCTTTTCCTATGACGAGGAAGTGGGCTGCCTCGGCGTGCACGGGCTCGTCGATCATTTGCGCCGGAACGGTCCGCGTCCGAGCGCGATCGTGGTCGGCGAACCGACCGAGATGCAGGTGGTCGACGCGCACAAATCGATGTTTCTTGCCCGCACCACCGTGTTCGGACTGGAGGCCCATTCCTCCGCCACCCATCGCGGCGTCAATGCCATCGTCGCCGCAGCGGAGCTGATCGCCGAGCTGGAGCGGGTCGGCGAGGAACTGAAACGCACCGACAATCCCGATGCCGCCCGCTTCGATCCGCCGCACGACACCTTGAGCATCGGCCTGATCGAAGGCGGCACCGCAACCAACATCATCCCGCGGCGCTGCTGCTTCCACTGGGGGCAGAGATCGATTCCCGGCAACGACACCCATCTCGCCTACCGGCGGCTGCAGGAGTATTGCGAGAAGGTCCTGCTACCACGCATGCGCGCCATCCATCCGGAGGCAAGCGTCGAGAACGAGATCCTGATCACCGCGCCAGGCCTCAGGCCCGAGCCGGGATCGCCGGCGGAGCAGCTGTCGCTCGCCCTGGTCGGCTCGAACCGCACCCATGCGGTCTCCTATGGCACCGAAGCCGGGATCTTCCAGGATGTGGGCATCCCCACGGTGGTCTGCGGCCCCGGCAATATCCGCGAGGCACACAAGCCGAACGAGTTCATCGAGATGACGCAGGTGGAAGCCTGCATCGGCTTCATGCGCCGCCTGATGCAGCGCCTTTCGAGCTGACGCGCGAGCCCGGCCGAACTGTCGGCCCCTCGGCTTGCGGCCCAAGGGGAAACCCTGTATTCCCAAGTCATGCAGCAGGCAGTCCGTATCGCGCCTTCGATCCTGTCGGCGGATTTCGCCCGCCTCGGCGAAGAGGTGCGCGCCATCGAGGCGGCAGGTGCCGATTTCGTGCATGTGGACGTGATGGACGGGCATTTCGTGCCCAACCTCACCATTGGTCCGCAGGTGGTGGCGGCGCTGCGTCCGCACAGCCGGCTGCCCTTCGATGTGCATCTGATGATCTCGCCCGTCGATCCGTTCGTGCCGGACTTTGCCAGGGCGGGCGCCGATATCATCACGGTGCATCCGGAGGCGGGGCCGCACCTGCACCGCACGCTCCAGCTCATCCGCTCGCTTGGCAAGAGGGCCGGCGTCTCGCTCAATCCGGCAACGCCGGTCGAGGCGGCAATCGCCGTGCTGGACGAGGTGGACCTCGTGCTGGTGATGAGCGTCAATCCGGGCTTCGGCGGCCAGAAATTCATCGCCTCGCAGCTCGACAAGATCCGTCGCCTGCGGGCGGAAATCGATGCGCGCGGCCGCGCGGTCGACCTTGAAGTCGATGGCGGCATCAATATCGAGACTGCGCGGGCGGCGATAGCGGCCGGCGCCGATGTCCTCGTCGCGGGCACCGCGACTTTCAGCGGCGGGCCGGCGGCTTACGCCGCCAATATTGGCCGGCTGCGCGGAATGGCCTGAGGGCGCGCGCCGTGGCCGCGCCGGGTCGGGGCGAGGGCGGCGCGGGAGGCGGTCTCAAGGCCTCGCTCGCGCGTCTCGCCTTCCGTCTGCCGATCTACCGCCGCACGCTCGACGGCCGGGTGCCCGCCAGCCTTTCCTCCACGCCGGACTGGCTTCTGCCCGGCGAGGCCGCCATCGCCGATCGCCTCTTTCAGGGTCGCTGGCGGCTTGCCGGAGATGAACTGGCCGATGCCCGCCATGCGCCGTTCGACCTGCCGCCGCCTTCGCGCGCCTTTGCCGTCGAGCTGCACTGCTTCGGCTGGCTGCGCCATTTCGCGGCTTCCGGCGGCGCGGCGGCGCGGCGGCAGGCCCGGGCGCTGGTCGGCCATTGGCTGGCGCGCTACGGCGAGTTCGAGCCGGCGCTCTGGGCGCCCGAATTGCTGGCGCCGCGGCTGGCGCGCTGGATCGGTCATGCGGGTTTTCTGCTCGCGGATAGCGACGACGCCTTTCGTGCGGCTTTCCTGCGCGGCCTCGTGCGCCAATCGCGCCATCTGCGCCGCAGCCTGGGACAGATCGGCGACGAGGCCACGCGCTTTCAGGCCGGGCTGGCGCTGGCCCTTGCCGCGCTGGTGCTCGGCGGATCGCGCCAGGATGGCGCGCGCGGCCTCGAGCTGGTGGAAGCGGCCCTGGCCCGCCTGTTGCTGCCCGATGGCTGTCACGCCAGCCGCCGGGCGGACGAGCTGCTGGTGCTGCTGGCCGAGATCCTGACCCTGCGCCAGGCCCTGGAGCAGGCCGGGCGGGAGGTGCCGCTCGCCATCGGCTCGGCCATCGAACGGGCCGCGCCGGCATTGCGCTTCCTGCGCCATGGCGATGGCAGCCTCGCGCTGTTCAACGGCACCCGGCCCTGGCCTGCGCCGGCCATCGACCAGGTGCTGGCCCGCACCGGCAGCCGGGCACGCGCGGAGCGGAACCTGCCCGACGGCGGCTACGAACGGCTGCAGGCCGGGCGCAGCCTGCTGCTGCTCGATGCCGGCCGCCCGGCGCTCGCATCGGCGCCGGCCCATGCCGGCCTGCTCTCCATCGAATTCTCCATCGGCCGGCGTCGTGTCATCGTCAATTGCGGCGCCTCGGAGCGACGCGAAGGCGACTGGGCGGGCGCGATGCGGGCAAGCGCCGCCCATTCGACCTTGGTGCTGGCGGACCAGAACAGCCTGGTGCTCGACGCACAGGGCTGCCCCGCCGACGATATTGCGGAGATCGTGCACGCCCGCGCCGAGACCGAGGAACATCTGATGGTCGAGGCGACCCATGGCGGCTATGCGGCTCGCTTCGGCCTGAGCCACCGGCGCCGGCTCTGGCTCGGGCGCAACGGCGAGGATCTTTATGGCGAGGACGCGCTGATCGGGCCGGGGCGCGGCGCGCCGGGCTTCGCCATCCGCTTCCACCTCCATCCCGATGTCCAGGTGAGCCTGCTCCAGGACGGGCAAAGCGCGCTGCTGCGCCTTTCGGCGAGCCACGGCCTGCGCTTCCGCGCCGCCAACGCGGCATTGTCGCTGGAGGAGAGCGTGTATTTCGGCGATCCGGGGCGCATTGCGCGTACCCGTCAACTCGTGCTCACCGGCAGCGCCGAGGAAGCGGCCGCGCCGGTTACCTGGCATATCGGCCGCATGCAGTGAGGCGGTCGCGCCGCCGGGACTTCACGGCCGATCACATTCGCGTTTCCGCAAGACTGCCTGCGCGTGGTTGCGGATTGACGGCGCAGGCGCGCCGCCGCGAGATTCGCGCCATGAACAACCCTCTCCTGCCTGGCGATCCCATACCCCGCTTCGCCGTACCCGCGCGGCACGTGCCGCGCTTTCACTTCGATTCCGTCGGCGGCCGAATCATCGTGCTCAGTTTCATCGGCGGCGCGATGCGCCCGGGCATGACGGAATTTCTTGCCGACATCGCCGCCCGCCCCGACGTCTTCGACAATGTGCGGGCCGCATTCTTCGCCGTCAGCAACGATCCGGCCGACGCGACGACAAACGCGGCGCACATCCCAAGTCATGCCGCCATTCATCTGTTCTGGGATTTCGCCGGCGAGATCGCCGGCGGCTATGGCGCGCGCGGACCCTCGGGCTTCACGCCGGCAACCTTCATCATCGACCAGGCACTGCGCCTGCTCGCCATCCTGCCGATCGTCGATCCCGCGCGCCACGCAGCGGAGATTATCGCCCGCCTCGCCGACCTGCCCGACGCGCAGGCCGAGGCGCGGCCCGCCCCGGTGCTGGTCCTGCCGCGCGTCCTCGAACCCGAACTCTGCCGCCGGCTCATCGCCTATTATGAGGGCGCCGGCGGCGAGGATTCGGGCTTCATGCGCGAGGAGAACGGCCTCACGGTCGGCGTCGTGGACTACAAGATGAAGCGGCGGCGCGACTGCAACATCGAGGACGATGGCCTCAAGGCCGCGCTCAAGGAGCGGATCGAGCGGCGCCTGGTGCCGGAGATACGTCGCGCCTTCAATTTCCAGCCGACGCGCATCGAACGCTATATCGTCGCCTGCTACGATGCCGGCGAGGGCGGCTATTTCCGCCCGCACCGCGACAACACGACGAAGGGTACCGCGCACCGTCGTTTCGCCGTCACCATCAATCTGAACGCCGAGGACTACGAAGGCGGCGAACTTCGCTTTCCCGAGTTCGGACCGCAGACATATCGCGCCTCCACCGGTGGGGCGGTGGTGTTCGGCTGCTCCCTCCTGCACGAGGCCACACCGGTGCGCCGCGGCCGGCGCTACTGCACCCTGCCCTTCCTCTATGACGAGGAAGGTCACGCATTGCGCGAGCGCAATCTCAGGTATCTCGCCACGGGATCCGGCACCGACCGCGGCGCCGCCTGATCCGCAGCTCCCTCACCCCGACCCTCTCCCACAGGGAGAGGAAGAAGCAAGAAGCCCTCTCCCTGTGGGAGAGGGTTGGGTGAGGGTGGCGCCCGTAGCGCGATCCTCGACCGCGGTCATTCAAGCCTTTCTCTGCCGGATGATGCGCGCGGTGGCGCTGGCGCGCGCGACCAGGCGCTTCTTCTCGTCGTGCAGGGTCCCTTCCATGAAGGCGACGGCACCGCCCAGGCGTACCACCTCCCCCAGGGCGAGGAAGCGTCCGGGATGGCCGGGTTCGAGAAAACTCACCTTGATCTCGAGCGTGGGAATGGCGATGCCGAGACCGATGCGCGCGATCAGCGCATGGCTCATCGCCGCATCCACCATGCCGGTGATGAAGCCACCCTGCACGATATCCACCGAATGGCAGAATTCCGGCTTCATGACGAAGCTCATCACCGCCCGCCCCCGCGCCTGATCGATCTCCTCCACCCAGCCGCCATAGGTAGCGATGCAAGGCTGGCGGCGCGCGCGCAGCTTCTCCGCCAGTTCCTCGTCGCCCATCTGCATCGCACGCCCCCTATTTCCGCATCGTCTGGTCGAGAAAGCCGATGACCCGACGCATTGCGTCGCGCGTCGCCGCCGCATCGAAATTGCGGCTGTAGCCATCGTTGCGGGCCGGGTCGAAATCGAAGCCGTGACCAAGGCCCGGATAGGCATGCAGCCGCACATCGACACCACGGCCGCGCTGGCGCTCGGCCATCGCCTGGCATTCGGCATTGGACACGGTCCGGTCGCTCTCCGCCTGCAGGATCAGCATCGGGACCGGGCTGGTCCAGGAATCCTCCGCCGCGCGGGCGGCGAAGCCGCAATAGGGATAGACACCGATCACCGCGCGCAGCGCAGCCAGCCGTGTCGCGCCATCCGCCGGCCAGTTGTCCCAGCCGCCATTCTGACTCAGCGCCAGCAGGTCGAACGCGGTCCAGCCGCCATGGGAGAAGCCCAGCACGGCGATGCGCGCGCCATCGACCTCCGGCATCCGCCGCAGAGCATCCAGGGCATGCAGGACATCGACGGCGCGCTCGCGTCCCCACAGGCCGATGCCGTTGCAGGTCGTGCGCCGGCCGCGCGTGCGGCTCCAGCCGCGCGCGGCGAAGCTGTCAGGAACATAGGCAAGATAGCCGCCTTCGGCCAATGCCGCCGCCCAGTCCGCCTCGTGCGGGTAACGCCCGCCGCAGCCATGCAGCACGATCACCGCCGCATGCGGCCCCTTTCCGGCGGGGCGCCAGATCTCCGCATTGCCGACGATACCCTGCCGCAGCTCGCCTGCCGATGGCTGGGCGCATGAGGCGAGCAGGAGAACGATGGCGGGAAGCCAGAACCGTCGCAGCATGGTCAAGGCCATCGCTCGCTGCCTCAATGGCGGAAGTGGCGCATGCCGGTGAAGACCATGGCGATGCCGGCGCGGTTCGCCGCTTCGATCACCTCCTGGTCGCGGATCGAGCCGCCGGGCTGGATCACGGCCGTGGCGCCGGCCTCGACCGCCGCCAGCAGTCCGTCGGCGAAGGGAAAGAAGGCGTCGGAGGCCACGACGGAGCCACGGGTCCGCGGCACGCCGCCACCTGCCGTGCGCGCCGCATCCTCAGCCTTGATCGCCGCGATGCGCGCCGAATCGACGCGGCTCATCTGGCCGGCGCCGATACCGACCGTGGCGGCGTCGCGCGCATAGACGATGGCGTTCGACTTGACATGCTTGGCCACCCGGAAGGCAAAGATCATATCGGCGAGCTCGCGTGCGTCCGGCGTCCTTTCCGTCACGGTGCGAAGCCCGGCCGGGTCGATGCGGCCGTTGTCGCGTCCCTGCGCCAGGAAGCCGCCGGCGACGCTGCGCAGGACCAGGCCCGGCGCGGCCGGGTCGGGGAGGCCGCCGGTCAGCAGGACGCGCAGGTTGCGCTTCGCCGCGAGCAGCTCGAGCGCCGCCGGTTCCGCGTCCGGCGCGACGATCACCTCGGTGAAGATCCGGACCACCTCGGCCGCCGCTTCCGCATCGAGGCGGCGGTTGAAGGCGACGATCCCGCCGAAGGCGCTCACCGGATCGCAGGCGAGCGCCGCGCGATAAGCCTCGGCCAGGCTGCCGGCGAGCGCCACGCCACAGGGATTGGCGTGCTTGATGATGGCGCAGGCGGCACTCGCCTGCGGATCGAATTCCGCCACCAGCTCGAGCGCCGCGTCGGTGTCGTTGATGTTGTTGTAGGAGAGCGCCTTGCCCTGCACGACCCGCGCGCCGACCAGGCCCCGGCGCGGCGTGCCGCCGGCATAGAGCGCCGCCTTCTGGTGCGGATTCTCGCCATAAACGAGGCTCGCCACGCGCTCCCCGGCAACGACAAGCCGCTCGGGAAGCGCATCGCCCAGCAAGGATGCAAACCAGCCGGAGATCGCCGCGTCGTAGGCGGCGGTGCGCGCGAAGGCGCAGGCCGCCATGCGCCGGCGGAAGTCGGCGCCGGTGGCACCCGCTTGCTCCGCCATTTCCCGGCGCAGCGCCTCGTAATCGGCGGGGTCGACGATCACCGTCACGGCGGCGTGGTTCTTCGCGGCCGAACGGATCATGGCCGGCCCGCCGATATCAATATTCTCGATGCATTCCTCGATACCGGCGCCCCGGGCGATGGTCGCCTCGAAGGGATAGAGATTGACCACCAGCAGGTCGATGGCGCCGATGCCATGGGCCTGCATCGCGTCGCGATGGCTGGGCAAGTCGCGCCGGCCCAGCAGCCCGCCATGGATCTTGGGATGCAGCGTCTTGACCCGCCCGTCGAGCATCTCCGGAAACCCGGTATGCTCCGCCACCTCGCGGACCGCGATCCCGGCCTCGGCGAGCGCCCGTGCCGACCCGCCGGTGGAGAGGATCTCCACGCCGCGTCCGGCAAGGAAGCGCCCCAATTCGACCAGTCCCGTCTTGTCGGAAACGGAAATCAGGGCGCGGCGGATGGGGTCTGCTGCGGACATGGCAACTCCGGGACGGGTCGTCGGAAGGGGCCGTATTGCGTCATAGCGGCGGCGGCGATGCAAGGCATGATTTCCTCCGCCCGCCCCGCCGCGCGCCAGGAATTGATTATCGATCCGCGCGCGAATCGCGCAAAGTTCTGGCGCGCGCAACCATGGCGGACCCCTGGCGAATGGACCTCCTGGTAGTGGTCTTCTCGGTACTCGGCCTCGCCTATCTGGTGATGCCGGTCTACACGTTCATGCTCGGCCTGCGGCTGCGCCGGCTCGAGCGCCAGGTGGCGGCACTGGCGGCGCGGCCGGCTGCAACCTTGGCGGCACCGGCGGCGGAAGCGGCAGCCGGGCAGACGCCGGAAGCGGCAGCCGTACCGGAGGCGGAAGCGGCGGCGGAACCGGTGGGGGAAACGCCGACGGAACCGGCCATGGCGGCGACGCCCCCGCCGGGCACGGCGCCCCGGAACCGGCGGGATCTCGAAGGGACCCTGGCGCGCCATTTCTTCGTCTGGATCGGCGGCGGCGCGCTGGCGCTGGCCGGGCTATTCCTCGTCCGCTATTCGATCGAGGAAGGGCTGCTCGGTCCGGCGGCCCGCGTCGCCCTCGGGCTGGCGCTGGCGCTGGCGCTGCTCGCCGGCGCGGAATGGACCCGTCGGCGGGGCTTGCCGCGGAGCCTGCCGCCGGGCCGTGACTATGTGCCCCAGGCGCTTGCTGCCGGCGGCATCTTCACCGCCTATGCCGCCGTCTATTCGGCACATGCGCTCTACGATCTGGTCGGACCGCTGGCCGCCTTCCTCGGACTTGCGGTGGTCTCCGCGCTCGCTTTCGCGGCCGCGCTGCTGTTCGGGCCCTTCGTCGCCCTGCTCGGCATCGTCGGCGGTTATCTCACGCCGGCACTGGTCTCGACCCAGGAGGGGAACGCGCTGGCGCTCTTCTCCTATCTGCTGCTCCTCAGTGCCGGCGCGCTCTGGACCGTCCGGGCGAGCGCCGGCTGGTGGCTTGGCTGGGCGGCGCTGGCGGGCGCCGGCATCTGGCCGCTGCTCTGGTTCGCATTCTCCTACAATCCCAAGGGCGCGCTGGAGGTCTCGCTCTACCTGCCCGCCCTGCTCGGCCTCTTCGGCCATGTGCGCTGGCGGCCGCGCCCGGAAGACCGGCCCGACACCCCGTTCCGGCCATGGCGCCTTTCGCCGCCGGACCGCATGACGATCGCCGCCGGGCTCGCGATCCTGCTGCTGGCCGGGCTGGGCACGAGCTGGAACGATTTCGCCGCGCCATCGGTTGCCGGCCTGCTGCTTGCCGCCCTGCTCGCGGGCTTCCTGACCCGGCGCGAGGCCGAGATCGACCTTCTGGTCTTCGTCAGCCTCGCGGTGGTCCTCGCCAGCTTCTATGTCTGGAAGCAGGCCGAACTGCTCCCCTTCGGGCAGACACCGCCGGACAGCCTGACCTCGCCGGTCGAGCCCGGGCCGCGGGAACGGGCAGACGATCTCCGCTTCCTGCTCAGCGCCGGGCTGTTCGCGCTGTTTTCGGGCGCAGGCGGTTTCGCCGCCCTGTGGGGCGCGCGCCGGCCGCCGGTCTGGGCCTTCCTCGCCACCGCCGGCACGCTGGCGCCGCTCCAGCTTGCCTTTCACTCCCTCGCGTGGCTGGCCAATGCCCTGGTCTGGAGCTTGGCTGCCCTCGCCCTTTCCGCGCTGCTTGCCGGCGCGGCGCGGCGTGTCGCCGCCTATCGGCAAATGCCGGGCGGAAGCGCCGCGCTGGCGATCTTCTGGCTGGGCAGCCTCTATGGCCTTGGCCTGGTCGCACTCTTCGTGCTGGGCTTCGAGGCTTGGCGCGTCGCGCTCGCCATACTGCTGCCGGCCATCGCCTGGCTCGGCCCGCGCATTGCGTTGCCCGCGCTGCGCCACGTCGCCGCCGGCCTCGCGCTCGCCCTCATCGGCTGGCTCGCCCTGATCGACCCGCTGGCACCAGGCGGCCTGCCCCTGCTCGGCTATGCCGGCTATCAGTATGCGCTGCCGGCGCTCTGCTACTTCGCGGCGGCGCGGCTGCTGGAGCGGCAGGGGCGCGACGGCGCCTCGGATTTCATCGGCATCGGCGCCTGGCTGCATCTCGCCCTCTTCCTCAGCCTGAAGATCCGCGACCTCGTCGGCGGCACGGCGGGCGATTACCTGTCGGGCAGCTTCAGCCTTCTCGAGGCTTCGCTCCATGCCATGGTCTGGCTCGGACTGGCCTTCGCTCTTTACCGGACGCGAACGCCGGAGGATCGGCTGGCGCGCTGGAGCGTGCGTTTCCTCGTCGCCATCGCCAGCCTCAACATCGTTCTCGTCCACCTGCTCGCCAGCAATCCGCTCTTCTCCGGCGAGGCGGTGGGCGAATGGCCGCTCGTCAATACCCTCTCGCTCGCCTATCTCGTGCCCGGGCTTTTGCTCGGATTGCTGGTGCGCGCCGCCGCGCGGCGCGGCGCCCGGAGGCTGCCGGTAGCGGGTTTCGTCGCCACACTGGCGCTGCTCCTGCTTTATGTCAGCCTCGAGGTCCGCCGCGCCTTTCACGGGCCGTTCCTCGATACCGGCGAGACCAGCCTGGCCGAGATCTACTCCTATTCGCTGGCCTGGGGCCTGTTCGCCGCAGCGATCCTTGCACTCGGCATCCTGCGGCGGGACAAGCCGCTGCGGCTTGCCGGCCTCGGCCTCGTGGCGCTGGTGGTCTGCAAGGTCTTTCTCTACGACCTTTCGGAACTGGAGGGACTCTGGCGCGCCGGCTCGTTCCTCGGCCTCGGGCTGGGGCTGGTGGCGGTCGGCTTCGTCTATCGCCGTCTCGACCGGCGGGACGCGCCTTCGGCCGCGCCATAGGGGGTCAAGCAGATCCTGCTTGCCGAAAAATATATTCCATGGCATAGTCTATTATATGCCATGGAATGGGGAACACAATGCAGGACAGGCGTGGATTCATCAGGCTGCTGGGCGGCGGCACACTCGCTCTTGGGCTGGCCGGTTCCCTTGGTGGCTGCGATACCATGCCGGCGGAGGCGATCGCCCCCTGGCGGGGCCCGGCGCCCGACCTTCGGGACCCGCGCCTGCGCATGCTGGCCTGGGCGCTGCTCGCGCCCAATCCGCATAACCGCCAGCCCTGGCTGGTGGATCTCGCGGCTCCGGGACGGGTCACCCTCTATTGCGACCGGGAGCGCCTGCTGCCGGCAACGGACCCGCCCGGGCGCCAGATCCTGATCGGCCAGGGCACGTTCCTCGAACTGTTGCGGCTGGCCGCGCGGGCTGAGGGATTCGAGGCCCGCATCGCGCCGTTTCCCGAAGGCCCGTTCCCACCCGATCGCCTGGATGGCCGCCCTGTCGCCCATGTGTATCTCACCCCGGCCCCAGCCCTGCGCGAGCCGCTTTTCGAAGCCGTGACCTTGAGGCGCAGCGCCAAGGTCCCGTTCGATCCGGAAAGGCCCGTGGCGGAACCGGCGCTGGCCCGGCTTGCCGAAGTCGCCGCGGTATCGGGGATCGGCTTTTCCGCCACCAGCACACCCGATCGGGTCACGCGGCTTCGGGAGATCGCGCGCGCCGCCTGGTTCACCGAAGCGCGCACCCCCGCAGCACACGAGGAAAGCGTCGCGCTGATGCGGCTTGGCGCAGCCGAGATCGCCGCCCATCGCGATGGCATCAGCCTGCACGGGCCGATGATCTGGTGGGGTAGCCGGCTCGGACTGGTTTCACGCGCCGCGCTCGCCGACCCGGAGGGCTCCGCCTTCCAGGCAGGGGTCGAGCGCTACATGACGATGTTCGACGGCACGGCGACATTCGCCTGGCTCACCAGCGAGACGGATCGCCGGGCCGACCAGCTCGCCGCCGGAATTGCCTATGCGCGCCTCGACCTTGCGGCGGCGCGCGAGGGCATCGCCATCCATCCGGTAAGTCAGGCGCTGCAGGAATATCCCGAAATGGCCGCGCACTACCAGGCGCTGCACGCGGAACTTGGCCTTGCCCCGCCAGCGCGGGCGCAGATGCTGGTGCGGCTGGGCCATGCGCCACGCCCCGATCCCGCGCCGCGTCGTCCCGTGGAGAGTCTGGTGATATAGTCCACGGCATGAACCAGCCGCGGCCGGGCGACCGGCGCTTCCAGATCGTCAATTATGTCGGCATCATCGACCAGCTCGCCACCAACGTGGCGAACCGCGTGCTCGCCGGCGCCGACCTGCCGCTGGCACAGTTCATCATGCTCAATCATTTCAGCCACGAGCCCGCCCGCGGACGCACGGTGATGGAGGTGGCGCGCGCCTTCCAGGCGCAGCAGGCCGGCGTCACCAAAGTGTTGCAGAGGCTGGTGCGCAAGGGCTTTCTCGAAGTCCGGCAATCGCCGCAGGATCGCCGTCTGCGCATTCACCTCCTGACCGGGAAGGGGCGGCAGGCCCATGCCGAGGCGGTCGCGGCGCTGATGCCGGAAGTTGCGCGCGCCTTTGCCGACTGGCGCGAGGAGGAGATTGCCCAGTTGCACGCGTTGCTGTTTCGCCTCAAGGAATGGTTCGACCATGACCGGGACAGGGCCGATGCCTGAACCGGCGCTGGCGGGGCGGGCCGCCCTGGTGACCGGCGCCGGCGCGGGCATCGGCCTCGCCATCGCGCGGCGGCTCGCCGCCGATGGCGTCGCGCTGGCGCTGTTCGATCTGCGCGGCGCGAAGGAGGCGGCGGCGGAGATCGCCGCGAAGGGCAGTCGTGCCATCGCGCTTGCCGGCGATGTGGCGCGCGAGGCGGACGCGGCGGCCGCCGTGACCGCCACAATGGCGGCGTTCGGCCGCCTCGACATCCTCGTCAACAACGCAGGCATCGCCCTGTTGCAGCCCTTTCTCGAAACCAGTCCAGAGGCGTTCCGCCGCATCCTTGACGTCAACGTGACCGGCGCCTTTCTCATGTCCCAGGCCGCCGCCCGCGTCATGGCGGCGCAGGGCGGCGGGCGCATCGTGAACATCGTCTCGATCTCGGGCCAGCGCGCCGGTCTCGGGCGGACCGCCTATGGAACATCGAAAGCCGCGCTGATCCAGCTCACGCGCCAGATGGCGCTGGAACTGGCGGAACATGCCATCGCGGTCAACGCCGTGGCGCCCGGTCCGGTGGAGACGGAGATGGCGAAGCTGATGCACGACGAGGCGACGCGCGCCGGCTATCTGCGCATGGTGCCGATGGGCCGTTATGGAACGCCTGAGGAAATCGCGGAAGCCGTGGCCTACCTCGCCTCCGGCCGTGCAGGCTATATCACCGGCCACGTGCTCGACGTCGATGGCGGCTTCATGGCCAGCGGCATCCGCTAGAGCCTTTCACCGCGGGAGGGAAACCGTTCTGTTGGCCGCCGGCGCCGCGCCGCCGGCCCGGCCGCCACGACCCCGTGCAGGTCAAAAGCATCGGAATCCTCCACCCGCGCGCGCACGATGTCGCCCGGTCGAATGCCCGGCGCGGGCGCCAGCAGAACGTTGCCATCCACCTCGGGCGCATCGCCCTGGGAACGGGCCACGATGCCTGCCGCGCCCACCTCGTCCACGATCGCCTCGATCTCGCGACCGACGAAACGGCGGAGCCTGCGCGCGCCGATGCGCCCCTGTGCCTCCATGAAGCGGCCGTAACGCTCTTCCTTCACCGCTTCGGGCACCGCGCCCTCGAGACTGTTGGCGCGCGCGCCCTTGACCGGCTCGAAGCGGAAGCAGCCGACGCGATCAAGCTCGGCCTCCTCCAGCCAGTCGAGCAGGAAGCGGAAATCCTCCTCCGTCTCGCCGGGAAAGCCGACGATGAAGGTCGAGCGGATGACGAGATCGGGGCAGATGGCGCGCCAGGCGCGGATGCGCTCCAGGGTCTTGCCCTGGTTGGCCGGCCGGCGCATGGCCTTGAGCACCTTCGGGCTTGCATGCTGAAACGGCACGTCGAGATAGGGCAGGATGCGCCCCTCCGCCATCAGCGGGATGAGCTGGTCCACGTGCGGATAAGGGTAGACGTAATGCAGCCGGACCCAGACGCCGAGATCGGCCAGCGCGCCGGCGAGATCCGTGAGATGGGCACGCAGCGGCGCGCCCTGCCACTCGCTTGCGGCATGCCGCAGGTCGACGCCATAGGCCGAGGTGTCCTGGGAGATGACCAGGAGTTCCTTCACGCCCGCCTCGACCAGGGCGCGCGCCTCGCGCATCACGTCCGCGGCCGGCCGGCTGACCAGGTCGCCGCGCATGTCCGGGATGATACAGAAGGTGCAGCGGTTGTTGCAGCCCTCGGAAATCTTCAGATAGGCATAATGGCGCGGCGTCAGCCGGACGCCGCCCGGCGGCACCAGGTCGATATGGGGATCGTGGCGCGGAGGGCGCACCTTGTGAACTGCCTCGATCACCGCCTCGTACTGCGCCGGACCGGTCACCGCCAGCACCTTCGGATGCTCGGCCCGTATCACCTCGGGCTCCGCGCCGAGGCAACCGGTGACGATCACCCGGCCGTTGCCTGCCAGTGCCTCGCCGATGGCATCGAGGGACTCGCGCCGCGCGCTGTCCAGGAAACCGCAGGTATTGACCAGCACCAGATCGGCCCCGGCATAGTCGGGGGAGAAGTCGTAACCCTCGGCGCGCAGATGGGTGACGATGCGTTCCGTGTCGTAGAGGGCCTTGGCGCAGCCGAGGCTGACGATGCCGATGCGGGGGGTCCTGCCTGCCATGGCGCCGGTTTATAGCGCCAAATTCCGCGCCCGGCGAGCTATTCCATGGCGTTGCGCAGGAGGTATTCGGCGATGTCGGCGGACTTCAGCCGGTCCACCTTCAGCTCCCCCGCATCGAGCGCGCGCTGCACCAGCAAGGCATTGGTGACATTGAGCGGCTTGACCTTGCAGATGCCGCCGGCACCCTCCAGGCGGGGGTAGTAGCGCCCGTCGAGGACTTGTTCCTGCCCCGCGAGCCGCGCCAGGATCCTCGCCTCGTCGGCGGCCTCGACCTGTCGCTTCTTGACCAGCTTCCAGTCTTCCGCCCCGGCATGGCGAGCCGCGTTGAGCGAGGCCACCGCCTCGGCGGGCGGAGCCTCGCAGACGCCGACCTTGTAGAGATGCTTGGTCACGCCGACCGAGGCGCCCCATTCCTGGAGCGACTTCGACGTCGCGACATAGATCCAGACCATTCCGGCTTATCCCCAGTGCATGCAACGAAACGTTACTAGCCGACCCCGAGGGCGAATGCTAGCCTTGGCGGGAATGCCTCGTCTGCTGCATATCCTGTTTCTCGTCCTGTTCGTTGCCGCGCTTCCGCTGGCCACGGCGATGGAGAGGCATTGCGCTGACAATCCCGACCATATGACACAGGATGGCGGCCTGCCCTCCGGCGATCCGGCGCCGTGCTGCCCGGACATGGTGGCGGGCGGTGGCTGCCATGCCGGCTGCCTGGCGCAGGCGCTGGGCCCATCGGCCCAGGAGCCGGCCGCCAGCGACATGGCCCAGATGGGCATGCGCGATCCCGGCGATCCGTCGGGATGGCTTGGCCCGCCCGATTTCGACCCTCCCCGCTTCGCGCTCTTGAGCTGATTCTCGCCGCCCGCTCCGACGGGCTCGCCGAATTCTCTCTTGGAGCGCGACATGCTTCGCCTGCTCATTGCCTGTGCCCTGTTGGGCACGGGGCTGATTTCCGCCCCCGCGGTTCGCGCCGACGAACCGCCGGGTGCCCGACTTGCGCCGCTGCTCGCCCTGGCACGGGCACAGAATCCACGACTTGCCGCCGCCCGTCTCGCGAGCGATGCCGCCCTCGCCCGCGCGCAACAGGCCGACAGCCTGGCCGATCCAACCTTCAAGCTTGAGTTCGAGGGACTGGAGCGACGCACCGGCCCGCTCCCGGCCACCGCGGGGGAGCGGACATACTTTCTCGAACAGCATGTTCCGCTTGGACCGAAACTCCGGTTGCGCCGGGAAATCGCCGAGGGCGAGCAGCAGGCCGCATCCGCAGCCCAGGCCGGCGTGAACGACGATCTGGCCAGCCGGATCAAGTCGCTGCAGGCGGAGCGCTTTCTGGCACACGAGAGCCTTCGCCTACGCGGCGCACTCGCCGCGCTGCTGCGTCAGGTCCACGCGGTCGCGATACAGGCCTACGAGCAGGGTCGGGGTGGCCAGGATGCGGTGCTGGCCACGGAGCTTCGTATCGATCGCAACGAGACCGCGATGCTTCGTCTCGGTGGCATGCGCCGCCAGCAGGATGCGCGGCTGAACAGCCTGCTCGACCGTCTGCCCGGCAGCCCGCTTGCCGACCCTGCAGGGCTGTCCAGCATGCCGGAGGCCGACCGGCTGTCGCCGGCAACGCTCCTCGCCACCGCCAGCCGGCTGAATGCCGAGGCCGGTCGCCTGCGCGCTCTTGAGAACAGCGCCGTGGCGAGGCGGCGGCTGGCGGATGCGGAGTGGCTGCCTGATATCGCTTTCGGCGTTGGGGTGGTGGAGAGGGGCGGCGCGGTCAGCGCTTACGAGGCGACGGTTTCCATCAACCTGCCCTTGCGCTGGGGATTGCGGCAAGCGCGACAGAGAGAGACCGCAAGTGCACTGGCCGCGCGCGAGGCGGAACGGCGCGCCGTGGAACGCGAGATCGCCGGCGAGATCACCGAGACCCTGGCGGCGATCGCAAGCGAACGCCGCGTCGAGGCGTTGCTGGAGGGAGCTTCCCTGCCGCGCGCCCGCGCCATGTCGCGCAATGCCTTGTCCGCTTACCGGCAGGGGCTGGGCGGTCTGGCCCCGGCAGTCGAAGCCGAACTCAAGCGTGTCGACCTCGAGATCGAGCTTCTTGCCGTCCGCGTGGAACAGCGTCGCCTGCTGGCGCGCATCGAACGTCTCATCGGAGAAGATCTATGAAGAACCTGCTGAACGGACTGCTTGCCTGCCTGGCCGGCATCGCGCTGGGCGGCACCATCGTCTGGCAGATGCGGTCGCCGGAGGGAGTGGCGCACACCGGGGCGAGCGCCATCGCGCCCCTTGCCACACCGCCTGTCGCCGAAAAGAAGCCGCTCTACTACCGCAACCCCATGGGACTGCCCGACGTCTCGCCCGTGCCGAAGAAGGACTGGATGGGCATGGACTATATCCCCGTCTACGAGGGCGAGGAGACGGGCGATGACGGAGCCGTGCGGGTCAGTCCTGCGCGGGTGCAGACATTGGGCGTCCGCACCGCGCGGGTCGGCCGGCGCATGCTGACGCGCCCGGTCCGCGCCACCGCAAGTTTCCAGTTCGACGAGCGACGCCGCTTCGATGTCACGCTGAAATACGACGGCTGGATCGAGGGACTTCTTGTCGCGACCGAGGGAGAGCGCGTCAGGGCCGGGCAGGCTCTTTTCGACATCTATTCGCCGCGCATGTTGCAGGCACAGTCGGAATACACCTCCGCCCTCAAGATGCTGGAGGAGATACCGACCAGCCTGACCGGGAGCCGCGCCGATGCGGAACGGCTGCTGGCGACGGCGGAGCGGGCACTGGCCAATCTCGACCTGCCGGATGAACTTCTGCAGCGACTGCGCGAGGGGCGCGCGCCGCTGCGCCATATCAGGGTGCGCGCGCCGCGCTCCGGCGTCGTGGTCGAGAACAGGCTCGTGCAGGGCATGGAGGCGCCGGCAGGGACGCGGCTTTACCGGATCGCCGACGACACGGTCCTGTGGCTGGTCGCCGAGGTGTTCGAGCAGGACATTGCCCTGGCACGGGTCGGGCAGGAGGTCGGCATCCTGGTTTCCGCCTTCCCCGGCGAGAGGTTCACCGGCCGCATCGGCTACGTCTATCCCAGCATCCGCGCGGAGACCCGAACGGCGCGCGTGCGCATCGACGTCGCCAATCCGCATGGACGGCTCAAGGTCGACATGTTCGCGGAGGCCGAGTTCATGGCGCAGCTTTCCGGCGCGGAGGAGTTGGCGGTGCCCGACAGCGCCCTGCTCGAGACCGGACGACGCCAGATCGTGATCGTCCAGAAAGCTCCGGGCAGCTTCGAACCGCGCCCGGTCCGCACCGGCGCCCGAGGCGACGGACACGTGGCGATCCTCGGTGGATTGCAGGAAGGCGAGGAGGTGGTCGTCCAGGCCAATTTCCTGATTGACGCCGAGTCTAATCTCAAGGCGGCCCTCAATGCCTTCGGCGCCGTGGCCGGGGAGGCAAAGCAATGATTCGGGCACTGATCCGCTGGTCGGCCAGCAACCGCCTGCTGGTTTTCATGCTGACCGGTTTCCTTCTCGCCGGCGGGATGATTGCACTGTTGCGTGTGCCGCTTGACGCGATTCCCGATCTCTCGGACACGCAGGTGATCGTCTACACCGAGTATCCGGGACAGGCGCCGCAAGTGGTCGAGGATCAGGTCACCTACCCGCTGACCTCCGCCATGCTCGGCGTGCCGCGATCGCGCGTGGTGCGCGGTTTTTCCTACTTCGGCGTCTCCTTCGTCTATGTGATCTTCGAGGACGGCACGGATCTCTATTGGGCGCGCAGCCGGGTTCTCGAATATCTCAACTTTGCCGCGCGGCGGCTGCCGCCCGGCATCAACCCGACGCTGGGGCCCGATGCGACTGGCGTGGGCTGGGTGCTGCAATATGCCCTGGTCGGTGCCCAGCGCAGCCTGGCGGAGCTGCGCAGCCTTCAGGACTGGCATCTGCGGTTCCGACTTGCCCAGTCCGAGGGCGTGGCCGAGGTCGCGAGCGCCGGCGGCTTCGTGAAGCAGTACCAGGTCGTCGTCGATCCGCGCCGGCTCCAGGCCTACGGCATTCCGCTCGGCCGTGTCGCGGAGGTGATCCGGCAGAGCAACCGCGATGTCGGCGGTCGCGTCATCGAGCTGGCCGAGACCGAGTTCATGATTCGCGG
>JAHCJQ010000062.1 GCA_026126215.1 Alphaproteobacteria bacterium
GAAGCGCGACCAGGCCTTCCAGGCGGAACTCGACGATTACCTCGCGCATTACGTGGGCCGGCCGAGCCCGCTCTATTTCGCCGAACGGCTGAGCGCGCATCTCGGCGGCGCGAAGATCTACTTCAAGCGCGACGAGCTGAACCATACCGGCGCCCACAAGATCAACAATTGCATGGGCCAGATCCTGCTGGCGCGCCGCATGGGCAAGAAGCGCATCATCGCCGAAACCGGTGCCGGCCAGCATGGCGTGGCGACGGCCACCGTCGCGGCGCGCTTCGGCCTGCCCTGCATCGTCTATATGGGCGCCACCGACATCGAACGGCAGAAGCCCAACGTCTTCCGCATGAAACTGCTCGGCGCCGAGGTGGTGCCGGTGACCTCCGGCTCGCAGACCCTCAAGGACGCGATGAACGAGGCGCTGCGCGACTGGGTGAGCAACGTCGACGATACCTTCTACATCATCGGCACCGCGGCCGGTCCCCATCCTTATCCGGCACTGGTGCGCGATTTCCAGTCGGTGATCGGGCGCGAGACGCGGGAGCAGATGATGCGCCGCGAGGGCCGCCTGCCCGACAGCCTGGTCGCCTGCATCGGCGGCGGCTCGAATGCGATCGGCCTTTTCCATCCCTTTCTCGACGAGCCGGACGTGAAGATATGGGCGGTGGAAGCGGCGGGGCTCGGTCTCGAATCGGGCCGGCACGCCGCCTCGCTCACCGCCGGGCGTCCGGGCGTTCTGCATGGCAACCGCACCTACCTGCTGCAGGACGATGACGGGCAGATCCTCGAAGCGCATTCCATTTCGGCGGGCCTCGACTATCCGGGCATCGGACCGGAACATGCCTGGCTGCACGATGTGGGCCGGGTCGAGTACGTGGCCATCACCGACCGCGAGGCGCTGGAGGCGTTCCAGCTCTGCGCCAGGCTCGAAGGCATCCTGCCGGCGCTCGAGCCGGCTCACGCGCTGGCGCATGTGATGAAGGTGGCGCCCGGGCTGCCGAAGGATCACATCATGGTCATGAACATGTGCGGGCGCGGCGACAAGGACGTGTTCACCGTCGCCGACGCGCTGGGGGTGAAGCTGTGAGCCGGATCGAGCAGCGTTTCGCCCGGCTCAAGGCGGAGGGGCGCGCCGGGCTCGTCTGCTTCGTCACCGCGGGCGATCCGGACGCCGAAACCTCGCTCGCCATCCTGCGTGGCCTGCCCGGCGCGGGGGCAGACGTGATCGAGATCGGCATGCCCTTCACCGATCCCATGGCCGACGGGCCGGCGATCCAGGCATCGTCGCTCAGGGCGCTCAAGGGCGGCATGACGCTGCGCCGCACCCTCGATCTGGTACGGCGCTTCCGCGAAGGCGACCGGGAGACGCCCATCGTGCTGATGGGCTACTACAATCCGATCTATTCCTACGGCAACGATCGCTTTCTCGCCGATGCGCGCGCCGCGGGCGTGGACGGCCTGATCATCGTCGACCTGCCGCCGGAAGAAGACGAGGAACTCTGCCTGCCGGCGATCAGGGCCGGCCTCAATTTCATCCGCCTGGCGACTCCGACCACCGACGAGAAGCGCCTGCCGGCCGTCCTCGCGAACACTTCGGGCTTCATCTACTATGTATCGATTGCCGGCATCACCGGTGCCGCCGCGCCCGATGCGCGCCAGGTGGCCGCACAGGTGCGGCGGATCAAGCGTGTGAGCGAGCTGCCGGTCGCGGTCGGCTTCGGCATTCGCACCGGCGAGCAGGCGCGCGAGATCGCCGCGGTGGCTGACGCGGCGGTGGTCGGATCGGCCCTGGTCGGGCGGATCGCCGGCGCGGCGTCGTCCGATGCCGCCGTGCAGGAGGTTCTCGAACTGGCGCGCGAGCTGGCCGCGGGTGTGCGGAGCGCGCGCAGGTCTGCAGCGGAGTAGGATCATGAACTGGCTGACGAACAACGTTCTGCCGCGCATCCGCGCGCTCGGGCGCAAGAAGGAAGTGCCCGACAAGCTGTGGGAGAAATGCCCGAGCTGCGGGCAGATGATCTTCCACCGCGATCTCGAGGAGGCGCAGCGCGTCTGCCCGCACTGCGACCACCATATGCGCATCGGGCCGGCGCAGCGGTTCGCGGCCATGTTCGACAATGGCGATTACAGCCTGATCGAACTGCCCGAAGTCATCACCGATCCGCTCAAGTTTCGCGACAGCAAGCGCTATGGCGACCGCCTGAAGGATGCCCGTTCCAAGAGCGGCGACCAGGACGCGATGAAGGTCGCGCACGGACTGATGGGCGGCAATCACGTGGTGATCGCCGTGCAGAATTTCGGTTTCATGGGCGGTTCCATGGGGCTGGCGGTCGGCGAGGCGCTGATCGCCGCCTCGAAACTCGCCCTGGCCCAGGAGGCGCCGCTGATCGTCTTCGCCGCTTCCGGCGGAGCGCGCATGCAGGAAGGCATCCTGTCGCTGATGCAGATGCCGCGCACCACCATCGCCGTGCAGCGGCTGCGCGAGGTCGGGCTGCCGTTCATCGTAATCCTGACCGACCCGACGACCGGCGGGGTCACCGCCTCCTATGCGATGCTCGGCGATATCCAGATCGCAGAACCTGGCGCGCTGATCGGCTTCGCCGGACCGCGCGTGATCGAGCAGACGATCCGCGAGAAACTCCCCGAGGGCTTCCAGCGCGCCGAATACCTGCTCGAACACGGCATGCTCGACATGGTCGTCCATCGCCACGAGTTGCGGGCGAGCCTGCTGCGGCTGGTCGATCTTCTGCGCAATCGCGAGGCGAAGCGTATCGTCGCGGCGCCGGCGCCGGAGCCCGTCGCGGCGGCGGAGGCGTCGGCGGAGAATGGCGACAAACACGGCTGAGCGCGCGGCCGGGGAGATCCTCGACCGACTGGCGAGACTGCATCCGAGGCTGATCGACCTCTCGCTCGAGCGAATGGAGCGGCTGGTGGCGAGGCTCGGCCGCCCCGACCTCGCCCTGCCGCCGGTCGTGCATGTGGCGGGGACCAACGGCAAGGGTTCGCTGATCGCCTATCTGCGGGCCGGCCTGGAGGCCGCGGGGCGACGGGTGCATGTCTATACCTCGCCCCATCTTGTCCGCTTCAACGAACGGATCCGGTTGGCCGGCAGGCTGATCAGCGACGAGGCCTTGGTTGCGCTGCTGGAGGAAGTCGAGCGCGTGAATGCCGGCGAACCGATCACCCAATTCGAGATCACCACCGCCGCCGCGCTGCTCGCTTTCGCCCGCGAGCCGGCAGACATGCTGCTGCTGGAAACCGGACTGGGCGGCGAATTCGATGCCACCAACCTCGTAGCCCGCCCCGCCCTCGCGGCAATCACGCCGATCGACTACGACCATATGGAGTTTCTCGGTCCGACGCTCTCCGACATCGCGCGGGCCAAGGCCGGCATCCTGAAGCCGGGCGTGGCCGCGGTGATCGGTCCGCAGCATGCGGAGGCCGAGGCGGTGATCGAGGCGCGCGCGGCCCGTCTCGGCGCGCCGCTGCTGCGCCATGGGCGCGAATGGCGGATCGAGCCGGTCGCGGACGGATTCCTGTGGTGCGACGCGGAGCGCAGCCTTGCCATGCCACGACCGGCGCTGGCCGGGCCGCACCAACTCTACAATGCCGGGACGGCGGTGGCGGCGCTGCTGTCCCTCGAGACACGCGGCTTGCCTCTGGAGGCGATCCGCATCGGCCTCGTCTCCGCCGACTGGCCGGCACGCATGCAGCGGCTGCGCCGCGGGCCGCTGCTGGAGGCGGCGGGTCCGGAAGCCGAACTCTGGCTCGATGGCGGGCATAATCCCCATTGCGCGCAGGCGATCCGCGGCTGGGCCTCGGGCATCGAGCCGGGTCCGACCATCGACGTCGTGCTCGGCATGAAGAGCAACAAGGACCTGCGCGCCTTCATCGCCGAACTTGCTCCCGTGACACGACAGGTCATCGGCATTGCCATTCCGGGCGATCCGGCCTGCCACCAGCCGGGCGAGATCGTCGCCGTGGCGCAGGGCCTCGGCCTGATGGCGCGGCCCGCCGACGGTCCGGCAGAGGCCGTGGCGCTGGCGGGCCGCGACCATGCGCGGCGCATCCTGATCGCCGGCTCGCTCTATCTGGCCGGCGCGATACTGGCCCGGAATGGCTGACCGGCAGAGAAGCGCCGCGCGGATGACCCGCGCGGCGCCTTGAGTCGAAGCCTGCCGAAACGCGAAATCAGATCGAGGAATTGATCCATTCGAGAATGCGCTGCTTGGGCAGCGCGCCGACCTTGGTCGCCGCCACCTTGCCGTCCTTGAACAGCATCAGGGTCGGAATGCCGCGCACGCCATAGCGGCCCGGCGTCGAGGGATTCTCGTCGATGTTGAGCTTGGCCACCGTGATCTTGCCACCAAGCTCGCTGGCGATCTGGTCGAGGGCCGGGGCGATCTGCTTGCAGGGGCCGCACCACTCCGCCCAGAAATCGACGAGCACGGGACCGTTGGCCTTGAGCACGTCGCTTTCGAACGAGGAGTCGGTGATCTTGGTGATGGCCATGCGGCACCTCTGTGGGGTTGGTTACTGACTGTTACTGGAATCTAGGGAGCCGCTTGGGTCCCCGTCAAGGCATCCAGGGTTGCAGAAGATCTTCCGGCAATGGCATGACCCGGGGGCCGTCGGTCCAGACCAACACCGCCGTCACCTCGCGATCGGGATAAATCCGGCGCAGAAGCGCCAGATACTGAGCCATCTGCTGGAGATATGCGCGCGCCACATTGGCGGGTTGCAGGGGCGGCGGGCGGTTCGACTTGAAATCCGCCACCAGCACTTTCCGATTGGTTACCAGGAGCCGGTCCACCTGCCCGGCGATGGCGCGCCCGTTGACCAGTCCGGCCAGAGGAACCTCGGCCGCCGAACCGGCACCGAACATCCCCTCGAGGTCCGGATGGCGCAACACGGCCATGACCTCGGAAAGCAGAATCTCGCGCTCACCCGCATCGAGGCCATGGCGCGGTTCCGAGAGATAGGCGGCGGCCGCCTCCTCCCGCTCCACCTCCGGCAGGTCGGGCAGGGATTGCAGCAGCCGGTGCAGGATCCGGCCACGCCGGAATCGCCATCCCTGGTCGGGGCCGAGCGGGCTCTGCGCCGCCGGCTCGTCGTCCTCCGGCCGCGAGGGCATCAAGGGCCGCGAGGGCACCGGTTCGGCGGGCGGCGGCCGGTGCCACCAGTCGGGCAGCAGCACGGAGGACGACGCCGCGGCATCGAGGCCGGCCGGCGCGACCGGCGCGGCCTGGGCGGTCGCATGACGCCAGACCTCCTCGCCATCCTCCAGCCTCACCTGCTCGGCGCCAGGCAGCAGCGTCCGTTCGATCAGGTGATACCAGCATCCGGACGGGACCTGACGCTCGCCTTTCCAGCCGCACACGTAAAGCCGGTCGCGCGCGCGAGTCATGGCGACATAGAGCAGCCGCCGGTATTCCTCGAGCCGCGCTTCCGCCGCCGCCGCGCGCAGCCGCGCCGTTGCCGGATCGTCGTGCCGGCGCGAGGGCGACCAGAGCGGCAGGGCGGGCTCCGGCTCCGCATGCCAGAGAATCTGCTGCTCCTGCCGGCCATCGGGCAGCGAGGTGGTGTCGGGCAGGATGACGATATTCGCCTCCAGTCCCTTGGCGCCATGGACGGTCATCACGCGCACCGCATCGGCGCGCACTTCCAGGTCGCGCTTGATTTCGGTCTCCGCGCGCCCCAGCCAATGCAGGAAGCTTTCCAGCGACGGCGCATGGGCGCGTTCATGCTCGAGCGCCAGATTGAGGAACTCGTCGATCGGATCGTTGGCCTCCGGCCCGAGCCGCGCCACGATGCGCAGCCGCCCGCCACCCCGGCCAAGCAGGTCGGCATACAGATCGAAGGGCGACAGCCGGTCGGCGTGCGCGCGCAAGCCTTCCAGTTCGGCGACGATCCCGGCATGCGCGCCATCGCGCCGCAGCGCCTGCCATAGGCTCCCCTTTCGTCCTGCCGCGAGCCTGGTCAGTGCCTCGTCGGAAAGACCGAACAGCGGCCCCTTGAGCACGGTGGCGCAGGTCAGATCGTCCTCCGGCAGCAGCAGGAAATGCCCGAGCGCGACCAGGTCGAGCACGGCGAGCTGCTCGCCGAGCAACATGCGGTCGGCGCCAGCCACCGGCACGCCATGCGCCTTCAGCGCGCGGATCATCTCCTCGAAGAAGCGGTTGCGCCGGCGCACCAGGATCATGATGTCGCCGGCGCGCACCGTGCGCCCGCGCGATTCGAGAACTTCCTGACCGATCCAGCCGCGCACGCGCCGCGCGATCTTCTGCGCCAGCCGCGCCATCGGCGTGGCCTGCGTCAGCTGGTCGAGCGGCGCGTCCCAGGGCTCCGGCTCCGCCTCCTCCGCCGGCTCCACCAGCGGCCAGACCTCGACCCGCCCCGCATCGCCCGCCCGGTTCGCCTCGTGGCGGACCGGCCTGTCGTCGAAGACGACACCGCCGGCGGCAGCCGGATCGGCAAAGACACGGTCGACGGCGGCCAGCACGGCCGGGCTGGAACGGAAGGAACGGTCGAGGCCAACAGCGCGCCAGGGCAGGTCCGCGTCCCGCGCCGCCGTCTCGAAGCGCTGGCGCATGCGCCCGAACGTCGCCGGCTCGGCGCCCTGGAAGCTGTAAATCGACTGTTTCTCGTCGCCGACCGCAAACAGCGTACGCCCGCGCTCGCGCGCGCTCTCGCCGGCGAAGAATTCCTCCGCCAGCGCTGCCACCACCGTCCACTGGTCGGGCGAGGTGTCCTGCGCCTCGTCGACCAGCACGTGATCGATGCCGCCATCGAGCTTGTAGAGGACCCAGGCCGCGCCGGCCGATTGCAGCAGCGCGCGGGTGGTGAGAATGAGATCGTCGTAATCGACGGCCGCCGCGGCGCGCTTTCTCTCCTCGAGCCTGTCGAGCACGGCGCGCGCCAGACGCCACAGCGAAGCCGTGCGGCGGAAGGTCTCGACCGCGCCAAGCCGCTCGGTCAGGTCCAGGATGCGCGTCTGCTCAGCAGCGAGAATTCCGGCGATGGCGCCATCGTCGGCCAGCGCCGCCTTGGTCGCCAGCCGGGCGAGCGGTGCGCCATCCTGGCGCAGGAACGCGGCGGCATAGTGCGGGAAGTCCGCTGCATCGGGTTCCGCCGCGCCGAGCCAGATACCGAGGCGGGCGGCGCGCTTCTGATCCTCGACCGACGGGCTGCGCGCAAGGGCCGCCGCCGCCCGCCGCAGATCGGCCATGGGAAGCGCGCGGATCGCATCGGCGAGCAGGCTCTCGCGGCTCGAAGCCGGGTCGATGCGCAGCCGCGCCGCGGTCTCCGCCAGCAGCCGCTCCAGATCGCCGCCGCAATGATCGAGCGCCCGGCGCATTCGTCCGCGCGCGCCGGCGAGGGCATCCATCATCGCGGCGAAGCTCTCCTCGTCGAGCGTCAACACCAGTTCGGACAGGGCGGCGGCAAGTCCCGCATCGCCATCCTCGCCGGCGCGCGCGAGAACCCCGGCACGCGCCTCGCCCAGCAGATCGGCACGGCTGCGCTCATCCAGGACCTGGAAATGCGGGGCCAGCCCGGCTTCGAGCGGAAAGCGCGAGAGCAGCGACTGGCAGAAGGCGTGAATGGTCTGGATCTTGAGGCCGCCCGGCGCCTCCAGCGTGGTGACGAAGAGCCGCCTTGCCCGCTGCAGCGCCTCCGGCCGGGCGGCAACGCCGCCCAGCCGGAAGATCTCGTCCGCCAGGGCCGCGTCGTCGAGATTGGCCCAGCGGCCAAGCTCGCGATGCAGCCGGTTCGCCATTTCCGCCGCCGCCGCCTTGGTGAAGGTGAGGCAGAGGATGCGCTGCACCGGGCTGCCGGCGAGCAGCAGCCTGAGGACGCGGTTGACCAGCACATGGGTCTTGCCGGCGCCGGCATTGGCCGCGACCCAGACCGAGGCGGCCGGGTCGGAGGCGAGGCGCTGGGGGTCCTCCGCGCCGGTCATTCCTCGCCTCCGGCGGCCGACCATTCGCGCACCCGCGCCAGGTGATCGTAGTCGCCCGGCTCGCGCACGAATTTCGGCCGCGGTCGCGAACGGTAGGGCATGCGCGGATCGTCGAAGGCCGCAACCCAGCGCTGGAGGCGGGCAAGCGCGGTGCGCGCCGCTGCCGCCGCATCGAGTTCGAGCGGCAGATGCTCGCCCGCCACCCGCCCGCCCGAGAGCCGCAAGTAATCGAGACTCTCCACAGGCATCCTTGGCACGCCCGCGATGCAGCCGGCTGACAGAATCGCCGCCTCGAGCGGAAGTTGGGGTGCCAGCCCGGACTCGACCTGCGCCTGGCTGGGCGGCCGGCCGGTCTTGTAATCGAGCACGACGAGGCCGCCTCTCGTGCGGTCGATCCGGTCGATCTTGGCGCGAAGCTGAAACGGACCGCCCGGAGCATCGAACACAAGTTCGCCGCTCGTCTCGGTCGCCAGCGGGAAGATGCCGCCGGCGCGCCGCGCGCGCTCCCAGGCCAGAAACCAGTCGACGATGCGCAGGAAGCGCGGCCACCAGAAGGCGCGCACGCCAGGCCGTTCGAGATGCGGGCCGAAAGCCTCGAGCCCGATCTCGACCAGCCGCGACCGCGCATCGGCCGGCAAGTCCGCGGGATAGGCCCGCACGAACCTATCGAGTGCATCATGCACGATGTTGCCGCGGTCGCGCGCGCCAGGATCCTCGTCCAGCGCCGGCAGTGGCCGGAGCCTGAGCACATAACGGGCGTGAATGGCGTAGGGATCGCGCAACCAGCGTTCTATCGCCGTCACCGGAAGCCGTCTTGGGCGCAGCGCGAGCGGCGGGCGCGGCTCGGGCGGGTCGCAGGGGCGCACCTCCTCCGGCCGGTCGCGCGCGGCCTGCCAGGCGAGCAGCCGCTCGCTGCTTCCATGGTCCAGGGCAAGACCATGGCCGGAGAGCAGGTTCTCCAGCCGGAGCAGCCAGCGCGAGGGCACGGTCTCGGCACCCTCGCGCTTGCCAGTGCGGCTTAGCACCACTTGCGCGCTCCCCGCCGCCTGCTGGAAGTCGTGGGCGGCCTGGCCGATGCGCCGTTCCGCCGGCGGCAGGCCGAAGCGCGCGCGCATCGGCCGGCTCATCCAGGGATCGGCCGGCGGTTCGGCCGGCCATGTTCCTTCATTGAGGCCGCCAAGAATGACGAGATCGGCATGCTGAAGCCGCGCTTCGAGCGGTCCCCAGATAAAAAGGCGCGGATGGCGGCCATAGCGGGGCCGCACCACCTCCGGAGCCATCAGCTCCGCAAGCAGCGCCGGCCAGGAGGCGAAGGACACCGCCTCGCCCATCGCCGATGCCTCAAGCAGGTCGGCAACGAACCGCGCCGCCACCTCGCCCGCCTCGCCGGCCCAGAGCCGCGTTCCCTCGCCATCGCTGGCCAGCCATTCGGCAAAGGCCACATGCGCGCGCAGGATGTCGCGGAGCGGCGCCGCCCCCTGCGCGCCGAGCGCGGCAAGCGGCGCGGCGCGGCCGGCCAGCCGGTCCAGCCATTCCGGCAGGCCGGGTGGAAGACCGGGCGTGACCGCGAGGGCGCGCCGCAGTGCCGCGAGCCCGGCGCCTGGGCGCGGGCCCCGCAGCACGGCAATCTCGAGCTGGCGCGCCATGCGGCGGAAGACTGCCGGATCGCCGCCGCCTGCGCTCAGCGGATGCTTGCAGGCGGCAAGCAGGGGTACCGGGGCGAAATCGCTTGCCAGCATTTCCGCGCTGAGCCGCAACAGGCTGCCAGGAAGCGTCAGGCCAAGCGGGCTCCCCGCCGAATCGTCCACCTCAATCCCATAGCGGCGCAGGTCGGCCGCGACGCGACGCGCCAGGCTGCGGTCGGGCGTGATCAGCGCCGCCGTGCGCCCCGGTGTCTCGAGCGCCTCGCGCATCAGGATGGCGATGGCGCCCGCCTCCTCTTCCGGACCGGGCGCGTCGATGCGCGAAAGGCCATGCACGGCATCTTCGCCAAGTCGCGGCCCGGCGCGCCACAGATCGGTGGTTGCCGCCGGCCGCAGTGCCTCCGCGACGAGGCGTGCCCGCGCCCGCGCCGCGCGCTCCTGCTCGCCCCAGGACCAGGGGCGGATTTCGGCGCGCGGCACCGCGAGCCGGGCCAGCAGGCGGAAGAGCCCATGCTGGGGATGGGTGGGTTCGTCGCCCACCGCCTGCCAGCTCGTCTCGTCGAGATCCTGATCGAGACCGGGCAGGACCAGCGCGCCCTGGGGCAGCTCGAGCACCGCCGCCATCAGTCGCGCCGTCGCCGGCACGCTGCCCGTCGAGCCGGCGACATAGACCGGGTCGTCCGGCGGCCCGGCGCGCAGCAGGCGAGCATGGCGGGCGATCAGTTCGTTGCGGCGGGCCGCCTGTTCCATCTGGCCGCGCTCGGCCAGGATCAGCGGCCATTCCGCGGTCACAATCCTGAGAAATTCCAGCGTGATCTGCCAGTGCCCGGCATATTCCTCCGGCGCCAGATCCGCCAGGGCGGCGAAGTCGAGCTGTTCGACAAGAACCTCGTCGATCAGCGAAGCAAGTTCGGCCGCGAGACGGGCGGCCTGCGCCGCATCGGCGAATTCCGGCCGGCGGCGGATCAGCCGCATCAGCAGGAGCTGGCGCTCGAGCCGGCCAATGGCGGGCGGCAGGCCGGCAAGCTCGCGATCGAGAAAGCCCTGCTCTTCCTCGTCGACATCGCCAAGGGGTCGCATGAGCGGCAGAAGCATCGGCCGTCCCTGTCCCTGGCGCAGGAAGGCCTCGCGCAGGGCGCGTTGCGCACGCCGGTTGGGCAGCAGGATGCGAACCCTCGCCAGGTCCAGCGGATCGGCACCGTGACGCGCAAGCAGCCCGCCGGCGAAGGCATCGGCGAAGGGAATGCCGGCCGAAATGTTGAAGATGCGGCCTGCCGTCCCCATCAGCCGCCTTCGGCCAGTGCCCGCTCCGCCTCCCGCAGGCCGGCCGGCGTGCCGACATCCATCCAGGCGCCGTCATGACGCAGGCCGAACAGGCGGCCATTCTCCGCCGCGACATCGTAGAGGCGATTGAGCGAGAAGGGCCCCTCCGGCGCGCCCTCGAACAGGCGCGGATGGAGAAGCTGCACGCCGGTGAAGACGAACGGCGCGACCATGCACTCCGGGCGCCGGGCAAGGCGGCCCATCGGATCCATGAAGAAGTCGCCGACGCCGGCATAGCCGATCGCGCCCACCGTCGGATGCACCAGCAGCAGCGCGTCCATGGCGCCATCGTCCCAGCGGCGTGCCAGGTCGTCGAGCGAATCGCCATGCGCATCGCGCCAGATGATGTCGCAGTTCACCACGTAGAAGGGAGCCGCCCGCAGGAGGCTTAGCGCCTTCTTCACGCCGCCGCCCGTTTCGAGCAGCATCGCCGTCTCGTCGGAGAGCAGGATCTCCGGCCGCCGGCGCAGGGCGAGATGCTGACGCAGCGAGTTGCCCTTGTAGTGCAGGTTGACCACGGCGCGCCGCACGCCCGCTGCCTGCAGCCGGTCCAGCGTGCGGTCGATCAGTGGCACGCCGCCCACCTCGACCAGCGCCTTCGGCCGGTCGAGGGTGAGCGGACGCAGGCGCAGGCCCAGTCCCGCCGCAAGGACCATCGCCTCGTCAGGCACCGGGATCATGCCGGCTGCCCCGGGAACGGCAGGCCACGTCCCGAGGGCGGCAGGACCCGATCATACCAGCGCCGGAGCCCCTCCAGCGCGGGATGGGCGAGGTCACGTTCGAGAAGCCGCCAGGTGCGCGGCAGCAGCCGCAGATATTGCGGCTTGCCGTCGCGCTTCCAGAGTCTTGGCCAGAGGCCGAGGATGCGGGAATTGCGCGCGGCGCCGGTCAGGGCATAGGCGGCACGGAAAGCATCGCCCTCGCCCGGCCGGCGGGCCAGGTAGCGCTCGATCATGAGTGCCTCGAGTTCCGGCGCCACGTCCCGTCTCGCATCCTGCAGCAGGGACACCAGATCGTAGGGCGCGAGGCCGCGCGCGGCATCCTGAAAATCCAGCAGCCCGACCCGGGCCAGTCCCTTGCGCGCCGGCAGCCAGATGAGGTTCTCCGCATGATAGTCACGCAGCACCATCACCCTGGGCAGGCCGGCGAGCGGGGCCAGTGCCTCGCGCCAGCGACCGGCGAACTCCGCCACCAGATCAGTCGGCATCTTCTGCCCGGAGAGCGCCGGCAGATACCATTCGACGACAGTGCCGGGCGCCGCCGCCAGTTCGTCCGGCCCATAGTCCGGCAATTCCTCGGGCACCTCGTGTCCGTGCAGGTCGGCCAGCAGATCGACCGCAGCACCGTAGAGTTCCTGCTCATCGCCCCTGCCCCCGGCCAGGAGGCGGGCAAAAAGATCATCGCCCAGATCCTCGAGCAGGAGGAAACCCCGTTCCACGTCGCGCGCCAGGATCGCCGGCACGCTGTAGCCGAACCCGGCCAAAATTTCCGCCACGCGGATGAAGGGGCGCACGTCCTCGCGCGGCGGCGGCGCATCCATCAATACGGCCCGCATCCCGTCGGCCCGCCGGAGCCGCTCATAGCGCCGGAAAGAGGCATCGCCGGAGAGGGGGCGCCGCTCCGCCGTGGCCCAGTCCGCGGCGCGAAGGAACCCGGCCAGCGCATCCGCACGCGCCGCCACATCCTCGGCCGCCGCCAGTCGCGCCTGCCAGGCGGGCGGTGCATCGAGGTAGAGTTCTCGCCGCCCGGGCGCGCCCTCGGCCCGCAGTTCGATCCGCAGCGCCTCCGGCGGCAGAAGCCGGCCGAGCCGGTCCGGCCATTCGATCAGGCTGATAGCCTCCGCCAGCGCCTCATCGAAGCCAAGCTCATAGACTTCCTCCGCGCTGCCGATGCGGTAGAGATCGAAATGCCACACACTGCCGGCCGGCGTCTCGTAGACCTGCACCAGCGTGAAGGTCGGGCTCGGCACCTCGACCGGCCCGCCGGAAAGTGCCGCAATGAAGGCTCGAGCGAAGGTCGTCTTGCCGGCGCCAAGATCGCCCTGGAGCGCCAGAACATCGCCGGGCTTCGCCAGCGCCGCCAGCCGCGCCGCGAAGGCCGCCGTCTCGGCCTCGCTTGCCAGGATGCGGGAAGATCGGAGAAGCGCGGCGGGAGCGGCGGTCATGGCTGCCTTGTAGCCGGCTTGCGGGGGGCCCGCAAGCCGCGCCAGGCTTGATCTTGCGCGGAGGTGCTAGCATGTTACCGGACCCCTGTCTCCCCCTGCCGCGAAGGTGACCGTCCCATGACCGACGCCCCCATCACCACCGATATCGCCGTCATCGGCGCGGGGCCGGTCGGCCTGTTCTCGGTGTTCGAGGCAGGCATGCTCGACATGCGCTGCACGGTGATCGACGCGCTGGAGATGACCGGCGGACAGTGCGCGGCGCTCTATCCGGAGAAACCGATCTTCGACATTCCCGGCTACCCCCGCATCGACGCGCAGGCACTGGTCGAGCGCCTGATGGAACAGGCGGCGCCCTTCGCGCCGGACTATGTTCTCGGCCGGCAGGTGAGCGGCCTTGCGCCACGCGCCGATGGCGGCTTCGCGCTTGTGCTGTCCGATGGCACGGTCGTCGGCGCGCGGGTCGTGGTCGTCGCCGCCGGCTGTGGCGCCTTCGGCCCGAACCGGCCGCCGCTCGCCGGACTCGAGGAATTCGAGGGCCGCTCCGTCCATTACCTGGTGCGCCGCCGCGAGGACTTCCGGGGCAAGCGGGTCGTCATCGCCGGCGGCGGCGATTCGGCGGTGGACTGGGCGCTGTCGCTCTCGGAGATTGCCGCGAAGGTCATGGTGGTGCACCGGCGGCCGCGGTTTCGCGCTGCGCCGGAAAGCGAGCGGCGCATGAAGCAGCTTGCCGGAGAGGGCCGCATCGAACTGGTCATCCCCTACCAGCTCGACGCCCTGGAGGGGAGCAACGGCCAGCTCGCGGCGGTGATCGTCAGGACGCTCGACGGCGAAGCGCGCCGGCTCGAGGCTGACGCGCTGCTGCCTTTCTTCGGCCTGGCGATGAATCTCGGTCCGATCGCCGGCTGGGGTCTCAACCTCGACCGCAACCATATCCTGGTGGATCCGGCGACCATGGCCACCTCGACACAGGGCATCTTCGCCATCGGCGACATCGCGCACTATCCGGGAAAGCTCAAGCTCATCCTGTCTGGCTTCTCGGAAGCGGCGATGGCCATGCATGCCGCGCGGCCGATCGTCCATCCGGACAAGGTGCTGCATTTCGAATATTCTACGACGCGCGGCGTTCCCGGCGCGGCAGGCTGATCCAGGGTTCAGTGAATCGCGGCGAGCGGCCTGCGCTGCTCCGCCGGCAGGTAGCAGGTCACCGTGGTCCCCTGTTCGGGCGTCGATTTCAGCTCGACATGCCCGCCATGCATCTCGATGAAGGAACGCACCAGCGGCAGGCCGAGCCCGGCACCGGGCTGGCGCAGCGCGTTGCGGCCTTTCACGAACCGCTCGAAGACCTGGGCCTGCTCTTCCTCGGGAATGCCGATGCCGGTGTCGGAGACCCAGATCGCCACCTCGCCACCCGAGCGGCGGGCGCCGAGACTGATCTGGCCGTTGGAAGGCGTGAATTTCAGCGCATTGTTCATCAGGTTGTAGAGCACCTGCTTGATGCGCCGCTCATCGGCCTCTACCCAGCCGATATCGGGCGCGCATTCGAAATGCACGGTGAGATTGCGCCGCAGCGAATGCTCCCGCGTCAGCGCCAGGATGCTCACGAGCAGCGCATGCAGATCGAAGCGGTCCAGCTCGAGCTGCATGTGGCCGGCCTCGATGGTGGCGAGGTCAAGGATGTCGTTGACCAGCAGCAGCAGATGATGGGAGCTGTCCAGGATGCCCTGCGTGTATTCCTTCTGACGCATGTTGAGCGGCCCGAAATATTCGTTCGCAATGATCTCGGTGAAGCCGATGATGGTGTTGAGCGGGGTGCGCAGTTCGTAGGAGACGTTGGCGATGAACTCCGACTTGAGCTGGTCGGCGGCCTGCAGCGCCTCGTTACGTTCGCGCAGCGCACGTTCGATGCGCATGCTGTCGGTGACGTCTAGGAAGGTGTAGAGCATGGCGCCATCGGGCAGCGGCACGCTTGCGTAATCGATAACGCTGCCGTCCGGGCGTTCGATGCGGCCGGTGCGCGCCTCGCGCTCGTTGAAGGCTTCGAGCACCCTTTCAATCATCCGCGCCCAGTTTCCGCCATCGTCCATGAGCGGACGGATGGCATCGAGAACTTGCGAGAGATGCGGTTCGGCATCGAGCAGGTGGGTCTGCAGGTTCCAGATCTTGGCGAAGGATGAGTTCCAGAGCCGCATCCGCCCATCCGCGCCGAACACCGAGACGCCTTCGTAGAGATTGTCGAGCGTGGCGCGCTGCACGGCGATCAGGGTGTTGCGTGCCCGCTCCAGTCCGAGCTGGTCGGTCACATCCTCGTAATTGAACAGCAGTCCGCCAAAAGGATGCGGCGTCACCACGACACGCAGGGTGCGCTCGTCTGGCAGATGCAGAAGCTCCTCGCGCGCTTCGATGATGGAGGTGAACTGGTCGAGCTGGGCCTTCTTGTAGCTCTGCCAGTTCGCCTGTTCGGGCAGGCGACGCTTGCCGCGCAGATGTTCGAGGATCTCGGCAAAGCCCGGCTCCTCGGCCAGCCAGTTCTCGTCCATGCCCCAGAGCCGGGCAAAGGCGCGGTTGAACAGGATCAGCCGCCGGTCGGCGCCGTAGATCGCGATGGCCGTGTTGATGTTCTGCAGCACCTCGCCATGCGCCGCAATGTGGCGGGAAAGCTCGCGCTCCTTCGCCTCCTCGGCGGAGATATCCTCGGCGAGGCCGGTGAGGGTGCCGTCGGCCCGCGGCAGTTCGGTGAAACGGTAGGTGCGACGGTCGCCGCCGACCACCAGGTGGCGCCGCTCCGTCGCGGCCTTTCCCCCGGCCCGCGCCTTCTCCGCCAGACGCCGAGGCTGTTCCGGATCGATTCGCGCGGCCAGTTCCAGGCCGCGCTCGACCACGCGTTCCTGCGTCTCCTCCAGCATCGCCGCATAGGTCCTGTTGCACCAGATAAGTCGCAATTCGGCGTCGCGCCGCCAGAGCGGCTGCGGCAGGTCATCGAGGATCGCGGCGAGCTGACGGGAGCGCTCATCGCTCGCAGCGAGCGCAAGCGCGAGCCGCGCCGCGTCGTCGCTGGCACGCCCGGCCGCGGCGGCATGGGCGCCGCCCTCCTGTTGCAGGAGTGCCAGCCGCTCCTTGAGCCTCGCCACCTCCGCCGCCTTTAACATGTCCGACTGGCGCAGCCGCTCGCGCTGGCGCCAGAAGGCGAGCAGTCCGATGGCCAGCACCGCGACCAGCAGGCCAAGCAGAACAAGGCCGCGCGCATCCGCCCCCGCCACGCCCGCGGCAGCCGCCGCATCCGGCAGGGTCGCGGCTTCCGCCCAGCGCATGGTCCAATTGGACATCGTTGCCCCAGCCCCTCGCGTCTCGCGCGGCGTCCAGACCAGCGCGAACACGGGCACTTTAGGGAAGTGCCGGGCAAAAAACAAAGGGGCCCGGCATGCCGGGCCCCCGTTCCCGGGAAATGTTGCCGATCAGTAGCGGTAATGCTCGGGCTTGAACGGGCCTTCCTGCGCGATGCCGATATAGCTGGCCTGCTCATCCGTCAGGCGGGTCAGCTTGACGCCTAGCTTGGCGAGATGCAGCCGCGCCACCTTCTCGTCGAGATGCTTGGGCAGCGTATAGACCTTGCGCTCGTAATTCTGCCCGTTCTTCCACAGCTCGATCTGCGCCAGCACCTGGTTGGTGAAGGAGGCGCTCATCACGAAACTCGGATGGCCGGTGGCGCAGCCAAGATTGACGAGGCGGCCCTTGGCAAGGACGATCAGGCGCTTGCCGTCCGGAAATTCGACCTCGTCCACCTGCGGCTTGACCTCGTGCCACGGCATGTTGCGCAGCGCCGCGATCTGGATCTCGCTGTCGAAGTGGCCGATGTTGCAGACGATGGCCCGGTCCTTCATCTGGCGCATGTGATCGAGAGTGATGACGTCGACGTTGCCGGTGGCGGTGACGAAGATGTCGCCCAGGGGCGCTGCTTCCTCCATGGTCGTCACCTGGTAGCCTTCCATCGCCGCCTGCAGCGCGCAGATCGGGTCGATCTCGGTCACCAGCACGCGCGCGCCCTGGCTGCGCAACGATTCGGCCGAGCCCTTGCCGACGTCGCCATAGCCGGCGACGACCGCGACCTTGCCTGCCAGCATCACGTCGGTGGCGCGCTTGATGCCGTCGACCAGGCTCTCGCGGCAGCCATAGAGATTGTCGAACTTCGACTTGGTCACGCTGTCATTGACGTTGATCGCCGGCACCAGCAGCTTGCCTTCGCGCGCCATCTCGTAGAGGCGGTGCACGCCAGTGGTGGTTTCCTCCGAAACGCCGCGCACGTCCTTCATGAGTTGCGGGTATTTCTGGTGCATGACCAGGGTGAGATCGCCGCCATCGTCGAGCAGCATGTTGGGATGCCAGCCGTTCGGGCCGTTGATGGTCTGCTCGATGCACCACCAGTACTCCTCTTCCGTCTCGCCCTTCCAGGCGAAGACCGGGATGCCGCGCGCCGCGATCGCCGCCGCCGCCTGATCCTGGGTGGAGTAGATGTTGCAGGAAGACCAGCGGACCTCCGCCCCCAGCGCAGCCAGCGTCTCGATCAGCACGGCGGTCTGGATCGTCATGTGCAGCGAGCCGGCGATGCGCGCGCCCGTGAGCGGCTTTTCCTTGCCGAACTCCTCGCGCAGCGCCATCAGGCCCGGCATTTCGGTCTCGGCGATGGCGATTTCCTTGCGGCCCCAATCGGCAAGCGACAGGTCGGCGACTTTGTAGTCCTTGAACTGGCTCATTTGGTCCTCGTGGCGGGATTCCCGGCGCGCGTGGCGCCTGCTGCATTGGCTTCTAGCAGCCGGCAGGCGCTACCGCAAGCGTGATATAAAGATATCTTTATATAGTTATCGAGCCTCGGCGGCGCCTTCCTCGAAACCGCATTCGACGAGGGCCCGAATCGCCGCGAGCGCCTGCTCGCTGTCCGGACCGCTGGCGGATATCTCGATTTCGGAGCCCAGGCCGGCGGCCAGCATCATCAGCCCCATGATCGACTGGCCCGAGACGCGCGTGCCGTCCCGCGCCACGGTGATCTCGGCCCGGAACTGGCCGGCGCATTTCACGAATTTCGCCGCGGCGCGGGCATGCAGCCCGCGCTGGTTGCAAATCGTCAAGGTCATGATGCGGGTATCGTCCGCAGCCTTCATGTCTGTTCGCCGGCCAGCAGTTGCGAGGCAACGTTGATGTATTTGCGCCCCGATTCCTGCGCCGCCGCGACCGCTTCTGGCAATCCCGCCTTCTGGCGGACAGAGGCCAGCTTGATCAGCATCGGCAGGTTGATGCCGGCAATCACCTCGACCTTGCCCTTGTCCATGACGGAAATGGCGAGGTTGGACGGCGTGCCGCCGAACATGTCGGTCAGGATGATGGCA
>JAHCJQ010000063.1 GCA_026126215.1 Alphaproteobacteria bacterium
GCCGGAAGCAATGCCCCCGCCTCCGCCCAAGGTCGTGCAGATCGCCGGCGGCAAGGGCCCAGCCTGCCAGTGGCCGCACGGCCATCCGGGCACGGCCGGTTTCCATTTCTGCGGCAAGCCGGCGGCCCCTGGCAAACCCTATTGTGCCGAACACGTGGCCATGGCCTACGTGAACTCGAAATCGCGAGACGACGCAGCCGCCTGAGGCCAAGCCGGGAGCGACGCGCGGCCAAGGGATGCTCGTTCGGCCGCGACACCGCTCCCGGCCGCCTGCCCGCCAAGCGGGTGGAAGCTCAGGGGCAGTCCCTGTTACCTGATTACTGCCTGTGGTGGTGGCCGCGCTTCTCGCCGCGCTCGGCCCGCTTCTGGCGCCACTCCGCGTGGCGCTGCTCCAGTTCCTCGCTCGTGACGAAGCCGTCGCTATTCACATCGAGCTTCTGGAACCGCTCCTCGGCCCGCTTCAGATATTCGGCCTGAGAGATCCGCCCGTCGCTGTCGGCGTCGATGGCCTTGATCATGCGCTCGCGCATTTCGGCACGGCGGTTCTCGTGGGTGACGTCGGGTGTCGCCGCCGGCTGCGCCAGGACGATCCCGGCGGGAATGAGGCACAGGCCGACGATGGCGATCAACTTGCTGCGCATTTCTTGCATCTCCTGATTGGACCGTTGCAATCCCTCGATGCAGATACACGGGGCAGCGGCAGGTATCCTGCGCCGGCCTAGAGGCGGCGATAGATCACGTAGCGGTCCAGGGTGGAGACATGCTCGTATTCTTGCCAGGCCTCGGCGAAGATCGGGTTGCGCAGGAAATACTCAAGATAGTCGAAGGCCGCCTCGTGGCAGCGGGGTATCCCGGCGATACGGTCGACGACGACCACCTCCGGCCGGCGCTCGGCGAGGATCGTTCCCATCTCCTCGAACAGCTTGCGTTCCGAGGGCGACATGTCGGCCGGCTCGCGATAGAGCGGATCGCCCTCCTCGCAGTCGTGATAGAGGCCCTGCAGCAGCCACATCGTGAGGTAAGGCGTCACCACCTGGGTGCGGGCATAGAGCACGAGCGGATAGAAGGGGTAGATGCCCGGCGAGAGCACCAGCATGCGGCCGCCGCGCGCGTCGCGTTTCACCAGCTTGAGCAGCATCGCCGTCGGGCTTTCGGCATAGCTGCGCTGCGGGGCAAAAGGCGGCTTCAGCATGAAGGCGCTGTAATAGGTGAGGATCAGGAATGCGCCGAGCAGGCCGGCGATCGGCAGGCGCGCCGCTTCCGGCGGACGCGGCAGCAGCCGCTCGACGACTTCCGCCATCAGCACCGCCAGCAGCACGATGGTGCCGGCCTGCGCCGGCATGATGTGATAGGGCCAGCCCTTGGCCTGGAGGATGTTGCTCAGGGCCATCGCGGCGGCATGCAGCGCCAGCAGCCGGGAGAGGGGCGAGCGCGAGACGAAAAAGGCCGCCGCGCCGAGGATCGAAAGCGCGATCAGGGTCGGGCCGCTGGTCGAATCGAGCGCGGTGACGAGCGGACTGCCTTCGCCGAGTTCGGCATACTCGCTGAAAGCCAGCGGCAGCACCTCCCGCCAGTAGGCAGGCAGCAGGGTCAGGGTCAGCACCAGGTAGATCACCAAAACCGCAAGCGCGGTCCAGGGAACCATGTCGGCCAAGGCTGCCCGCCATCCTCGCGCCCACAGGACATACAGCTCGATCATGACGAGGAAGATGAGGAAGTGCGGCTTCTGCCCGACCGCCAGCGCCGTCGTCACGGCGATGGCGAGGGCAAGCATGGGCTGGACCGGCCTGCCCATGCTGCGCGCCGCCGCGAGCAGCAGGTAGGGGAATGCGGCGATCATCATCAGATGCTCGCGCTGGGTGAAATTCTCGCCGGGAAAGACGATCAGGAAGAAGGGGAGCAGGAGCAGGAAGATCAGCCGCACCAGCCGCCGCTCCGGCTCCACCTGGCGTACCAGCAGGTGCCAGGCCGCCATGACCGAGGCGGCAATGGCGAGCAGGAAGCAGAAGGTGAGCGCCGCCGGCACGCTCATGCCGGTCGCCTTGGCAACCAGCACCGGGAAGGCGTTCAGCACGAAAGTCATCGGCGGGTTGATGTCGATCAGGTCGACATAGAGCCGCTCGCCCTCGATCCAGCGCTGGGAAATGACCAGGATTGCCGCCGTGTCGTGATTGATCGGCGGCAGGAAATAGCCGAGCGCCAGCAGGGCGGGCAGCAGGATGAAGGCGCCCGTCACCAGCCCCAGCGCGTGCCGGGCGACCCAGTCCGGCAGCGAAGCCTGGGCCTGGGCGACCTTGTCGGGCGGAGGGTTCATGACCTTGCGCGGGCGGATATGGTTTGTCCGAAGCCTTTGGGGTCCGGCCATCCTGGCCGGCAGATGAGGATAATTCGTTACATCGGCCGTTACGGTGACGCATCCTTCCTGTCCGCGCCCTCCCCGATGATATAATCCCGGCGCCATCGCTCCGTCCACGCCGATCCGCCCCGAGCCGCAATGGAAGCCCGCGAATACCAGCGTCTACACGAAGTCGAGCAGCGCATGTGGTGGTTTCGCGGCTTGCGCGCCAACCTGCTGGCCCTTGCGCGACGGGATGGCGCATCCGGCAACGGGGCGGTTCTCGATGCCGGCTGCGGCACTGGCGGCGTGCTGGCGGATCTGGTCGCATGCGGCATTGAGGACGCATTTGGCCTCGACGTGGCCGAACCCGCCTGCCAGATGGCTCGGGCGCGCAGCGGCCGACCCGTGGTCGCCGGCAGCCTCAACACCCTGCCGTTCCGCGACGGGGCCTTTCGCCTGATCGTCTCCGCCGACGTGCTCTGCCATGCGAAGGTCGATGAAGGGGCGGCGCTTCGCGAGATGCGGCGCTGCCTGGCGCCCGGTGGACGGCTGCTGCTCAATCTGCCTGCCTATGGCTGGCTGATGTCCGATCATGACCGGCGCGTGCAGAACGCGCGCCGCTACACGCGGGCTGAGGCGCTGGCCCTGGTGCGTCAGGCCGGTTTCGACCGCGCCCGCGGCTATTACTGGAACAGCCTGCTGCTGCCCCTGATGGTAGTGCGTCGCCTGCTCAGGCGAGGCGGCGGGGCGGAAAGCGACGTACGGACCTTCCCGGCATTTCTCGACCGCCTCTTCGGCGGCGCGCTGGCGCTGGAGCGCCGCCTGGACTTCCCCTTTCCCTTCGGCGGTTCGATTCTCATACTGGCAGAGCAAGCATGAGCACGCCCATCGCACTCAGCATCGTGGTGCCCGTCTATAACGGCGCGAAATCGGTCGGTTCGCTGGTCGAAGCCCTGAGCGGCCTTGAAGTGCCGGGCGGGCTTGAGATCGTTCTGGTCAACGACGGCAGTCCCGACGACAGCCTGCGCGTCTGCCGCGAGCTGCTCGCCGGCGCCCGCGTGCCGCTGACCCTCGTCGACCTGGCGCGGAATTTCGGCGAGCACAATGCGGTCATGGCCGGCCTGCGCGAGGCGCGCGGCGCCCACGTCATCACCATGGACGACGATCTGCAGAACCCGCCTTCGGAAGTGGTGCGGCTCTGGCGCCATGCCAAGGACAACGATCTCGACGTGGTCTACACCTTCTACGCGCAGAAGCAGCATGCCTGGTGGCGCAACCTCGGCAGCCGCTTCACCAACTGGTGCGCCGACGCGCTGATCGACAAGCCGAAGGGGGTCTATCTGTCCAGCTTCCGCTGCATGAGCGCCTTCGCGGTGCAGCAGGTCCTGCGCTACGAAGGCCCGTTCCCCTACGTGGACGGCCAGCTCATGCAGGTGACGCAGCGCATCGGCCGCCTGCAGGTAGAGCATCTGCCGCGCCAGGAGGGACGCTCCAACTACACGCTGCGCCGGCTGATCCGGCTGTGGCTCAATATGTTCCTGAACTTCTCGGTCATGCCGCTGCGCATCAGCGCCATGCTGGGGCTGGCCTTCGCCGCCATTGGCCTCCTCGTCGCGGTGATCGTCATCATCGAGGCGATCCTGACCGACACGCCGCCGGGCTATGCCTCGCTGATGGCGGCCTTCCTGATCGTGTCCGGCGTGCAGCTCGTGGGCCTCGGCATGATCGGCGAATATCTGGGCCGGCTTTACCTGCTCAGCAACCGCAAGCCACAATCGATCGTGCGCGAGGTCCTGCGCGGCGGCCCGGACCCCGCCCGGCAGGATTAATCGAGCCCGGACGTGGCAGCCCCGGCAAGCGCCGCCGCCACGCGTTGGACGTCGCTTTCAGGGAGCTGAGGGAACATGGGCAGGCTGAGCACCGTCCGCGCCGCCTCTTCCGTGCGCGCGAGTCCCGAGGGCGCGAGGGCGATACGGCCGCGATAGGCGGGCTGGAGATGGACGGGCAGCGGATAATGCACGTTGCTCGCCACACCCGCGCCGCGCAGGAACTCACGTACCTGGTCGCGGCGGCGGCAGCGTATGACGAACTGGTGGTAGACATGGCGCGCATCCCGCCGCTCCACCGGCAGGCCGAAGGCAAGCCCGTCGAGCGCAGCGCGGTAGAGCGCGGCGATCTGACGGCGGCGCTCGTTGTCCGCGTCGAGGGCGCGAAGCTTGACGCGCAGGATCGCCGCCTGCAGCTCGTCGAGCCGGCTGTTCTGCCCGGCGATGTCGCTGACATAGCGCTCGCGCCAGCCATATTCGCGCAGCGCCACCATATGGTCCGCCAGCGTCGCCTCGTTGGCGGTCAGTACGCCGCCATCGCCGAGCGCGCCGAGATTCTTTGTCGGATAGAGCGAATATGCCGCGGCCTGGCCGAAGCTGCCGACGCCCTGGCCGAGCAGTCTCGCGCCATGCGCCTGCGAGCAGTCCTCGAGCACGGCGACGCCCGCCCTGGTCGCAATCGGCATGATGCGGTCCATGGCTGCCGGGTGACCGTAGAGATGCACCGGCACGATGGCCCTGACCGGCGCGCCCGGCAGCGAGAGCGCCGCCTCCAGCGCCTCGGGATCCATGCCGTAGCCGCCCTCCTCGATATCGACGAGCAGCGGCACGGCGCCAATCATCTCGATCGCCGCGACGGTGGCGACGGCAGTGTGCGAAACGGTGATCACCCGATCGCCCGGCCGCACGCCGAGCGCGCGCAGGCCAATGGCCAGCGCATCGGTTCCGTTGGCGACGCCGATCGCGCGCGGCGCGCCGGCGAAGGCCGCGAACTCCCGTTCGAAGCCCTTCACTTCCTCGCCCAGGATGTACCAGCCGCTCATGAGCGCGCGCGCGAGCGCCGCGTCGATCTCTGCCTTCTGCGCGAGATAGGCGGCCTTCGGATCGGTCTGCGGAATCATCGGCAAGGCGCTCCTAGACATAATACGCGAGGTTGTCGCGGTAGAATTCGATGGTGCGGCGCAGGCCCTCGGCAAGGGCAATGGCCGGCTGCCAGCCGGTGGAGGAACGGAAGGCGCTGTCGTCAGCATAGTAGTCGCCGATATCGATGCGCTTGCGCTCCGCCGGGAAATCCCGAAGCCGATACTCCGCCCCGCCCGCCGCGCGCGAAAGCAACTCGGCCGTCTCCTTGAGGCTCACCACGCTGTCGCCGCCCAGATTGTAGACATGGCCCGTGCTTTCCGGCCGCGCCGCGGCCAGCAGCATCGCCTCGACGCAGTCATCGACATAGGTGAAGTCGCGAAGCTGCTCGCCGCCCCAGACCTCGAAGGGTTTGCCTTCGAGCGCCAGGCGCACCCAGATGCCGAGGAAGGTCTGCCGCGCATCCTTGATGCGCATGCGCGGACCGTAAGTATTGGTCAACCGCAGGGCCACCGCCGGGATGCCGTAAACATTGTTGTAAAGAATGTGGTACCACTCGCCCGCCATCTTGTTGATGCCGTTCACGTCGGTCGGGCGCAGCAGGTGCCGCTCGTCCACCGGCAGGTAGTCCGGCCGGCCATAGATCTGGCGCGTGGAAGCGAAGACGATGCGGATCTTCGGGTTGTAGAGCCGGCAGGTTTCGAGCAGACGAAGCTGGGCGGCGCAGTTGATCTCGAGATCGGTCAGCGGATCGGTCATCGAATCCATGTGGCTGGTCTGACCGGCCAGGTTGAAGAGCAGTTCCGCGCCCTGCACGAGATAGCGCAGGCTGTGCGTGTCGCGCACGTCGGAAATGTTGACGCGCACCCGCTCGCGGATGCCAGCGATGTTGTGCAGGTTGCCGCCATATTCCGGGATCAGGCTGTCGATCAGCGTGACCCTGGCGCCCAGTTCGACCAGGCGGCCGGCAAGGGTGGAACCGATGAAGCCGAGGCCGCCGGTGACGAGGACCTCGCGCCCCCTGAAGGTGGAGCCATCGCTGGATTGCATGAAGGTGGAACGCCGTAGCCGCCGCTGGAGATGGACGGCGCATCCTACTCTGCCCAATTTGGCAAAGAAATGGCGGCCCGCCCCTCACTCCCGGCAGGACAGGGTTGCGGAAAGACCGGACAGGCCGTCATAGAGATTCTGGCCGGCGATCGGCCAGTCGCCGGCGCGGTCAGCCCGAAAGACGATGGTGGCCGAGCCCCTCGCCGGCACGGCGAAGGTATCCCGCAGGATGCCCGGCAGGGCCTGCCCGTTCAGTCCGGCCATGCGGACATGATGGCCATGCAGATGCAGCACGTGGGCCGTCGCCGTCTCGTTGCGGACGGTAAGTTCGACCTTCTCGCCCAGCCGCATCGCGAGCGGCTGCCCGTCCTCGGATATCAGGCGCCAGGGCGCCCCGGATGCGCCTTCCGCGAGGCGGAGGGCAAGCCGCCGCTCCTGCCGCATGGGCGATTCCGGCTGCGGCGGCGCAAGCCGCACATCGAAGGCCGGATCGACTTCGTCCGCCTTGCTTTCCGCCAGTGGCGGGAGCCGACGGACATACCCGCGGCGCGTGCCGAATATGATACCGGTCCGCAGACGGGACCCGGCGCGCCGCGCCAGAAGGCCCCAAGCGCCATGCTCGGGCGGCATGTCGAGCAGCAGATCGGCACGCTGGCCCAGCAGGAGGGGCAGCTTGCGGACCGGCAACGGCCGCACCGGATTGCCGTCAACCGCCACCAGTTGGGCCCGCAGCGGGCCGGCATCGAGGATGAAATCGCTCGTGGCGGCGGCATTGATCAGCCGCAGCAGGAGGCGCTGGCCCGGTGCCACGCGGACCGGATCGGGTGCATCCAGGCCGTAGCCGTTCGCAAGGCAGGTATCGGGCTGAAAGCTTCGACGCCACGCCGGGTCCTGCCAGTTGGCCAGAATCTCCTCCGCCGGACGGAAGCAGAAGTCCTGCAGCAGCACGGTCAGTTCCGGCCAGGGCGGTCTTGGCCCATGGACGATCAGTGGCGCCGCGAGCAACCGCTGGCGCGTCAGGTCGCCAGTGGAGTGAATCCAGTGACTTCCCGGCCTTGGCTCCAGATCGAAGCCGAGGTAGCCGTCACCTTCGACCGCTGCCGCCATTCCGGCAGGCGGTGTCTGGCCATGCAGGTGCGCACGCAGGGTCATTCCCAACTCATTGTGAAAAAGGAAGCGCAGCCGTTCGCCGGGCTCGAGATGCAGGCCCTCCTGGCCATTCTGGAGCGCGAGGCGAGATGCTTCGGCTGGTCGACCAAGAACCTCGATCTCGCGCCGCTGCACGGCAAGCCGCGGCGCGTCCTCGACCGCCGCGAGCGCGGCACCGGCGAATCCGCCGGGCAGCAGGGAGAGGAAGCGGCGCCGCGACAGGGAGAAATAAAACGGATAGCGGTTCGGCATAATTAAACAGTTACAATATGTATTGTATATTATTATACTTGCAATTAGATATATTGGGAACATTTCACAGGATACTCCCGATGGCACGCATCCACGTCCTGCACGAGAACGCCCAATGGGTCGAGCCGCTGCGCGCCGCTTTCGCCGCGCAGGATCTGCCCTTCGCCGAATGGTTCCTCGACCAGGGGGAGGTGGATTTCGCCACGCCGCCGCCGGCAGGGGTTTTCTACAACCGCATGAGCGCTTCCTCGCACACCCGCGATCACCGTTTCGCGGCGGAACTGACCGCCGCCGTCCTGGCCTGGCTGGAACGCCACGGCCGGCGGGTGGTCAATGGCGGCCGGGCACTGGATCTGGAGATCAGCAAGGCGCGGCAATATGCGGCGCTGGAGGCAGCGGATATCCGCGTCCCGCGCACCATCGTCGCGGTCGGGCGCGATGCGGTGGTGAACGCAGCGCGGCGCTTCGGCGAAGGCCCCGTGATCCTCAAGCCGAACCGGGGCGGCAAGGGGCTTGGCGTGGAGCTTTTCGCCCATCCCGACCTGCTGGTCGCGCACCTGGACAGCAGCGACTACATCCCGCCGATCGACGGCACTCACCTGCTGCAGGACTATGTGCGCGCCCCGGAGCCCTTCATCACCCGGGCGGAATTCGTCGGCGGGCGCTTCCTCTATGCGGTCCGCGTTTCCACGGCGCAAGGCTTCGAGCTTTGCCCGGCCGATGCCTGCGCGGTGGGCGATGCCTTCTGCCCGACCGTGCCCGGAACGGCGGCCGCGCCGGCCAGGTTCCAGATCCTGGACCGGATCGACCCGGCGCGGCGCGCGCTGTTCGGCCGTTACGAGGCGTTTCTCGCCGCGAACCGGATCGAGATCGCCGGGATCGAGTTCATCACCGACCTGTCCGGGGAGTTCCTGACCTACGACGTCAACACCAACACCAATTACAACGCCGAAGCCGAGGCCGCAGCCGGCCTGAGCGGCACGGCGACCGGCATGGGCGCGGTCGCCGCCTTCCTCGGCCAGGCACTGCGACGCGCGGGCGATGCGAGCCGGGCACGGATCGCCGCCTTCTGAGCGCGCATCACCCAAGCCGCTTCACGCCTGCCCGACCGCCGACGATTCTGCTTCCCGTTGCCGGCCAAGGGTGCGAACGGCCTCAAGCAGGATTTCAAGATCCTGCGGTCTCGTCCGGTGATTGCAGATGCAAGCGCGGATCGCAAGGCGCCCACCGACGCGGGTGGTGGAAGGCGCCGCAATGCCCCGTTCCTGCAGGTCGGCGACGATATCGCCGTTGATGCGGTCGAGAACCGGCTCCGGCAATCCATCTCCCCGGTAACGGAAACAGACGATGTTGAGCGGGACCGGCGCGAGCAGGTCGAGGCAAGGCTCCTCCCGTACCATCCCTGCAAGCCTCGCTGCCAGGTCGCAGTTCGCCGCAATCGCCCGCCCCAGTTGGTCCAGACCATGGGTTTTGATGGTGAACCAGACCTTGAGGGCGCGAAAGCCGCGCGAGAGTTCGGGACCGAAATCGCAGAACCACGGGGCGCCGCCCGCAAGGCCGCGGTCGGCGGCCGCAAGGTAGTCCTGCTCGCGCGCGAAACTCGCCCGGTGCTGTCCGCCACGGCGAACCAGGATGCAGCCGGCATCGTAAGGCACGTGCAGCCACTTGTGAAAATCGAAGGCAAGCGAGTCGGCCTGTTCGATTCCCTCAAGGCTCCCGCGACGGCCCGGAGCGAGTATGCTGAGCGCGCCGAAAGCTCCATCGACATGCAGCCACAGGCCCTCGGCACGGCAAAGCGAGGCCAGTTCGGCAAGCGGATCGCTTGCGCCTATATTGACCGTCCCGGCAGTTCCCACGACGGCGAATGGTCGGCGTCCTTCCGCACGGTCCAGGCGAATGGCGTTGTGCAGTTCTTCCACGATCAGGCGATGTCCGGCATCGACGGGAACGAGCCGCAGGCCCCGCCGGCCGATTCCGAGCAGTTCGAGGGCTTTGGCAACGGAGCCATGCACCTGCTGTGAGGCATAGCAGACGAGCTGCCGCGGCTCCGCAAGCAAGCCCAGATCCCGCACATCGCCTTCCGCCAGGACGTTCCTTGCCACGGTGAGACCAATCAGCGTGGCCATGGAGGTGCCGCTGACCAGCAGGCCGCTCGCCTCCGCCGGAAACCCAAATATTTCTTTGCACCATTCGATCACCTGCCGTTCCACATGAACGGCGCCGTGATCGCGCCCGCCGACATTGGCATTCATCGACGCAGCCAGAAACTCGGCCAATGCACCGACCGGCGTTCCAGCGCCATGCACCCAGCCGAAGAAGCGGGGATGCAGGTTGCCATTGGCATAGGGCAGGATGCGTTTCAGGAACTCCGCCCCGACCCTCTCGGCTCCCTGTGCCGATCTTGGCGCCGCCTCCCGAAGCGCCGCGCGCACCGCGCCCGGCATCGGTTGCCAGACCGGCCTGTCCCTCACGCCCTCAACCGCCTTCAGCGCTTGATCCACTAAGTCATGGCAAAGCGCTCGGAATGCCGCCCAATCGTCGGGGTCCAGCGATGGCGATTCGATATGCAAGGGCCAGCTCCACGGGTTTCGGCCCAGTAAAGCCGACCCTGCCGGCACGCAGCATTCACAATCGCGTCAGTCGTTTCGGGATCTGCCGGGACCGATGGGCAGCTTATTGCGGCCGGGTCTGCTGCATCGACGGCCGCGCCGCCATGCCCTGCTCCCAGGCGGCGAGCTTCGGGCGACCCTTGCGCCAGCCGTCATCGGGGAAACGGGCATCGAGATAGCCGAGCGCGCAGGCAACCGCGATGGTGCCGATATTGACCTCGCCCATCCCGCCGGTCATGCCTTCCAGCGCGTCGAGCGCCTGACGGACCTGGCGGACATAGCTCTGAAGCTGCTCGGGCGATTGTTGCGCGGCCGGGCGCAGGCTCTCCTGACGGCGCGGCACCGAACTGTCCATGATGCCATCGCCCAGCGCCTGGAGCCTGAGCGCCTGCCAGCGCGCGGGCCCTGGCGCGGGGAAGAGCTTGCGCCCGGTATTGAGCCAGTCGAGATACTCGCAGATCACGGGGCTGTCATAGAGAACCTCGCCATCTTCCAGCACCAGCGCCGGGATGCGCTGCAACGGATTGACGCGGCCATAGGCTTCCCCCGCTTCGCGCGGCATCGTGGCAATGAGTTCGATGCGATCGCCCAGACCGGCTTCGATGGCAACGGCGCGGACCTTGCGGGCATAGGGGGAGAAAGGCGCGTAATGCAGCTTCATCATCTTTCATTCTTTCCGGCTGTGGTTTGCGGGAGATCAGTGCTCAGAAACTGTCCTTGCGCCGCCTGGTCTCGGCGAAGACCGCCACGAGGTCGCCGCCCGAAAGACCAAGCTGGCGCTGCAGTTCCAGGCTGAAGGGCCTGAGAAACGGATTGGCCGCGCGTTCCATCGCCATGGTGGAGGGCACCGTGGGCAGGCCGGCGGCCCGGCGCGACTTCACCTCCGCCACGCGCCGTTGCAGTGCCTCGTTGTCCGGCTCGACGCTGAGCGCGAAGCGGGCATTCGACTCCGTGTATTCATGCGCGCAGAAGATGCGTGTCTCGTCCGGCAGGGTGGCGAGCTTGGCAAGCGAGGCCCACATCTGGGCCGGCGTTCCCTCGAACAGCCGACCGCAGCCGAGCGAAAACATGGTATCGCCGCAGAACAGCGCCGCATCCGCCTCGAACCAGTAGGCGATATGGCCGCGCGTGTGGCCCGGCACATCGTAGACCCGCGCCTGCGCCTGCCCGAGGGAGTAGACGTCGCCCTCGCCCACCTCGACCTCGATGCCGGGGATGCGCGCGCGATCCGCACGCGGGCCGACGATGGTGCAGCCGGTGGCCCGTTTGAGCGCCAGATTGCCGCCCACATGGTCGCCGTGATGATGCGTGTTGAGGATGTGCGTGAGTTGCCAGCCCCGCGCTTCCAGCCGCTCCAGCACCGGCTCCGCCACGGCCGGATCGACTACGGCGGTCGCCCGTGCCTCCGGCTCGTGCAGGAGGTAGACATAATTGTCGGAAAGGACGGGTATCTGCTCGATGATCAGGGCCATAGGCTGAATCATAACGGGCGGACCTGGCCTTCACAATCGTTTGAACACGGAGTGTTGACTCGCCCGCACACGGCCAGCGTGCTAGGCGGATCGGCATGAAATCTATCAGGAAGAGAATGTGGGGCACGTTCGTCAAGCGCGCGCCCAAGACCCGGTTTTTCGACCGGATCATCTCCACCCTGCTGTTCTACAAGGCGCATGGCCGCATGCCGCGAATCGGCGGCGGCCTGAACGATGCCCTGCACTATCTCAAGGTCGGCGACGAGATCCTGCGGCCGCAGCGTGCCTTTGTCTCGGACAAGGAGTTCGTGAAGCACTACATCCGAGCCAAGGTCGGCGAGGAATTCAACGTACCTACGATTGCCGTCCTGCGCAGCCTGGATGAGGCGCTTTCCTACCAGTACCCGGCAGACTGCGCCATCAAGCCAACGCATCTCTCCGGGCATCTCATCCTCAGGCGCAACGGCGCTCCCATCGATCCGGCGAAGATCCGTTTCTGGTTCCGCAAGAACTATTACATCCGCGGCCGCGAGGCGAATTACCGCTACCTCGAGCCCAAGATCATCGTCGAGCCGCTCATCTTCGGGTCGGAGCCGCCCAACGACTACAAGTTCTTCTGCGTCGAAGGCAAAGTGCGCGGCGTCATGGTCGACCTCGACAGTTTCACCGACCATGTGCGCAGCTTCTATTCGCCCGACTGGGAAAAACTGCCGTTCGGTATCCGCTTCCCCATCAGCCGCGATGTCGAGCGCCCCGCCAACCTGGTGGAGATGATTGCCGTCGCGGAAAAGCTGGCAGCCGACTTCAGCTTCGTGCGGATTGACCTCTATTCCAATGGGCGCCGTATCTATTGCGGCGAGATCACCAACTGCCAGGGCAACGCCCTGCGTCCGATTTTTCCGGCCGAGCATGACAGCCTTTTCTCCCGCATGCTGTTCGGCGAAGCCGGCTTCCAGCTTTCCCTTTTCGACCGGGCGCGCGCCCGGCCGGACCTGACCCTTCCACAGTCCGAATTGGCGGATACCAGATGAACGCGACCCCCCAGACCCAGACCCAGGCCGCCAGGCCGTCGGCTGATGCGCCCGCGCCGCGCATCGCCATCGTCGTCCACAGACTTGGCGGCGGTGGCGACCAGCGCACCGCGATCATCCTTGCCAATGCCCTGGCCCAGCGCGGCTTCGCGGTCGACCTGCTGAGCAGCCGCGTGCTCGAGAGGTCGGCGCAGCGCGTGCGACCCGGCGTGCGCCTGCTCACGCTCCCGGAAAGCGGCTGGATCGCCTCGCGCCTGCTGGCGCTGCGGGCCGACTGGGCAGGGATCGGGGCCAATTTCCGCGCGCTGGCAAGCGCGGAGAAGGTCCTGCCCGGCTTCCGCATGATGCCGGCCATTGCCGGCTATTTCCGCGAATGGCGCCCGGATGCGATCTATGCGGTTGGCCCGATCATGGGGCTCGCCTGTCTGTTCGCCCGCCGGCTCAGCGGCACCGCCGGACGTCTGGTCATGAGCGAGCGCGTCGCCTGGGGTGGCTGGGAGGATCGCGAGGTGCGCGCCGGCCGCATCGTGCGGGCGGTGCGTCGCGCGTATCTGGAGGCGGATCACGTCGTCTCCGTTTCCACCGGCCTCGCCGACGACATCGCGCGCCGGCTCGACATCCCGCGCGCGCGGATCGCGGTCACCTACAACCCCGTCAACCTGCCCGTTCTCGGCGCCATGGCGGCGGAAAAGGTGGAGCATCCCTGGTTCGAGGATCGCTCGGTTCCGCTGATCCTCGGCGTCGGGCGGCTCTCGAAGCAGAAGGACTTCGCCACACTGGTCCGCGCGGTCGCGGAAGTGCGCCGGACGCGCCGCGTGCGCCTCGCCCTGATCGGCGATGCCGACCGGACGGGGAAGGACCGCAAGGAACGCGCGCGGCTGCTCGACCTTGCAGGGGATCTCGGTCTCGGCGACGACCTGACGCTGATTGGGTTCCAGTCCAACCCCTATCGCTTCATGGCACGGGCCTCGATGCTGGTCAGCTCTTCGCGCATGGAAGGCTTCAGCAACGTGATACTTGAGGCGCTCGCCTGCGGAACGCCGGTGGTCAGCACCGACTGCCCCTTTGGCCCGGCGGAGATTCTGGATCGCGGCGCCTATGGCCGCCTGGTCCCGGTCGGCGAGCATCTGGCCATGGCCGAGGCCGTTCTCGCCACCCTCGACAATCCGCCATCTCCTGCCACCCTGATTGCCAGGGCGCGGCAGTTCGATTTCGAGGACTGGGTGGCAAACAAAACCGCGGAACTGACCGGCGGAACCGCCGCGTCCCGGCCGAAGGCGGCCTGAGCCCGGCGCGTCAGCCGGCGCAGGAACGCTCGAAGGCAATCAGGACGGCGCGCCTCGCCTCGCCCTGCGCTTCGAGGGTCAGTTCGTGAAGGATGCGACCGCGCCGGGCGATGGCCTGGCGGGCGACTTCCGGTGCATCGGGAAGCGACGGCGCGGCCGCGCACTCGATCACGCCACGGGGCGCGAGCGACATGGCCGCCGCAACGCGGTCATCCAGCGCGCGCTCATCGAATGGGAGTGAGCCCTGGCCAGGCCGGAGCGCCAGCACGGCGGCACCGGCATCGCCCGGGCGACAACGTGCCGGGTCGAGCCCGCCCACCACCAGCGGCAGCAGGCGCAGCCCCTTGGCGCGCGCGATCTCGTAGCTGATTTCCGCCGCCGCGCGATCCGGTTCCAGACCGACGACCGAACGGGCGCCCGAGGCAAGCGCCAGGCGCCCGAACCGGCCATCGCCGGCATGCAGATCGAACAGAAGTCCCGGCCTCGCGCGCCGGACAAAATCCGCGACAAACTTCCGGCGCCCCTGCTCCTGCGGATCGTCCCTGCCCTCCGCGACCGTCCCGCCGGCCTCGCTGGAGAGCGCCAGAGCCGACAGGCGCGCGGCCATCCCTTCGAGGCGGGAGGGCAGCCCCCCTTGGGAAAGGGTATCGAGGTCGAGGCCGAGTGGCTGCAGATAGAGCGCGCGAAAGGATTCCAGAAAGCTGGCCGCGGCATCGTCGCTGCGGCGGCCGAAGGCGAGCAGGTCGACCTGGACCGGCCGGCCGGCGCGAAACTGGATGCTGTCTGCCTGAAGTTCCCGCAGCATCGCACCGCGTGCCAGGCAGAAGAGCTGGATTTCGATCAGGTGCAGCGCCGCATCGCGCAAGGCGGCGGCGGTCCATTCCGTCGTCCGCGATGCAAAATCGACGGGAATGGCCTCCAGGAAACAGGCCGCATCCCGGCCATTCCGGGCGCCGAGGGCCGCCACATCGGTCTCCCAGATCTCGACCGAGTAGCCACGCCAGCGCAGCTCGTCGACGAGGTGGTTGTCGCGCAGAAACTCATAATCCGCCCGGCGCCCGGCCGGGACGGCCCGGAGTGCATGCGACCGATCCGGCCAGAGCATGTCCGCCGCGACCGGGACAGTATGTGTCATGCCCTGAGCAGCCATCACTTTCTGCCTGACAGGTATTCCCTGCCGGGTTATCCCGGCCGGGGGCATTTCTGCCAAGTAAACATTCCGTGTTGTCACACCGTGCTAAAGTGCGGCTCATGCGTCCAGACGTGATCGATCTTAGGCAGTTCTACGCGCTTCCCATGGGCCAGCTCGCGCGGCGCCACCTGCTCCTGCGGATTCGCGGTTTCTGGCCGGATGTCCGCAACCTTCGCGTCCTTGGCCTGGGCTTTGCGACACCCTATCTTCGCGCTTTCAAGGACGAGGCGGAACGGGTCATTGCGCTGATGCCGGCGGCGCAGGGGGTGACGCAATGGCCGCGCGAGGGTCCCTTCCTCACCGGTCTGGTAGAGGAGGCGGAACTGCCGCTGCCCGATGCCTCCATCGACCGCGTGCTGCTGGTGCACGGGCTGGAGAACAGCGAGAACATTGCCCTGGCGCTGCGCGAGATCTGGCGCGTGCTGGCACCAGGGGGAAGGCTGCTGGTGGTGGCGCCGAACCGGCGCGGCCTGTGGGCGCGCTTCGAGCACACGCCTTTTGGCCAGGGCTACCCCTTCACCGCGCAGCAGCTCACAAGGCTGTTGCGCGAGAGCATGTTCCTGCCGACGCAAAGCCATTCCGCCCTGTACTGGCCGCCAAGCGACTGGCGGTTCCTGCTGCGCCTCGCCGGCCCGATCGAGCGGATCGGAGAACGCTATCGGCTGCGGTTCGCCGGGCTGCTGCTGGTCGAGGCGGGCAAGCAGATCTATGCCGCGACACCGGAACGCGCCCGCCGGCGCCGGCCGCGCTTCGCACCCGCCCTGCCGATGCGCCCGGCCATCGGCCGGGGAAACGATAGCGTCAGCCGTTCTTCCTGAGCAGGAACAACGCCTGCTCCGCCAGCAGGTTGTCGAGCGGCCGTCCGCCCTGCCGGCTGCGACCCTTGCCATCGATGGCGATGCGCCGCTCGATGGCGATGCCGAGATCGCGCGAGAGATCGAGGAAATCCTCGATCGTGCAGAGATGGATGTTGGGGGTCTCGTACCAGGGCTGGTCGAGCGTGCCAGTCATCGGCATGCGCCCGCCCAGCAGCAGATCGAGGCGCACACGCCAATAGCCGAAGTTCGGAAAGGAAACGATGGCCCGCCGGCCGATGCGCAGCAGGTCCGTCAGTACCTGCCGGGGCCGGCGGGTCGCCTGCAAGGTCTGGCTAAGGATCACGTAATCGAAGGCATTCGCCGGATAATCCTTGAGATCGGCATCGGCATCGCCCTGGATCACCGAGAGGCCCTGCGCGACACAGGCATTGACGCCGGCCTGGCTGATCTCCAGACCGCGCCCATCCACTTGCTTGAAACGTGCCAGATAGTCGAGGAGCGCCCCGTCGCCGCAACCGACATCGAGCACGCGCGAGCGCGGTTCGACCATGTCGGCGATGGATAGCAGGTCGATGCGGATGCCACGCTGGTTCGCGCCCGGCCCTTCGTTCATCGGCGAAGGCCCCGATGCTCGGCCGAACCTTCGAGGAAGCCGCGCAGGATCTTGAACATCTCCGGCTCGTCCAGCAGGAAGGCATCGTGCCCCTTGTCGCTCTCGATCTCGACGAAGCTCACATTGGCCGCCGCCGCATTGAGCGCGTGCACGACCTCGCGGCTTTCCCGGGTCGGGAACAGCCAGTCGGACGTGAAGGAAACGACACAGAAGCGCGTGCGCGTGCCGCTGAAAGCCTTAGCCAACACGCCGCCATGCTCCGCCGCCAGGTCGAAATAGTCCATGGCGCGGGTGATGTAGAGGTAGGAATTGGCATCGAAGCGTTCGACAAAGGTCGAACCCTGGTGGCGCAGGTAGCTTTCGACCTGGAAATCCGCCTCGAAACCGAAAGTGATGCGCTCCCGGTTCTGCAGGTTGCGGCCGAACTTGCGATGCAGCGCGGTTTCCGAGAGATAGGTGATGTGCGCGGCCATGCGCGCCACGGCAAGGCCCGAACGCGGATTGGTTCCGAAGGAGAGATAGTCTCCGTTGCGCCATTCGGGATCGGCCATGATCGCCTGCCGGCCGACTTCGTGGAAGGCAATGTTCTGGGCGGAATGGCGCGCGGCGCAGGCGATGGGAATGGCGGCAAAGACCCGATCCGGATAGCTCGCCGCCCATTGCAGCACCTGCATGCCGCCCATCGAGCCGCCGATCACGCAAAAGAGGTCGGGAATGCCGATATGATCGAGCAGCAGCGCCTGCGCGTTCACCATGTCGGCGATGGTCACCACGGGGAAGGCGAGGCCATAGGGCTTGCCCGAAGCCGGATCGATCTCGGTCGGCCCGCTCGACCCCATGCAGCCGCCGAGCACGTTGGCGCAGATGACGAAATAACGCTCGGTATCGATCACGCGGCCAGGTCCGACCATGCTCTCCCACCAGCCGGGCTTGCCGGTGACCGGATGGCGCGAGGCGACGTGCTGGTCACCGGTCAGCGCATGGCAGATCAGGATGGCGTTGCGCCGTTCCGCGTCGAGCCGGCCGTAGGTCTGGTAGGCAATGGTGAAGGGGCCAAGCTCGACCCCGCTTTCCAGCCGGAGCGCCCGCTCGCGCCCGAGTGCGGCCACAAGCGCACCTTGCACCCGCGCCTCCCCGTGCCCATGGATCGAACCCGCCTCCGCCACGCCTCTCTCCTTGCCCGATCGCCGCCCGCCCCTGGCCGGCAGCGACAAAAAAACCCCGGCCGCGGACAGGGCCAGGGTTTGCAATCGCCCCGGCCTTTTAGCGGTTTGTTTAACGTGGCCCGCAAGCCGGCCGGCTCAAATCACCACGGTGGTTCATAGGTAATCCCCGGCGGCCCGCCCGTCAAGCATGACACCGGGTGGGCGGAGGGGTTGTTTCGCTTTGCCTTTTCATGCCCGGAAGACTAGAAAGGTGGCCCTTCGGCCCCATCCCCTTGCCCCATGAAACAGCCCCAGCCAGACCTCGAAGCGCTGCGCCGCGAGATCGACGAGATCGACGACCGGCTGCACGATCTGGTCATGCGCCGGGCGGA
>JAHCJQ010000064.1 GCA_026126215.1 Alphaproteobacteria bacterium
CGGCGCCTCATGGTCCGCCTGGTCAAGGGCGCCTACTGGGACAGCGAGATCAAGCGCGCGCAGGAGCGCGGGCTCGACGATTACCCGGTCTTCACCCGCAAGGCGATGACCGACCTCAATTTCATCGCCTGCGCCGAGAAGCTGCTGGCGCTGCGTCCCCGCATCTTTCCGCAATTCGCCACCCACAATGCCCAGACCGTCGCCACGATCATCGAGCGGGCCGGCGGAACCGAAGGCTACGAATTCCAGCGCCTGCACGGCATGGGCGAGGCGCTCTACGAAAGGCTGCTCGAGCGGATGCCCGATGCCGCCTGCCGCATCTACGCGCCCGTGGGCGAGCAGGCCGACCTCCTCGCCTATCTCGTCCGCCGGCTGCTCGAGAACGGCGCGAATTCCTCGTTCGTCTCGCTGGCCGCCGATCCGGAAACGCCGATCGAGCGCATCCTCAAGCACCCGGCCGATGCGATCGGCAGGCCGGACGAGGCACGACATCCCCGCCTGCCGCGGCCGCGCGAGCTTTACCGTCCGGCGCGCGCCAACTCCGCCGGCCTCGAACTCGGCGACCGCTCGGCGCTGGAGGACCTGCTGGCCGGGATCGAGGCGGCGCGCGGCAACGACGTGCTCGCCCTGCCGATCATCGATGGCGCGCCCATCGGCCGGGCGGAGGGAACGCTCGTCTCGCCCATCGATGGCGCGGGCCCGGCCGGTCGGATCGGCTGGGCGGATGCGGAAACCGCCGACCGGGCGGTCGTCGCGGCCCTGCGGGGATTCGCCGCCTGGGATGGCACCGATGCCGCGCGCCGCGCCGCCGCATTCGATGCCGCCGCCGGGATGCTGGAGGCCAGGCGCGCCGCCTTCGTTCACCTGCTGCAGGTGGAAGCCGGCAAGACCCTGGACGATGCGCTGGCCGAAGTGCGGGAGGCCGCGGATTTCTGCCGCTACTATGCCGCCGAGGCCCGGCGCATCCTGGGCACGGATACCGCGCTGCCCGGACCGAACGGCGAGAGCAACCGCCTGCGGCTGCGCGGGCGCGGCGCGTTCGTGGCGATCTCGCCCTGGAACTTTCCGCTGGCGATCTTCATGGGCCAGATCGCCGCCGCCCTTCTCGCCGGCAACAGCGTGGTCGCCAAGCCGGCGGAGCAGACGCCGCTGATCGCCGCGGCGGCCGTGCGCCTGCTGCACGAGGCCGGCATTCCGCCGGGCGCGCTGCATCTGGTCACCGGCGATGGGAAGATCGGCGCCCGTCTCGTGGCGCATCCGGCCATTGCGGGGGTGGTCTTCACCGGCTCGACCGACGTCGCCCGCGCGATCAATCGCGTACTGGCGGCCAAGGACGGACCGATCGTACCGCTGATCGCCGAGACCGGCGGCATCAATGCCATGATCGTCGATGCCACGGCGCTGCCGGAGCAGGTGGCCGACGACGTCGTGACATCTGCCTTCCGCTCGGCGGGACAGCGCTGTTCGGCGCTGCGGCTGCTCTTCCTCCAGGAGGACGTGGCAGATCGCATGCTGCGCATGATCGCAGGCGCCACGGCCGAACTGAAGCTCGGCGATCCGCGCGACCCGGCGAGCCATATCGGACCGGTCATCGACCGCGAGGCATGGGACCGGCTGGCCGCCCATGTGGCGCGGCTGAAGCGGGAGGCGCGTCTGCATCATGGGGGCGCGATGCCTGCCGGCAGCCATCTCTTCCCGCCGCATATCTTCGAGATCGCCTCGGCCGAGGCACTGACCGAGGAGATATTCGGTCCCATCCTCCATGTGGTGCGCTACGCGGCCGCAGATCTCGACCAGATCATTGGCGCCATCGCCGCGAAGGGATATGGCCTGACCCTCGGCCTCCATTCCCGCATCGACCGCATGCAGGCGCGCGTGCTGGAGCGGCTCGCGGTGGGCAATGTCTATGTCAATCGCAACATGATCGGCGCGGTGGTCGGCAGCCAGCCCTTCGGCGGGCACGGCCTCTCGGGCACCGGGCCAAAGGCCGGCGGCCCGCACTATCTGATGCGTTTCCTGACCGAGCAGACCATCACCGTCAACACGGCGGCCATCGGCGGCGATGCGACCCTGATCTCGCTCGACGGCTGATTGCTCGCGGCGAAATACTCTAGCCGACGAGCATCACCGGGCAGGGCGGACGTTCGAGCGTCCGTGCGAGACGTGCGCCCTCCGGCGCGTCGAGCAGCGTGGTCGGCACCACCAGCATGCCGCCGGCCCGACTTTCGTCCCACGCGCCAAGCGCAATCGCATGCACCGCGTGTCCGGCGAGCGCCGGATGGCGGGTCAGTGCTTCCGCTGCCGGCGCACCTTCGGCGCGCACCAGGAGGATCGGCGCGCCCGGGCCGGCGATCTCGCCGGCCACTGCCAGCGCCCGCTCCGCCGCGATGCTCGCATCGACGAACACGGTGACCCCGCTGCCACCCCACGGCCGCCCGCCAACCAGAAGGACCGGCTGGCGCCGCATCGGTCCCGTGCTCTCCGACCAGGCCGAGCGGACGCGTAAGTACCCGGCGAAGGGCCGACTTACCGGCTGCACCACCAGCAGATCGGAAATCTCCAGCGCCGCCACCGCGCTGGCCACGCGGCCGCGCAGCACCTGGAACGAACTGGCGACATTGCGGTGCGTGGCGGCATCCTGCACCAGACGCGCGGCCCTGCGCTCCATGACCCGCAGCGCCGCCTGCATCTGCGCGGCGCTGGCCTGCGGCTCAGGCCCGCCGGCGAAGCCGACCTGGCGCGCCACCGGATGCGCGCAGAGCTGCAGCAGCTCCATGTCCTCGAGATAGAGGCCGAGAAGCTCGACGCGCCAGCGCGCTGCCAGCATGGCGGCGGTATCGAGGACGGACCCGGAGTCGGAGGTCGCGTCGAGCGCGGCGACGATGCGCCGGAAGGGGCGCTCACTCCCGGCGGTCATGCCGCTCTCCATCGGTGCGGGCGAATGTGGCGGCGGCCCGCGCCAGTTCGGCGACGCGCTCCGCAACGCGATGGTTGAGGCTGCCGGATGACCATTCGCCGCTGGCATCGACCTCGCCTGCTTCCAGTCCGGTCAGCAGCTCGAGACCCTGGTCGATGGTCGCCACCGGAAAGATGGCGAAGCGTCCGTCCCGGACCGCCTGGACCACATCCTCGCGCAGCATCAGGTTTCGCGCATTGGGCTCGGGGATCAGCACGCCCTGCTCCCCGGTCAGGCCGCGTGCCTTGCAGATATCGAAGAAGCCTTCGATCTTCTCGTTGACGCCGCCGATTGCCTGGACGCGGCCGAGCTGATCGACCGAGCCGGTGACCGCGAGCGACTGGCGCAGCGGCACGTCGGCCAGGGCCGAAAGCAGCGCATAGAGTTCTGCCGAGGAGGCACTGTCGCCATCCACGCCGCCATACGATTGCTCGAAAACGATGCTGGCGCCGAGCGAGAGCGGCTGCTTCCTGGCGTAGCGCCCGCCGAGAAACCCGGAAAGGATGAGCACGCCCTTGGAATGCAGCGGTCCGCCGAGCTTGACCTCCCGCTCGATATCGAGCACCTCGCCGCGCCCGAGGCGGACCCGGGCGGTGATGCGGCTGGGCTGGCCGAACATGACCTCACCCTGGCTGTAGACGGAGAGGCCGTTGACCTGGCCGACGACGCCCCCTTCGGTCTCGATGCGGATGGCGCCGCGAACGATCTCCTCCTGGATGCGCCGCTGCATGCGGTCGACCCGACCGACCCGGAGCGCGATCGCCTCCGAAACATGTACCTCCTCCACCATGGCCGCGCCCGCCTGGGCGGCGACATGATCGGACTCGGCCAGCAGATCGATCAGCCGTCGCATATGGGTGGAAAGCTTTCCCGAATCGCCGGCGATGCGCGAGGCATTCTCGATCACCCGCGCCATGGCACTGGCGCCGAAGGGCCGCAGCCCCTCGCGGCGCACCGCCGCCGCGATCAGCCTCGCATAGAGTTTCGCCGTGTCGTCATCGCGCGGCACCCGATCGTCGAAGTCGACGGCGACCTTGAACAGCTTGCGGAAGTCCGGATCGTAGGCATCGAGAAGAAGATAGAGGAGCGGCTCGCCGACCAGCACGACCTTGACATCGAGGGGGATCGGCTGCGGCTCCAGGGAAACGGTTGCGCCGAGGCTCAAGACCCGCTCGAGCGATTCGATGCGAACCTCGCCGGCATCGAGGGCGCGTTTGAGCGTCGCCCAGGCGAAACCGTCCATCAGCAGGCGTCCCGCGTCGAGCACCAGATAGCCGCCATTGGCCTTGTGCAGCGCGCCCGGCTTGACCAGATTGAAGTCGGTCACCAGCGCGCCCATATGCGCCATGTGCTCGATCCGGCCGATCAGGTTCTGGTGCGTCGGGTGATCCTCGTAGACGACCGGCGCCGGGCTGCCCGCCTGGTTCCGCACCATCACGTTCACCTGGTAGCGGCGGAAATACTGCATCTCGTCCGAGACGCCATCAGGCATGGCCCGGCCCGGCGGCCCGGCCGGCGGTCGCTCGCCACCGACCAGAAAGTCGTTGGCATTCTCCAGTATGTCCTGTTCCACATCGGCGAAATATTCGAGCACGTCCGGCAGATCGGCATACTGCTCGCGCAGCTCGTCAATCAGGTGACCGACGGCGAATTTCGTCATCTCGCGATTGAGCTTGCGCACCTCCTCGCGCCGCTCGCGGTCCCAGTCCGGCACCTTACGGACGATTGCCTCGAGCTGGCGCTGCAGCCGTTCAAGTTTGTGTTTCAGCGCCTCCTGTTCCTCCTCGGGGAGCTTGTGGAATTCCTCCGAGCTCATCACCTGGCCCTCGCGCGTCGGCACGATCGTCAGGCCGAGCGGCGTGCGCAGCAGCGCCAGCTCCTGCTGGCGGGCGCTGCGCTCGACCTCGCCGAAGGCTTGCTCGTTGCGCTGCTTGAACTGCTCCTCGATCACCTCGCGCCGGGCCCGGTAATCATCGCCCTCGAAGATCGCCGGCAAGGTCGCACGAAGTTCGCGCACCATCGTCTGCATCGCTTCGCTGAGCGGCGTCGCCCGGCCCGGCGGCAGCCGCAACGCGCGCGGCTTCTGCGGGTCGGCGAAATTGTTGACGTAGCACCAGTCGGATGCGGTCTCGCGCGACCCGGCGCTCTGCTCCAGCAGGACCCGGACCATCGTATGCCGGCCAATGCCTGCGGTGCCGAAAGCGAACAGGTTGTATCCCTTCCGGCGGATGTCGACGCCGAAACGAAGGGCCCGGATCGCGCGTTCCTGGCCCAGGACGCCATCCAGATCTTCGAGTTCCCCAGAATGCTTGCAGCCGAGCGAATCAGGGTCGCAGGTACGATAGAGTTCCTCGGCGGGAAGCGGCTGGAGTTTTGCCATTCTCTCAGTTCCTCCTGTCCGGCAGGTGCCGTTCGAGATAGTCGAGCGCGCCCGACAAGCTGTAGAGCATGGGATAGTCGGCCTCGGGAACGACGACGCCGAGCCGCATGTCGAGTACGGTCATGAAATTTAGGAAGCTGATGGAGTCGAGTTCCAGCGCCTCGCGCAGGTCGGATTGCTCGTCGAGGCTCGCCAGATCGACCTCCGGCGCGAGGCGGCCGAGTTCGTCAAGCAGAATCAGGCGCAGTTCATCCCGTGTCATAGCCTCTCCGGCTCCTGCAGCTTGGCGGCGATAGCCGCGAGGAAGCGCGCGCCGCGATGGCCGTCGCTCACGCGGTGATCGGCGGCGAGGGTCAGCATCAGCGTGACGGCCGGAACCACGCGGCCATCCCGGATCCAGGGTCTCTCTACGGGCGTTCCGGCGCCGACGATCGCCACCTGCGGCGGATTGATGATCGGCCATAATCCCTCGACGCCCCGCTCTCCGAGACTGGAAAGGGTGACCGTCGCCCCGGTCAGTTCCGAGCCGCGATAGCGACCGACGCGAACCCGGTTGACCAGATCGCGCAGCCGTTCCATCACCGCTGGCAACTCCAGCCGGTCGGCCTCCATGATGGCGGGCGCGACCAGGCCGCCGCCTGGAATGGAGATCGCGGTTCCGACATTCACGGCCCGCGAAGCCTCGAAATGCCCGTCCCGCCAGTAGCCGTTGAAATCGGCGAACTGCCGGCAGGCAAGCGCCAGCGCCTTGACCAGCAGCGCGCCGGGGACCAGCCGCCGGTCCGGTCCCAGCGCCGCGTTCGTTCGGGCAAGCCAGTCCAGGGCGCGGTCGAACTCGAACGTGTGCTGAAGATAGTAATGCGGGATCTCCCGCTTGGCGCGCGCCATCGTCGCGCCAATCGCCCCGCGCATCGCCGCGCGCTCGCGCCGCACCGGCGGCGAGGTGCCGGGCGGGCTCGCCGGCTGCCGCGCGGCGGCATGCAGCCAGTTCTCCACGTCGACATAGACGATGGCGCCCTCCGGGCCGCTCCCGGTCAGGGCCTCCAGATCGACATGATGTTCGGCCGCGAGCTTTCGGGCGGCGGGCGAGGCGCGAATGCCGCGCTGCGCCGTTGCCGCTGTCTCCGTCACAGCTGCCACCGGCGGCGGGGCGGGCCGCTCCGCCTGTCCCTCTGGCGCGGAATGCGCGGCCTGCGCCACCGACGAAGGTTGCGACCCGGCAATGATGGCGAGCGGGCTGCCCACGGGCAGCGTTTCGCCGACTTTCGCGATCAGCCGCTCGACGATGCCACCCTCGAAAATCTCGATCTCGATCGCGCCCTTCTGCGTCTCCACCACGGCGACCACATCACCCGGCGCGACCTGGTCGCCAGGCTTCTTCAGCCATTCGACGAGGGTGCCGGCCTCCATGTCGGCGCCGAGCGAAGGCATGCGGAATTCGCTCATTTCGCCCCCATGGTGCGGCGCGCCGCCTCGACGATCGCGGGCACCTGCGGCAAGGCGGCGTCCTCGAGATGCTTCGGATAGGGGATCGGGACCTCCTCGCTGCAGACGCGCGCGAGCGGCGCGTCGAGCGACCAGAAGCACTGCTCGACGATGCGCGCCATGATCTCCGCCGCCAGGCTTCCGCTGCGCCAGCCTTCGTCGACAAGTAGCGCGCGCCTCGTCCTGCGCACGGATGCCATGATCGTCTCGTCGTCGAGCGGTCGCAACGTGCGGAGGTCGATCACTTCCGCATCGATGCCCGCCTCCGCCAGCGCCTCGGCCGCCGCCAGGCATTTCCAGAGCGAGCCGCCATAGGTGACGATGCTGAGATCGGTCCCGGAGCGGCGGATCGCGGCCCTGCCGATATCGACGGGCCGCACCTCTACGGGCAGGCTGCCCGTCATGTTGTAGAGCATGACGTTCTCGAAGATCACGACGGGATCCGGATCGACGATGGCTGTCCACAACATGCCTTGCGCATCCTCGAGTGTCGCCGGCGCCAGCACGCGGATGCCGGGAATGTGGGCATACCAGACTTCGAGACTGTGCGAATGCTGGGCGGCGAGCTGACGGCCCGCGCCGCTCGCCATGCGGATGACGACGGGTATGGAGAATTGTCCGCCGGACATATGCCTGATGGTTGCCGCGTTGTTCAGGATCTGGTCGAGGCAGAGCAGGCTGAAATTCACCGTCATCACTTCGACGATGGGGCGCATCCCGCCCAGCGCGGCGCCGATGCCCGCGCCGACGAAGCCCGATTCGGAGAGCGGCGTGTCGCGGATCCGCTCGGGCCCGAACTCATCCAGCAATCCCTTGCTCACCGCATAGCAGCCGCCATAGCGGCCCACATCCTCGCCCATGAGAAAGCAGCGCGGATCGCGGATCAGCGCATCCCTGATGCCCGCCCGCACCGCGTCGCGATATGTTGCCGTGCCGTTCGTGGGCTGCTGGCCTGGTTCGCTCACGATGCCTCTCCCGGCGTCATCACGTCACGGCGGAGATCGGCAACCGGCTCCCAGGTCCCGGCCTCGGCGAAGCGGACCGCCGCTGCCACTTCCGCTTCGACCTCGTGCCCGATCGCCTCGATCTCGTCGGGATGGAGCAGTCCGGCGGCAATGGCCCAGTCGCCAAACATGCGAATCGGGCAGCGTTTCTTCCATTCCTCCACTTCCGCCTTCTGCCGGTAGAGCTGCGCGTCGAACATTGAATGCGCGCGAAAGCGATAGGTCCGGCATTCGATGAAGAACGGCCCTTCGCCTTCGCGGAGCGAGTGCACCGCCCGTCGCGCGGCGGCCTCGACGGCGACCACGTCCATGCCGTTCACCGCCTCGGCGGCGATCCTGTAGGAAGCCGCCTTGCGCCAGATTTCGGGCTCCGATTCCGAAAGGCGCAGCGCCGTTCCCATGGCATAGAGATTGTTCTCGCAGACGAAGAGGACCGGCAGCCGCCACAGCGCCGCGAGATTGAGGCTTTCGTGGAACTCCCCTTCCGCCGCGGCGCCTTCGCCGAAGAAGGCGACGCAGACCGCCCCGCTCGCGCGCATGCGCTCCGCCAGCCCCAGTCCCACCGCAATCGGAAGCCCGCCACCGACGATGGCATTGCCGCCATAGAAGCGGCCAGCCGCATCGAATATGTGCATGGAACCGCCGCGGCCGCGGCTCGAACCTTCCTGCTTGCCGTACATCTCGGCCATCACCCGCCCCATATCGAGCCCGCGCGCGAGAGCATGCCCATGCTCGCGATAGGTGGCGACGATGCCATCGCGCGGCTCCAACGCCTGCATGACGCCAACCGCCACCGCTTCCTGCCCGATATAGAGATGGAGAAAGCCGCGGATCTTCTCCTGCGTGTAAAGCTCCGCGCATTTCTCCTCGAAGCTTCGGATCCGCTGCATCTGGTGCAGAAGCTCGCGCGCATGGGCGCGCGTGAGATGGGGCTTGTCCATCGTCGCGCCGGTCATCGTTCATCCACCTCGAGCGTCGACAGGTCGCCCTCCGGCAGGCCAAGTTCCCGTGCGCGAAGGAGGCGCCGCATGATCTTGCCGCTGCGCGTGCGCGGCAGCATTTCCCGGAAGTCGATCTCGCGCGGCGAAATGGAAGGCCCGAGCCGCACGCGGCAATGGCCGATCAGTTCACGCCGCAACGTCTCGTCGGCTGCATGACCGGGCTTCAGCGTCACGAATGCCTTGACGATCTCGCCTGCGGCCTGGTCCGGCCTGCCGATGACACCTGCCTCGGCGACCGCCGGGTGCTCCATGAGCACGCTCTCCACCTCGAAGGGTCCGATCAGGTGCCCCGATGACTTGATGAGATCGTCCGTCCGCCCGATGAACCAGAAGTAGCCATCCTCGTCCCGCATCGCCAGATCGCCAGTCAGATACCAGCCATCGGCGAAGCATTTCGCATAACGTTCGGGCTGTCCCAGATAGCCGCGGAACATGGATGGCCAGCCGGCGCGAAGTGCCAGCTCGCCAGAGGTGCCGGCCGAAGTCACCTCCTCGACGATGCCCTGTTCGTTGCGCCGCACGATCCCCGCCTCGATGCCCGGCACCGGCCGGCCCATGGAGCCCGGCTTCACATCCATGGCGGCGAAGTTGGCGATCATGATGCCGCCGGTCTCGGTCTGCCACCAATTGTCGTGGAAGGGCAGGCCGAAGACCCGGTTGCTCCAGACCACGGCCTCCGGATTGAGCGGCTCGCCGACGCTGGCCATGAAGCGGAGGTGCGAGAGATCGCGGCCGCGAACCGCATCATCGCCCAGGCGCATGAGCATGCGGATCGCCGTCGGCGCGGTATACCAGACACTGACGCGCTCCTCCTCCAGGATCCGGTACCAGCGCTCGGCCTCGAACTCGGCCTCGTCGAGGATCAGCGTGCAACCGATCGTCAGTGGCGCGATCACGCCATAGGACGTCCCCGTCACCCAGCCCGGGTCGGCCGTGCACCAGAAACGGTCATCGGCCGTCAGGTCGAGGGCGAAGCGCGCGGTGGCATGATGCGCGACGACGGCGTCGTGCACGTGCATGACGCCCTTGGGCAGGCCCGTGGTGCCGCTCGTGAAATGCAGCAGCGCCAGATCGTCGGGCCTCGTCGGCACGGTCGCGAAGTTCGGCGAGGCCGCCGGCAGCGCCACATCGAGATCGACGGCACCCGGCGGCAGGCCCGGCCCCATGCCGCCGGCGATCAGGACATGCTTCAGATGGGGCAGCCGGTCGAGCACCGGCGCCACTTTCCTGTCGAACAGGGCACGGGTGGTGACGAGGGCGCTTGCCTCGCCGATGGAGAGCCGGGCGTGAACCGGTTCCGGTCCGAAGGCGGAAAAGAGCGGGCAGAAGACGCAGCCGGCCCTGAGCGTGCCGAGCGCGGCGACGTGAAGCTCTGGCTGGCGCCCAAGGAGCGAATAGACACGCGACCCGGCGGGCACCCCAAGCCCGGCGAGCAGGCTCGCGAAACGCGACGTGGCGTCGCGCAGATCCGCATAGGTGAGACTTCGCTCGCCGCCGCCCCGGCCCAGCCAGCGGATCGCGAGACGCTCGCCACGCCCCGCCTGTACATGCCGGTCGATCGCCTCATGGGCGATGTTCAGGGCGCCACCTGGCAAGCCGGCAAGCGCGGCGCGTGCCTCGGCCCAGGAAAAGCTCCGCCGGGCCGCGTCGTAGGGCTCCGGCGCCCGCTCGCCCGGCCGGGAGGACCGCTTTGTGATCACGTTGGACCGCATGGGCCTGCGCCTGCCTCCCCCGTCGCCGACACCCGGCCAACAGTGCGAGGTTGCGGCGTTGACCGCCTTGACATGAGTCAAGGCGGGAGGCGATGGCCCCGGAGATGCTCCCATGACCGTGGCGGAAGCAAGCGCGGGTGCAGTCGCCGCGATGTGGAAGGAGAGGCCGTTTGCAGCAGTCGCAGGGCCCTGAATGGGGAACCGGGTGGGGATTTCTCCTGGCTGCGATCGGTTCGGCCGTGGGCATCGGCAATGTCTGGCGCTTCTCCTATGTGGTCGGCGTCAATGGCGGTGGCGCGTTCATCCTCGTCTATCTGCTCGCCGTGCTGGCGCTCGGCCTGCCGCTACTGATCGCCGAGCTGGCGGTCGGCCGGCAGACAAGGACCGATCCGGTGACGACCTTTCACAGGCTTGCCCCTCGCCCGCCCTGGCGTTGGGCCGGCTGGCCGGGCGTCTTCGCCTGCATGGCGATCCTCAGCTACTACCCCGTGATCGCCGGCTGGGTCGGGAACTATCTGTTCCGTTACGCACGGGACGGCCTGGACATCGCCGGAGCCGACAGCTACCAGGCCTACTTCGATTCCCTCATTGCCGATCCGCTGCAGGCGCTGCTGTGGCAGGGAGTGATCCTTGCGGCAACCGTCTTCATTGTCGCATCGGGCGTCGAGAAGGGCATAGAGCGGGTCAGCAAGTTCCTGATGCCGGTTTTCGTCCTGTTGCTCCTGCTGCTCACCGCGCAGGGCCTGGCCTCGGAGGGACGCGGCCAGGCCCTCGCCTTCATGTTCCGCCCCGACTGGAGCGCGCTGAGGGAGCCGGCGACCTACCTGGCGGCGGTCGGGCAGGCCTTTTTCTCGATTGGCCTTGCCATGGGCATCCTCGTGACCTACGGCGGCTACCTGCCCCGGCAAGTCAATCTCGCGCGCGCCGCCTTCGTCATCGGGGCAAGCGATACGGTGATCGCCTTGCTGGCCGGGCTCGTGATCTTTCCCGCGGTCTTCGCCCATGGTCTCGATCCGGCGCAGGGCACGACGCTCGCCTTTGCCGTGCTGCCCGAGGTGTTCGCCGCGATGCCGGGCGGACGCTGGCTTGGCGTCGCCTTCTTCCTGCTTCTGCTGATCGCCGCCCTGACCTCCGCGGTGGCGCTGCTCGAGGTTCCCGTGGCGCTTGCCATCGCACGCCTCGGACTGGAACGCCGTCGCGCGGCAGCCGGCTTCGGCCTGCTCGCCTTTGCCCTCGGCGTGCCATCGGCCCTCGGCTTTGGCCTGCTGCGCCCGACCGCTTTGGAGGCGCCGACCATCCTCGACCGCGTCGACTTCCTCGCTTCCAGCATTCTCCTGCCATCGAGCGGCATGGCCATCGCGCTGATGGTGGGCTGGGCCTGGCGGCCGGCGGATCATGCCGGGAGCAGCACCCTGCACTCGCCGATGCTGCATCATCTCTGGCTCGCCAGCCTGCGCTACTTCCTGCCCGGCGTCATCCTCCTCGTCATGCTGGCGGGTCTCGGGCTGATATAGCGGCCGGCGCTGTGCTGCGGCGATACGCCTGCTAGAGTCACGGCAGGGGCGACAGGGAGAGCGAGGCTGTGTTCACGATCTACGAGGCGCGGAAAATCCTGACCATGAACCCCGCCCGACCATTGGCGAGCCACGTGGCGGTGCGCGATGGCCGCATTCTCGGCACCGGTTCCGTCGAAGAGCTTGCCGGATGGGGCGCGCACCGGCTCGACCGGCGCTTCGCCGACAAGGTCCTGATGCCCGGACTGGTCGAGGGGCATTGTCATGTATCGGAGGGCGTGTTCTGGCGGTCCGTCTATTGCGGCTATTTCGACCGGATGGACCCCGACGGCAGGATCTGGCCGGGGCTGAAGTCGATCGAGGCGGTGCTTGCGCGGCTCGGCGAGGCCGAGACCGCCCTGGACCACCGCGACCTGCCGCTCTCCGGCTGGGCGCTCGATCCGATCTATTTCGGCAGCCGGCGCGTCGACCGGCATGATCTGGACCGGATCAGCGTAACGCGGCCAATCGGCGTCATGCATGCCAGCGGCCATATCCTCAACGTCAACAGCCGCGCGCTTGACCTGGCGGGCTTACTGCGACCCGGCATTTCCCATCCGGGCATCCCGCTCGGCGAGGATGGTTTGCCGAGCGGCGAGCTCAAGGGGCCCGATGCGATGATGGCGGTCGGCCGGCATGCCGGCTTCGACCGCGAGGCCCAGGCGAGCGACGAGCCGGGCTTGCGGCAGTTCGCCCGCCTGTGCGTGCGCAAGGGCGTGACCACGGCCACCGACCTCGCGAACCTGCTGCCCGACGAGGCGGTCGACATGATGCTGCGCGTCACCGGCGAAGATGGCTTTCCGGTCCGTATCGTCCCCTTCCGGCGCTTCCATGGCCTCGGCGTGGGCGATCTCATCAAGCGCGCCGGCGAGTTGAAGGCGCGCAGCAGCGACCGGTTGCGGCTGGGCGGCATCAAGCTGTTCGCCGATGGCTCGATCCAGGGTTTCTCCGCGCGGCTGCGCTGGCCCGGATATTATGGTGGCCAGCCGAACGGGCTCTGGTACATCGCGCCCGAACAGCTCGCCGAGGCGCTCGAACTGGCGCTCGCGGGCGGGATCATGGTTCATATCCACACCAACGGCGACGAGGCGACGGAGCTGGTGCTCGACACCATGGAGAAGGTCCTGCGCCGCCGCCAAGGGCCCGACCACCGTTTCACCCTGCAGCATTGCCAGCTTGCGGACGCGGCGCAGTTCCGCCGTATCCGGGCGCTCGGCTTCTGCGTCAACCTGTTCCCCAACCACCATTACTATTGGGGCGAGCAGCATTACGCGATGACCCTGGGGCCGGAGCGGGCGACAAGGATGAATGCCTGCGCCAGCGCGCTTGCCAGCGGCGTGCCGCTCGCCATCCATTCCGATGCGCCGGTGACCCCGCTCGCCCCGCTTTTCACCGCCTGGTGCGCCGTCAACCGGCTGAGCGCGGCAGGTCGCGTGATGGGCGGGGCGGAGCGGATCGGCATTGCCGAGGCATTGCGCGCGATCACCCTGGGCGCCGCCTACACGCTCAAGCTCGATGGCGAGATCGGCTCCATCGAATGCGGCAAACGGGCCGATTTCGCCGTGCTCGAGGACGACCCCGACGAAATGCCGCCGGAGCGGCTCAAGGACATTCGCGTCTGGGGCACAATCCAGGGCGGCCGAGTCTTCGACGCCGCGGCGATCTAGCAGACGACGGGCTGATCTTGGACGCGAACGATCCGATCCCCGCCAGCGTGATCGGCGGCTATCTCGGCGCCGGCAAAACGACCCTGGTCAACCACCTGCTGCGTCATGCCGGCGGGCGTCGGCTTGCCGTGCTGGTCAATGAGTTCGGCGACTTGCCGATCGATGCGGACCTGATCGTCGGCGCGGGCGAACGGCTGATCGCCATTGCCGGCGGCTGCGTCTGCTGCGCCTATGGCAGCGACCTGATCGCGGGCCTCGAAGACCTCGCCGGGCTGCCGGACCGACCGGACCATGTGCTGATCGAGGCAAGCGGCGTGGCCTTGCCCGGCTCGATCGGCGCCGCGCTGAGTCTTGTGCCATTCTTCCGCCTCGATGCGATCCTGGTGCTGGCGGATGCAGGCGCCATCGCCGCGCAGCTCGCCGACCGTTTCATGGGCGATACGCTCCACCGGCAGATCGCAAGCGCCGATCTCGTTCTTCTCAACAAGGCCGATCTCGTCTCCGCCCGGGAACTGGCGGCGACTGGCAGCCGCCTCGCCTCTCTGGCGCCCGCGGCGCGGATCGTGCCGGCGCACCGGGCCAGCGTGCCGGTGGAGATCGCGCTGGGCCTGCATGCGGGCAGGGCATGGCGCGATGCGGCTGGTGCGGGCCCGACGCACGTTACCGCGGCGTTCGAGACCTTGAGTTGCGTCCTCGATGGAGCCTTCGACGTGGCGCCGCTCGCCGCCGCGCTGGCGCGCCCGGAACTTGGCGTCCTGCGCGCCAAGGGGCTGCTGCAAGATCGCGCGGGCCGGTTGATGGTCCTGCAGCTCGCTGGCGGACGCCACGAGACGGAGGTTGTCGCGGCAAAAGGCGCGAGGGCGGGCCGCCTCGTCCTCATCGGCCAGGCCGGATGCCTGGCGCGGAATGCCATCGGCGCGGCGATCGAGGCGGCCCGATGCCGCTGACCTGGCGCGCGCGGGCATCCGGCGGCGGCCGGCCTCGGGTCCGGGGGAAAAGGCATATCAAATGGCCGCGAGGCTCTTGCCGCGAAGGCCGTCGTTCCGCCATCCTTGCCCGCCATTCCGGCAAACCATCAGCATCCAGCAGGTAACCTCGCCATGTCCTTTTCCATTCATGACGCCGCCGTGCCTCCCGTGCTGCAGATCCTCAATGCCATGTCGGCCATACTCGACAAGGCCGCGCGCCATTGCGAGGCGCGCAAGATCGATCCGGCCGTGCTGCTCGCCTTCCGGCTGGCGCCGGACATGTTTCCGCTTACCCGCCAGATCCAGATCATGACCGACCAGGCCAAGGGCATGGCGGCCCGGCTCACCGGCAGCGAAGTGCCGAGCTGGCCCGACAGCGAGACCAGCATCGAGGAACTGAAGGCGCGCATTGCCCGTGCCGCCACCTTCGTGAAAGGCTTTACGCCGGCCCAGTTCGCCGGGGCGGAGGACCGTCAGATCGTGCTCAAGGTCGGCGGCAACGAGATGAACTTCACCGGCCGGCAGTATCTGGTCAATTTCGTGTTCCCGAACTTCTATTTCCACGCCACCACGGCCTACGACATCCTGCGCCATTGCGGGGTGGAGATCGGCAAGCGGGATTTCCTCGGCGTCGCCTGAAACGACTACTGGAAGGCCACTTCCACGAAGCTCCGCAACTTCCGGGAATGAAGGCGTTCGCGTTCCTGCGTCCGCAGGGTCTCGAGCGCCTTCAGCCCGATCTCGAGATGCTGGCCGACACGCTGGCGGTAGAACTCCCCTGCCATGCCGGCCAGCTTGATTTCGCCATGTAGCGGCTTGTCCGAGACACAGAGCAGCGTGCCGTAGGGCACGCGGAAGCGAAAGCCGTTCGCGGCGATGGTCGCCGATTCCATGTCGAGCGCAATGGCCCGCGAGAGCGAGAGGCGGCGGATCGTCGCATCGTGGTCGCCCAGTTCCCAGTTGCGGTTGTCGACGCTGACCACCGTGCCGGTCCGCATGACGCGTTTCAGCTCGAAGCCGGAGAGGCCGGTGACGCGGCCGACCGCCTGTTCGAGCGCGACCTGCATTTCCGCCAGCGCCGGGATCGGCACCCATAGCGGCAGGTCCTGGTCGAGCACGTGATCCTCGCGCGCATAGCCATGGGCGAGCACGTAGTCGCCGAGTTGCTGGTTGCTGGCCAGGCCGGCGCAATGGCCGAGCATGAGCCAGGCATGTGGCCGCAAGACAGCGACATGGTCGGTGATGTTGCGCGCGTTGGACGGCCCTGTGCCGATATTGATCATGGTGATGCCGCCAAGGCCCGGCTCGACCAGATGGAAGGCCGGCATCTGCGGCATCCGCTCCGGTGGCGAACCTTCCGCGCCTTTGCCGCCGAGGCGGCTGTTGCGCCAGACCATGTCGCTCGGCTCGACGAAGGCGACATAGTCGGGATCGCCCTCGGCCATGCGCTGGCGGCCGATACGCGCGAAAGCGTCCACGTAGAACTGGTAGTTGGTGAAGATGACGAAGTTCTGGAAGTGCTCCGGGCCGGTTCCGGTATAGTGGCGCAGCCGGTGTAGCGAATAGTCGATGCGCGCCGCGCGGAACAGCGCGAGCGGCCGCGCCCGGCCGGCATGCGGCCCCGGCATCCCGTTGACAATGCCGTCATCCATATCGGCGAGGTCGGGCGTGTCGAACAGGTCGCGCAGCGGGCGGTCCGAAGGTGGGCCGTCGGCGCGATGGCCTGCGGTCTCGATATTGATGTCCCGCTTGTAGGCGAAATGAATGGGAATCGGCTCGTCCGATTCCCCGATCTCGACCGGCACGCCGTGATTCTGGACCAGTAGCGCGATCTGCTCGGTCAGGTAGCGGCGGAAGATGTCTGGCCTGGTCACCGTCGTGTCGTAGACACCGGGCCCGGCGACGAAGCCGTAAGAGAGGCGCGAATCGTGGCGCACATGCGTCCCCGTCGCGATGCGCACGAAAGGATAATGTGCACGCACGCGGGCCGGCGGCATCTCACCGCGGCGATAGCGGTCGAAATGCTCGCGCAGGAAGGCGGTGTTGCGCTCGTAGATCTCCTCGATGCGCGTCACCGCCAGGGTCGCGTCGGTGAAACTTTCGGTCGGGATCGGCTCGGGCGTGCGGAAAGGCAGGGCATGGGACATGCCCCAGCTTTCACCAGCGGCGGGCGGTGTCAAGCGGCACGAATAGCAACCCCGACCCGGCTGCCGGCACCGCCCGTCTCAAGCCGGCTACTTGATCTTCAGGATCGCTTCCGCCTTGCCGAGTGCCGTCATGGATTCGGCGTGCTTGCCGGCCTTGTGCAGCTCCTCGCCTTCGGCCCGCAGCTTTTTCGCCTCCGCCAGCTCCGCCGCCGCAAGCGTCGGATTCTTCGCCAGCGCCTCGTCGATACTCTTCATGTGCCTCGGACAGGAGGACGCGAAGGCACTCCCCGACATCGCGAGCAGGGCCGCGACGACGATGACCAGTCTGGACATTGCTGTTCCCCTTTTTTGCAGCACAGGACCCGGGTTGGACGCTGCGAAGTTGCCGCTATTCCCATGGCCCTAGGCAAAAGTAACATAGTGGCGCGGATGCCCGATGCCACGATGTTTGATTGCGCCATCTTGCCCTTTCATCTTTCCGCAACCGTTAAGTCCTTGACTTGCTGCGCGCAAGGGCGCACATGAGGGGCGCCAGATGCTCTGGCCATGAGCGCGCAGGCCGCGTGAACGACACGACGAGGTTCCGGTGCAAACCCTGAACCGGCCGTCGTGATCGCCTTGCCGGCGCCCTTTAAATCCTCCGACCATTCGCCCAGGACACGCGGGGCGTCTTCGCAGCAGCCTCGCCAGTGGGCGTGCGGCTTTCGCCGCGCCGTGGCGGGCGCGCATACGCGCATATATGAGAAAGTGAAGTCCTTGACCCAATTCAACGAACTCGGCCTCAACCCGGCAATCCTCAAGTCGCTGGCGGCCGAGGGCTACACCCAGCCGACCCCGATCCAGGCCCAGGCCATCCCCCATGTCATGGC
>JAHCJQ010000065.1 GCA_026126215.1 Alphaproteobacteria bacterium
TGGGCCGCGCAGCCACTCCTTGGCAACGAAATCTTCGCGCATTGTCGGAATCGGCGAGAAGGAATTGACCTCCAGCCAGAGGCGGGCGACGGCAAGCGAACGTTTCATCGGATACCCCGGACTTAGGTCGGAAAAACGCTTATTACGTCTTGCATTCTGTTACGTATACAATTTAACCTGATGATACGGTTGATGCTGCGGCATCGCAATCAGCTTGTGGAGGCGATCATGCCCACGAAGCGTTTCCTGACACCGCTCGCCCTGTCCGCCATGCTTCTGCTGCTTCCCGGCGCACCGGCCGATGCTCAGCAACCGCAGCGGGGCGGGACGCTCAGCAGCATCATCTCTCCCGAGCCGCCGACGCTCATGATCGGCATCAGCCAGACGACGCCAACCGCCATCGTCGCCGGCAAGATCTACGAGAGCCTGCTTCGCTACAGCACCGATTTGAAGCCGATGCCGGGCCTCGCCAAGTCCTGGGAAATTTCCGCGGATGGAAGGACCTACACGTTCCGCCTGCACGAGAACGTCAAGTGGCATGACGGCCAACCCTTCACTGCCGAGGACGTGGTCTTCACGGCGACAAAGTACCTGATCGAGGTGCATCCGCGCTCGCGCCCGATCATGCAGCGCGCCGAATCGGTAACGGCGCCCGACCGCAACACCGTTGTCTTCCAGCTCAAGGAGCCGTTCGCACCCTTCATCATGGCCTGGGAGCCGAGCACGGCTCCGATCGTGCCCAAGCATATCTACGACGGGACCAATTACCGCAACAATCCGGCTAACCAGACGCCGATCGGGACCGGACCGTTCAAGCTTCAGGAATGGGTGCGCGGCTCGCATATTCACCTGGTCCGCAACGACGAATACTGGCAGCCGGGCAAGCCGTATCTCGACGCCATCTACTACCGCGTTCTCCCCGACGCCGGCGCCAGGGTGGTCGCGATGGAGACCGGCCAGACGCATCTGTCGGCCTTCGCCGATATCGAGACCTTCGAGGTGCCGCGCCTCAAGGCCCTGCCCCATCTCGAACTGACGACGAAGGGCTATGAGTATCTGGCGCAGATGGTCTGGCTCGACTTCAACCTGCGTAATCCGCCGATGAACGACCGGCGCTTCCGGCAGGCGGTCTATTACGCGATGGACCGCGATTTCATCCGGGACCGCATCTGGTTCGGCCTCGGCAAGATCGCGACAGGTCCGATCCATTCGAGCATTCCGCACTATGACGCCAACGTGCCAAAGTATCCGCTCGACCTGAAGAAGTCGGAGCAGCTCCTGGACGAGATGGGCCTGAAGCGCGGCGCCGACGGCGTGCGGGTGCGCGTGACCCTCGATGCCCTGCCCTATGGCGACATCTACAAGCGTCTCGCGGAATATACCAAGCAGGCACTCGCACGGGTCGGCATCGAAGTGACCATCCGCACCTCCGACGTCGCCGGCTGGGGGGACAGGGTGCGCAACTGGGACTACGAAATGACCCATCAGGTGCTGAGCCAGCTGGGCCACCCCGCACTCGGCGTGTCGCGGCTCTACATCACGAGCAACATCCGCAAGGGCGTGCTGTTCAGCAACGTCAACGGCTACACCAATCCGCGCATCGACGAGTTGTTCGGCAAGGCAGCGGTGGCGGTCGAGCCGGCGGAGATCCAGGCGATGTACAGCGAAATCCAGCGCATCCTGGTGGAGGACGTGCCCGTGGCCTGGCTGCTTGAACTTGAGTTCCCGACTTTCATCAACAAGCAGTTCAGGAACGTGATCACGTCGGGCATCGGCGTGCGGGACAATTTCGCCGACGTTCATATGGTCCGGCAGTGACCAGGGCGGGACGGCGGAAACCGGCGTCCGGCGGCATCCGCCCGGGGTGGTGATTTGCAGCGACTTCAGTTCATCGCCCAGCGGGTCGTCAAGGGCATCGTCGTCCTGCTGGGCATCATCATCCTGAACTTCCTGCTCATCCGCATGGCCCCGGGCGACCCCGCCAGCGTGATGGCGGGCGAAGCCGGCGCGGCGGACGAGGTTTTCATGAGCCAGCTCCGCAAGGAGTTCGGCCTTGACCGTCCGCTGCACGAACAGCTCGCCGTCTACGTGAAGAACGTGGTGACGCTCGATCTCGGCTATTCCTACCGCCAGCAGCGCCCGGTCGCCGACCTGCTGCTCGAGCGGGTTCCGGCGACGCTGCTGCTCACCGGCACTGCTTTCCTACTCTCCCTCGTGGTCGGCGTCCTGCTCGGCATCCTCGCGGCCTCGCGCGTCGGGCAATGGTCGGATTCCCTGGTCACGGTCATCGCCCTCTTCTTCTACGCCACCCCCATATTCTGGGTCGGCCTCATGGGCATCCTGCTGTTTTCAGTGACCTTGGGCTGGCTGCCCTCCTTCGGCATGTACACCGTCGGCGGCAAACTCACCGGGGCCGCTTTCGCCCTCGACGTGCTGCATCACCTGATCCTGCCGGCGATCACGCTGGCCCTCTTCCACATGGCGGTCTATGCCCGCATGACCCGCGCATCCATGCTCGAAATGCGCGACCAGGACTTCGTGCGCACCGCCCATGCGAAGGGCCTCCGCGAAGGGCGCATCGTGCGGATCCACGTGCTTCGCAATGCCATCCTGCCGGTAATCACCATGGCCGGCGTCAAGGCGGGCTACCTGATCGGCGGCTCGATCGTCGTCGAGACCGTCTTTGCCTGGCCCGGCATCGGACGCCTTGCATTCGAGACCGTCATGCAGCGGGACTACAACCTGCTGCTCGGCGTCTTCATCCTGACCAGCTTCATGGTGATCGCCGTCAACCTGATCACCGATATCATCTATTCCTTCGTGGATCCCCGTATCGAGCTAGGACAATGACCGGAATGGAGGGACTGCGCGACTTCTGGCAGCGGTACCGCCGCAACAAGGGAGCCATCGTCGGGCTGGCCGTGCTGGTTCTTGTCCTTGCCACGGCGCTGCTCGGCCCGACACTCTTCCCTGGCAATCCCTGGGACATGGCGGGGGCACCGTTCCAGAAGCCATTCGATCCGGAATTTCCCCTCGGCACCGACACGCTGGGCCGGGACATCCTCATGGGCATCGTGCATGGCGCTCGGGTCTCGCTCCTGATTGGCTTCGTCGCGACTTTTGCCGCGGTGAGCCTCGGCGTGATCCTGGGCTCGGTTGCCGGCTACTATGGCGGCCTGGTCGACGACCTGCTCATGCGCTTCACGGAGTTCTTCCAGACCATTCCCAGCTTCGTCTTCGCCATCGTCCTCGTCGCCATCTTCACACCGAGCATCGCCTCGATCGTCGCCGCGATCGCCATCGTGAGCTGGCCACCGGTCGCCCGCCTGGTGCGCGGCGAGTTCCTCACGCTGCGCACGCGCGAATTCGTCCAGGCCTCTGTCGTGCTGGGCCGCTCCAGCCGGCACATCATCTTCGTCGAAATCCTGCCGAACGCCGTCTCCCCCATCATCGTCGCCGGCTCGCTCATGGTGGCGACCGCGATCCTGATCGAGAGCTCCCTGAGCTTTCTCGGTCTCGGCGACCCCAACATGATGAGCTGGGGCTTCATGATCGGCTCGGCGCGCACCGTCCTGCGCACTGCCTGGTGGATGAGCTTCTTTCCCGGCCTCGCGATCCTGCTCACGGTTCTGGCGCTGAACCTGGTGGGAGAAGGACTGAATGACGCCCTCAACCCACGCCTGACGCGGGAGGGACGCTGATGGCCGCATCGGTGCGAGCGCGTAGCCTGCTCGAGGTGCGGAACCTGAAGGTAGCACTTCCCGCCCATGCGGACCGGCCGTTCGCCGTGAACGATATCAGCTTCGATATCGGCAAATCGGAGATTCTCTGCATCGTCGGCGAATCCGGCTCGGGAAAGTCACTGACCGCGGCCGCCATCATGCGCCTGCTGCCGCGCTCGGTCTCGATCGCCGGCGGGAGCATCCACCTGGACGGTACCGACCTGCTCGCCCTCTCGCGCACGCAGATGCGCGAACTGCGCGGCCGGCGCATATCCATGATCTTCCAGGAGCCCATGACCGCCCTCAACCCGCTAATGCGCGTAGGCCGGCAGATCGAGGAGATTCTCGAAGCGCATACCGACCTGGACCAGCGCCAGCGGACCGAACGTGTCCTCGAACTCATGCACGCGGTTGAGCTGCCGGAGCCTGGGCAGCTTCGCCACGCCTATCCGTTCCGCCTTTCGGGCGGGCAGCGCCAGCGCGTCATGATCGCCATGGCGCTGGCGCTCGACCCAGTGCTTCTGATCGCCGACGAGCCGACCACCGCGCTCGACGTGACGACGCAGAAGCAGATCCTGGCGCTCATCAAGCGCATTCAGTCGCGCATGGGTATGGGCGTGCTCTTCATCACCCACGACTTCGGCGTCGTCGCCGAGATCGCCGATCGTGTCGGTGTCATGCAGCATGGCCATATCGTGGAGATGGGACCCGCGATGGAGCTGCTGAACGCCCCGCGCCATGCCTATACCCGCAAGCTCATTGCTGCCGTCCCGCGCCTCGAGCCGCGCCCGACGGAGGAGGGTGAAACCGACGATATGCTGAGGGCGAACCGCCTGTCCAAGACCTTCGTCACCGGGGGCGGCCTGTTCATGCGGCGGCGCGTGGTGCGGGCGGTGAGAGACGTCGAGTTGGTGGTGCATGAGGGTCAGACACTTGGCGTCGTCGGCGAGAGCGGCTCGGGCAAGAGCACGCTGGGCCGGCTGCTGATCCGGCTCATCGAGGCCGATGGCGGCGAGGTTACTTTCGCCGGCAAGGATTTCCTTCATGCCTCGTCGCGGGCGCTGCGGGCCTTGCGGCCGAAGATCCAGATGATCTTCCAGGATCCATACGCATCGCTCAACCCGAGGCGGAAGGTGGGTGAGATCATCGCCGACGGGCCACGCGCCCATGGCGCGGCACGCGCGGAGGCACTGGAGCAGGCGCGCCGGCTGCTGACCCTGGTCGGACTCGATGCCGGCGCGCTGGATCGGTATCCGCACGAATTCTCCGGCGGTCAGCGCCAGCGCATCGGCATCGCACGCGCCCTGGCGCTCAACCCGCGCATGCTGATCGCCGACGAGCCGGTATCCGCCCTCGACGTTTCGGTCCAGGCCCAGGTGCTCGATCTTCTGAACGACATCCGCAGGCGATTCAACCTGTCGATGCTCTTCATCACCCATGATCTGCGCGTTGCTGCGCAGGTCTCCGATCGCATCGCCGTGATGCGGCTGGGCGAGATCGTCGAAATGGGACCGACGGCCGATATTTTCCTGAGGCCCCGGCACGACTATACGAAGGAACTCCTCGATTCCATACCCGGCCGCAAATGGGTGGCTCCCGCGCTGTTCGCCGACTGACGATCTCTAGCCGCTGTTGCGCAGGCCGGCCGCGATGCCGTTTATGCTGAGGTGAATGCCCTCGACCACCGAAGGGTCCGTATCGCCGGAACGGTGGCGGCGAAGCAGTTCGATCTGCACGTGATTGAGTGGATCGATATAGGGAAACCGGTTGCGGATCGAACGGTCCAGCAGCGGATTGTCCTCGAGCAGGGCCTTCTGGCCGGTGATCGCCAGAACGGCGGCAATGGTCGAGCGCCATTCAGCGGCAATGCGGGCAAAGATCGAGCGGCGCAGTCCGGGATCCGCTACCAGCTCGGCGTAGCGCGAGGCGATGGCGATATCGCTCTTGGCCAGGACCATGTCCATGTTGGAGATCAGCGTGCGGAAAAAGGGCCAGTCGCCATACATCGCGCGCAGGAGCGCCAACCCGTCGGCGGGCCTTTCCCTGATGCAGGCATCGACCGCGGTGCCGAACCCGTACCAGCCGGGCAGCATCAGCCGGCACTGTGCCCAACTGAACACCCAGGGTATGGCGCGCAGATCCTCGATGCGCCGCTGACCGGAGCGCGAGGACGGGCGGCTGCCGATATTCAGGCTGGCGATCTCGCCGATCACCGTCGACTCCCGGAAGTATTGCTCGAACCCTTCGGTCTCGTAGACGAGCGCCCGGTATGCCCCATAGGCATGCCGCGAAAGCTGATCCATCGCCGCGAGGCTTGCCGGCGGCGGTTCCGGCCGCTCGACTTCCAGCAGGCTGGCCTCGAGCGTCGCCGCAGCAAGGGTTTCCAGATTACGCCGGCCGACATCTAAGTTGGCATACTTGGCGGCGATCACTTCGCCCTGCTCTGTGATGCGGATCGCGCCCTGCAGCGCGCCGGGCGGCTGGGCCAGAATTGCCTGATAGCTTGGTCCGCCACCCCGCCCGACAGACCCGCCGCGGCCATGGAACAGGCGCAGCGCCACGCCATTGCGGCGGAAGGTTTGGATCAGCGCCAGTTCGGCCTTGTAGAGTTCCCAGCTTGAGGTGAGGTAGCCGCCATCCTTGTTGCTGTCGGAATAACCGAGCATCACTTCCTGGATGTCGCCCCTTGATCGCAGCATGCGCCGGTAGACCGGCAGGGCGAGAAGCTCCTCCATCACCTGGCCGCAGCGCCGCAGATCGGAAATGGTCTCGAACAGCGGCACGATATCCATGTCGAGACGCCCCTCGCGCGGATGGAACAATCCGACCTCGCGCAGGAGCGTGGCGACTTCCAGCAGGTCGGACACACCATCCGCCTTGGAGATGACGTAATGAGGCAGTGCGCCCGGTCCCAGGCGCCGATGGGCATCGGCCGCGACGCGCAGGATCGCGATCTCGCCGGTGGTTTCCTCGCCATAGGTAAGGAGACTTGAACCGAGCGGCCGCGGGCTCGTCAACTCGGCCGCAAGGAGAGCGACCCGCTCCGCCTCGGTCATCGCCTGATAGTCCGCGCAGACCCCCGCCATCTCCAGCAGTTCGCCCACCGTGCGGGCATGCACGTCCGCGTTCTGCCGCAGATCGATGGCCGCGAGGTGAAAGCCGAACACGTCGACCGCGCGTCGCAGTGCCCGCAGCCGCCCGCGCGCCAGGCCGCCGGACCCATGCGCCTCGAGCGAACGATGGATGGTGTCGAGATCGTATTTCAGCTCGGAAGCCGCGCCGTAGGCCGGTGCCGCGCCGAGCGCTGCATGCGGCGGCGCGAGGCCGAACAGGGTGCCGGCGGTCGCCGCGAGGCGCGCATAGACTCCGGCGAGCGCCCGCCGGTAGGGTTCGTGTTGGCGCTCCGGGGACCGGTCGGGCGATGAATCCACCAGCGTCCGCATCGCTTCGGGGATTCTGACCATCCGCCCATCGAGCGAGAGTTCCGCCCCCAGTGCGTGCACCTCGCCCAGGAAGAACCCGAGCGCCCTGCTGCCCTGCATGGCGAGCGTCTGCGCCAGGACCTCGGCGGTCACGAATGGATTGCCGTCCCGGTCGCCGCCGATCCAGCTTCCCATGCGCAGGAACGAAGGCACGTCCAGTCCGCGCCATTCCGGGTCGGCGGCGCCCAGCCCGTCTTCGAATTCGGCATAGAAGCGGGGCAGTGCGCGCAGGAAGGTATGGTCGTAATAGGCAAGCCCGTTGGCGACCTCGTCGATGACCCTGAGCCGCGTGGAGCGGAGTATGCTGGTCTGCCAGAGCGTCAGCACCGATCGGCGCAGCGCCTTGCGGTTGGCTGCCAGTTCCTCGGGCGTGAACCGCATCCGGTCGCGCTCGTCGAGAAGCCGCGCAATCTCCATCTCGCGGTCGATGGAACTCCTTCGGCGCACTTCGGTCGGATGCGCGGTGAGCACCGGCGAGCAGAGGGCGCGCGCCAGGAAGGCTTCAAGCTGCGCCCGGGAGATTCCCTCTTTGCGGGCACGGGCAAGGGCATGCGCCATGGTACCGGGCCGCGGCGGCGCTTCGGTCATTGCATGGGCGCGGGTACGGCGGATGTGATGCTGATCCTCGGCGATGTTGGCGAGATGCGAGAAATAGCCGAAGGCGCGGATGACGCGAATGGCCAGCGGGGTCGCCAGCGCACCCATGATCTCTTCCAGCTCCCGCCGCGCCCGCTCGTCCTCGTCGCGATGGAACTCCACGCTCGTGCGCCGGATGCGCTCGACCAGATCGAAGGCGGCCTGGCCTTCCAGGGCGCGCACGGTCTCGCCGAGGATGCGCCCGAGAAGACGGATGTCGTAGCGCAGCGGCGCATCCTTCTCCGGCATGTCCGGATAGCTCACCTGATCCATCGCCGAGGCTCCCGATCCCGCCAGGTTTCTCCGGCCGGATCATAGCGCAGGAGCGCAGCCGCGCGGCTAACGGAAACAGGACGGGCGTTCGGCGAAGAGCCCGCCCCGAGCCAGCGCCTCATCCTCGAACTTCACGATCGAGGGGCAGCGCGCCGGTTCCTCGTCGCGCATCCTGGCGTAGCCGGCATATGTCTTGTGGATTTCGTAGAGGCGGCGCAGTTCATGTACGGCGCTATGATGCAGGTCGACCCGGAGATCGAGCACCGGCGGCCCGGCGGTTTCAGCAGGACGGAGCACGCGCACGACGGCCGAGCGCTCGGACAGGCCGCGACCCTCCGGCGTTGCCTGGCCACCCGCCGCCCGCCCCGCCTCCAGCGCGGCGATGAGGCACTCGGCCAGAGGCCGACCGGATCTGCGAAAGCCTTCGCGCATCGCCCCAAGGACACCAGGGCCGGCAAGCACGTTGCCGGCGATCACCAGATCCTCCTCGAGAAGGTGTCCCGCATAGGGCCGGCAGTCGGACCCGGTCCAGGCGACCGGCCGGCCATGGATCGGCAGGATGGCAAGCTGCCGGTAGGCTGCGCCGGCATCGCCCTCCAGAGCGTGCCGAAGGCACTGCTCGGGCGGATTGTTCCGCTCCATCTCCACCGCCATGGCATGGCCAAGCGCCGCCCTGGCATAGGCCTGGCTGGTGATCAGATCGCCACGACGCGTGTAGAAGAAGCAGAGCCCGCCGGCGGCAATAGACACGGTCGTCATCGCCAGGCCAATCTCACCGGTCTCCTCCGACCGCGCCATGATGGTGTAGGTCATCGCCGTTTCCCCGCCCGTTCGCTCAGTCGCGAAACTCGATGCCCTTGGTCTTCAGCCAGTCGATCCAGCCGATCATCGAAGGATTGTGCGGCCGGACCTTGTAGTAGGGGATCATCGGCTTGTAATGATCGAACGCCTGGCGCAGCAGATCGATCGCATCGGGTGCGCCGGGCCGCTTGGGCGCGAAATCGACGCGCAGATCGGTGCGGCCGTAGCGTTCCGTGTCATACACGATGAGGCAGGACGAGCGGTGTCCGCCCGCATCGCCGCCGGCATCGCGTCCGGCGGTGACGACGCGCATCAGTCGCTCCTCGAACAACTCGCCGGAGGAATCGCGCCACGCCTTCTCCATGTCCGGCAGCACGCGGTCGCTGGCCAGAAGGTTCCCCATGACGACGTAGCCGGGGCCGGTCAGCGCGCCCTTGTGCTCCTTGGCCTCTGCTCCGGTATGGACGGCGACACGGCCATGCCGGTCGACAATGCCAATCTGCCGGTAGGCGAAGCCCGGATCGCTATCGCCGATCTCCGCCAGCACCTTCTCTGGCGAATAGCCAAGTTCGAGCAGTTCGATCGCGAGCGGGCCAAGGCCCGGATCGGTATAGGCCTGCGTGCTGACGGCCCCCACGTTGGCACGTATGAAAGGGCAGCGCGCACCGACCGAGAGCGGATTGGTCGACTGGGCGATGCCGAGCAGGCCCTGTTCCTCGTCACGGGCAACGATCGTGAATGTCATGTTCCGGTTTCCCCGATTCTGCCATTGAATATTGCGTCGCGACGCGTGGCCTATTCCTCCACGTGTCCGTCAAAGCGCGCGTCGTAGGGCAGCACGCGGACATTCTCCGCTTGCCAGCCGAATGCCGTGGCGTCGGCCATGCGTCCGGCAAAAAGCCCCGGCGTATCCGCGCGGACGACCGCTCCGCCAACCTGGACCGCGACACGGGAGACGCCGCCGAGATAGGCGATATCCCGCACCGTTCCCGCGCCTTCGAACTCCAGGGCCAGCGGCCCCGGACCGACCGCCACATGCTCGGGCCGGACGCAGACCAGAACTTTCTCGCCGCCGCGCGGCCGGAAGTCTCCGGGAAGATGCCCGGCAATACGGCCGAACTCCGTCTCTGCCACGGCGGAAGTGCCATCGACCGCGATGACGGTCGCGACCAGAAGGTTGGCTTCGCCGATGAAGTCTGCCACATAGGCGCTCACCGGATCCTGATAGATCTCGGATGGCGAGCCATGCTGCACGATATGTCCATGGTCCATGACCACGATCGAGTCGGAGAGGTTCATCGCCTCTTCCTGGTCGTGCGTCACGTAAACGAAGGTGATCCCCACCTCGCGCTGCAGGCGCTTGAGTTCGTTCTGCATGTGCTTGCGCATCTTCAGATCGAGCGCGCCGAGCGGCTCATCGAGCAGGAGCACGCGCGGCCGAGTGACGAGCGCACGGGCCAGCGCCACCCGCTGCTGCTGGCCACCGGAAAGTTGATGCGGGTATTTTCCCACCTGCGAGGCGAGGCCGAGCAGGGCGAACATCTCATTCACCCGCTGCTCGATCTCGCCCCTCGGCAGCCGCTGCATCCGCAGACCGAAGGCCACGTTCTCGGTGACCGTCATATGCGGGAACAGCGCATAGTTCTGAAACACCATCCGAGTCGGCCGGCTCGCCCCGCCATCTGGGGAAAGCGGCTCACCCGCCACGCGGATGGTGCCACCATCGGGCACTTCGAGCCCGCCGATCATCCGCAAGGTCGTGGTCTTGCCACAGCCGCTGGGGCCAAGCAACGTGACGAACTTCCCGCGCTCGACGGCAAGACTGATACCGTCGACCGCGGTGAAGCTGCCGAAGCGCTTCACCACACCTGAAAGTTCGACATCATACTGCTTCATCACGTCTCCTGGCCCCGCCACTGCCTACGCCGCCTTGACCTCGTTCCAGATCTCGTTCCAGCGCGACTTGTCCTTCGGAATGTCCTTGAAGACCAGCCGGCCGACATTGTTGATGTCAATGCCGAGATCCTTGACCAGTTCCGGCTCGAGCCGGGCGATCGCCGCCTTCGATGCCGGCGCGTAGCGGGTGTTGCGTGCCATGAACTCACCGTACTCGGGGCTGAGCGTGAAGTTCGCATACTCCTCGACCAGCTTCAGTTTGCTGGTGCCCTTCACCGGCGTGATGGATTCGTTCCAGCCGATCGCGCCTTCCTTCGGCCAGACCCATCCCACATCGACGCCGGCCCGGCGCAGCGGCGCGATGACGGCGAGGAAGCTCCACGCCACAACCACTTCTCCGGATGCCAGCATGTTCTGCACGTCCGCCACGTTCTTCCAGTAGGCTCGCACAAGGGGCTTCTGGGAGATGAGCAGCTTCTTCACCTCCTGCAGCTCCTTCTCGCCCATGCTGTAGGGCGCCTTGATGCCGAGCTTCAGCGCAGCGATGGCCAGCGTGTCCTCCGGCTCGTCCCGGAGGGCGATCCGGCCCTTGTATTTCGGATCGAACAGGGCATCGAGCGAGTCGACCTCGCCGGTCTCCTTCCTGTTGTAAGCGATGGCATTGGCGCCCCAGACGAACGGTATGCCGTAGAGCTTGCCATCGACGCGCCATTGCGGCGATTCGGCGAACTGCTGGAATATGTCCTTCTTGTTGGTGAGCGCCGCAGGGTCCAACGGCTCGATCAGTCCCGCCTTCGCCGCAGGTTCGATATAGTTCTGCACGGGTACAATCATGTCATAGAGACGGGTGCCGCCACCGCGCAGCTTGGCCATCATCTCGTCCGAGCTGCTATAGAAGGTCGGCTTGAGGTCGATGCCGAGCTTCTTCTTCGCATCGGCGACGAACTCCGGCGCCCCCCACGACGACCACGTGAAGTAGTTGAGGGACTTGTCCTGCGCGAACGCCTGGCGAAGGCTGGCGGGCGCTGCGGCAAGCAGGCCGCTCGCCGCCATGAGCCGCATGAGGCCGCGCCTCGACATGCCGCTTGGCAGCAGCAAATTCATGGTTTCTCTCGACATCCCCTTATCCTCCTGTTTGGTCACCTGGTTGAACCGACTTGCGCCCGGCGGAGCGACATTTCCGCCACTAGGGCAAACGCGCCGCTGGCGACGATCGTCAGCGTTGCGATGGAATTGACTTCCGGTGTGATGCCGAACCTCAACATCGACCAGATCATCATCGGCAGGGTATTGTCGTTGCCGGTCGTGAAGAATGTCACGACCACCTCGTCGAACGACAGTGTAAACGACATGAGCGCCGCGGCTACTACCGCGGGCTTCAGGAACGGCAGCGTGACTTCGCGGAAGATCGTGAAAGTGCCGGCGCCGAGATCCCAGGCGGCTTCCTCCATCGACTTGTCGAAACCGACGAGCCGTGCCGAAGCGATCAGAATCACATAGGGCAGCGTCATGACGACATGGCCCGCGATCACGGTCAGCAGCGACAGGTTGGTCTGGAAGAGATTGTAGAAGGTGAGCAGCGCAATACCGATGATGAGTCGCGGCACCATCATGGGCGTCAGCGAGAACGACCGCAGCGCGCCGCCGTACCGTCCGCCATATCGATGGATTCCCACCGCCGCGCCGATGCCCAGCGCGGTGGAAATCGCGACCGTGGCAATGGCAACGATGAGGCTGTTCCACAATGCCTCGTGCAGTGCCGTATTGGCAAAGAGCTTTTGGTACCAGGCGAGGGTGAAGCCCCGGATCGGGAACCGGCTGATCGACGATTCGTTGAACGAGAACAGCGCCACCACGAAGAGCGGCGCGAACAGGAAGAGCAGGACCAGAACGGTCCATGCCGCGAGAAAGGGCTTGACCGGGTCTCGCCGCATCAGGCCAGCCCTTTTGGCTTGCCATAGCGGAGCGAGAACGCTGCGGTAGCGAAGATGATCCCCATCAGCACCAGCGCCAGCGCCGATCCGAACGGATACTCGTAGGCGACGCCGAACTGCTGGGCGATGATGCTGCCGATCATGATGCTTCGCGTGCCGCCGAGAAGCTCGGGTGTCACGAATGCCCCCATCGACGGTATGAACACGAACAGGCATCCGGTGGCGATGCCGGGCAGGCTGAGCGGCAGGATCACCGAGAGGAACGTGCGTATGCGCCCGCCGCCCAGATCCCATGCCGCCTCGAGAATGCTTGGATTGATCTTCTCGAGCACCGCATAGAGCGGCAGGATGAGATACGGCATGTAGATATGGACCAGGGCGATTGTGACCGCGAAGTCCGAGTAAAGCAGCCAGCTTATCGGCTCCTCGATCAGGCCGACCGCCATCAGGGACTGGTTGATGACGCCTTGCGTGCCGAGAATGAGCATCCAGGCATAGGTTCGCACCAGGTAGCTGGTCCAGAGCGGGAGAATGACGAGCAGCAACAGGGTGAGCTTGAAGCGCCGGACCTTGCGGGCCAGGAAATAGGCCACCGGATATCCGATCAGGAGCGATAGGACGGTGACGTAGATCGATATTCGAATCGTGCGGAGAAACACGCCCACATACAGGCTGCCGCCGATCTTCTCGTAGTTGCGGAGCGTGAAATCGGCGACGATCTGGTAGTCGGCCACGCGCCAGAAGCTGTAGAGCACCATCGTCATCATCGGCAGAACGAAGAAGACGACGAGCCACAGCTTCGGCGCTGCGAGAAAGGACAGGACTGTTCCTACCGATGGCCGCATCGTCGCCGGTCTCCTAGAGCGAGGCGTTGGCGGTCATGAATTCGTCATAGACCAGGGCTTTGCTGTTGCGTGTCAGGCGCTCGCAGCCGGTCTCGGTGACGACAACCGTGTCCTCGCACAGGAAGCCCTGCACTCCCTGCATGTAGTAGCCAACCTCCACGTTCAGCGACATGCCCGGCAGCAATCCGCCTTCGATCGAGGGCATGAGGAAAGCCGATTTCGATGGATCGGCCAGGGTTACCACGGGCGGGTCGTAGACGCTGATGCCAATGCCGTGCCCGCAGTGGAAGCGGTCGAAATCGGCCAGTCCGAGTTCCTTGCCCGGCTTCATGGCCGCCCGATAGATGTCGCGCACGTCCGCCCCGGGACGGATCAGGCCCAGTGCATCCTCGACCCCCTGCGCAAGCGCCTCCCATAGCGTGCTCTGCTGCGTGGTTGGCTTGCCGAGCACGACGGCCCGCGCATTGTCCGCATGGTAGTACTTGTAGGTGCAGCCGATATCGTAGCGGACGATATCGCCAGCCTCGATCACCTTGTCCGATGTCAGGATGTGCGGATAGGAACTGCGGCTGCCGCTGCCGAGGACCATGAAGGTCGGACGGCCGTCGAGCTCGGCGACGCGCATGTTATAGGCGTGAACGATCTCGCTCTCCTTGACGCCGGGGCGGACCAGGCCATACGCATGCCGGATCGCATCCTCGGTGATGTGCGAGGCCTTGCGAAGCCGGGCGATCTCGTCCGCCGTCTTCACCATGCGGATCTCCCACCAGATGGCGTTGCCCGGCACGATATCGGCGTTTGGAAAGCGCTGCTTGACCTCCCAGAAGATGAAGGGCGACATGCCGGTTTCGTCGATGGCTATGCGTCCCTTCTCGAGCCCGCGCGCCTCGATCGCGGCGACCAGCCCCTCCACCGCCCGATTGACCGTGTGGGCCCGTTCGAGCAGGGCCTTGCCCGCCCGGCCGACGCGGTCCATTTCGTTCTCCTGCGCCGGGCCGCGCTTGAACGGGCTGAAGATATAGACATCGTCGACCCAGACATCGCCATCGACAATCGCTTCCAGCTCAAGGCTCGGGGCGATCAGCGATGCCTTTGGCGTGTGGGATGGCGTGTAGATGGAATAGACCTGAAAGCCCTTGTTGATCCAGTGCGAAATGCATTCGTAGTCGGTCGCGTACATGACGTTGTCGGGCGATGTAGCGACAATGGCGTCCACGCCCGCCTTGGCCATGATTTCCGCCGCGCGTTTGTCATTGAAGAGCATTGGGGTTTTCCTCCATCAGATCATCGGCCGGCGCTGAGGGCCTTCGGCGTGTAGCCAAGCTCCGCCGACAGGCGTGTGGCCTCGCGGCAGATCATTTCTGTAAGTTTCCTGACTTTCGAATCGGGCAGGCGGAACGACGGGGCGGAGACGACCAGGCTCGCCGCCACCCTGCCATCGGCACCGAAGACCGGCGCGCCGATCGAGCGGGCTCCGGGCGTGATCTCCGCGTCGCTGAAGGCGTGCCCGACCCGCCGCACCTGGCGTAGCTCCGCCCGCAACCTTCGCGGGTCGGTGATCGTGTTCTCGGTGTAGCGCTTGAGGGCGCGCTGCTGGATCAGGCCGTCGATGAAGTCGTCCGGCTGGAAAGCAAGCAGCACCTTGCCGATGCAGCCGGCATTGAGCGGAAACGTCTCGCCCTTGTGAACCGTGAACCGCATGCTTTGACGGCTGTCAATGACATCGATGCACAGGCCGAGCGAGCCCTCGACCACACAGAGACTGATCGTCTCTCCCGTCGCCTCCGCGAGTCGCTTCATGTAGGGACGGGCGATCCTGACCAGCGTTCCATATGCCCCGTCGCGCGGGTTGAGGTGGGCCATGATCGGCCCGAGACTGTAGCGGCCGCCCCGCTCCTCGCAGGCGAGGAGCCCGCTCCTTGCCATCGTCTGCAGCAGGCGATGCACGACACTCTTGTGCAGGCCGGTCTTGCGGGCGAGTTCGGTCGGGCCCCATTCCTCGGCTTCGGCGAAGGCAAGAAGGATCTGCGCCGCACGCGCCACCGACTGCACTTCCGAATAGGAGCGCTCGCTCAACCGATCAGTCCCCTCTTCATATTGTGTCTCGTAATACGAGACATTGTCTCAATAATTGAAACGGTAACATACACACCGGTCGACGCAAACTCTAAACGCCCCAAGAACGCGAGTGCATGCGAAGGGGCGCGATGCTATCTGATAGCGCGTGGGGGCGCGGCACAGGATGCAGCGCCGCGGAGCAATTCATGGGGTTGAGGATGAAGGACGCGTTGATTGCACTGGAAGAGCAGATGCAACTCTACTTCGACGGCCTGTATCACAGCGACACGGCGCGGCTGAGAAAGGTCTTTCATCCGGATGCGCGTTATGTCTGCGCCACCGGCGAGGAAACGATCAATCTTGGCATGGATGAGTATCTGCCGGTGGTCGAGAAGCGCGAGGCGCCGGCCGCGCGCCGCGAGGCAAGGCGCGACGCCATCGTCTCGATCACGCTCGCCGGGCCGAAGACGGCACTGGTTCATGCCCATTGCGCGATCGCCGATCGCTATTTCTCCGACTTCCTCTCCTTCATCAAGACGCCCGACGGTTGGCGCATCATCGCCAAGGTATTTCATTACGACCTGATGCCATCGGGCGGCAGATAGCCGTATCAATTGGTTTCCTTTGATCATTCGCTGCGTCGAGGATGCGCCCGGATGACGTGGTCGGGCCGGGACCACGAGAGCGGAGCCGGCCGGCGGGAAGCCCTCAGAGTTGCTCGACTGACAGCCTGAAAGTTTCCACCAGGCCATCCTCGCCTGCGGGCAGGATGCGGAGCGCCCGGCTGTCCGGCTGACGGGCCAGTTCGCCCGCGGTGAGGGCATGGCCACACATGAGAGCCGAAAGCATGTTGGCGCGCGCGGCATCGCCGATCAGCGCGGCCACCTCGGCAATGCGATTGGCGGAGACGAAGTTGAGCATAAAGCCAGCCTAGAACCGGCTGCGGCCTTCGTCACCAGGGGACGTTTCGGCCGTCACCGAGACATCGTCATGTCCAGGTTGTGATCGTACCAAGATTATGACTACTCAAATATAATCGGCTCTGAATTCAGAGTACTTTGTTGCTTGCACCAATTAAAACTATGGGAAAAGAGGCAAGAAACCAAGCGGCCTTGCTCATCCACCAGCCTGAATACCATCCCCATCCATCCGCCCGCACTGCCTTCGGCCCGACGGTACTGCTTGCCTGCGCCCCTATCGCAGTGTCTCGCCGCGGCGGTCCTCTCAGCCGCGCAGATGGCAGGCGACCCAGTGTCCCTCGGAAGTCTGTCGCAGCTCCGGCTTTTCGGCACCGCAGAGCGGCATCTGCCGGATCGGGCAGCGG